>JAFAUH010000214.1 GCA_019243445.1 Streptomycetaceae bacterium | reverse complement strand
GGCGTTGCGCACCGCGTCCTCGATGCGGTGCTTGCGCTCCTTCAGCTCGACCTCGGTGGCCGCGCCGGCCTTGATGACAGCGACACCGCCGGCCAGCTTGGCGAGGCGCTCCTGGAGCTTCTCGCGGTCGTAGTCGGAGTCCGAGTGCTCGATCTCGGCGCGGATCTGGTTGACCCGGCCCGCGACCTGGTCGCTGTTGCCGGCACCGTCGACGATGGTGGTCTCGTCCTTGGTGATGACGACCTTGCGGGCGCGGCCGAGCAGGTCCAGGCCGGCGTTCTCCAGCTTGAGGCCGACCTCCTCGGAGATGACGGTGCCACCGGTGAGGATGGCAATGTCACCGAGCATGGCCTTGCGGCGGTCGCCGAAGCCCGGGGCCTTGACGGCAACGGACTTGAAGGTGCCACGAATCTTGTTGACGACGAGGGTCGACAGAGCCTCGCCATCGACGTCCTCGGCGATGATCAGCAGCGCCTTGCCGGACTGCATGACCTTCTCCAACAGCGGGAGCAGGTCCTTCACCGCGGAGATCTTGGAGTTGACGATCAGGATGTAGGGGTCGTCGAGGACGGCCTCCATACGCTCCATGTCGGTCGCGAAGTACGCGGAGATGTAGCCCTTGTCGAAGCGCATGCCCTCGGTGAGCTCAAGCTCGAGGCCGAAGGTCTGCGACTCCTCGACGGTGATGACGCCTTCCTTGCCGACCTTGTCCATCGCCTCGGCGATGAGCTCACCGATCTGGGTGTCGGCGGCAGAGATGGAGGCCGTCGAAGCGATCTGCTCCTTGGTCTCCACGTCCTTGGCCTGCTCCAGCAGGGCGGCGGAGACGGCCTCGACGGCACGCTCGATGCCGCGCTTGAGAGCCATCGGGTTAGCGCCGGCGGCGACGTTGCGCAGGCCTTCCTTGACGAGTGCCTGGGCGAGGACGGTCGCGGTGGTCGTACCGTCACCGGCGACGTCGTCCGTCTTCTTCGCGACCTCCTTGACCAGCTCGGCGCCGATCTTCTCGTACGGGTCCTCGAGCTCGATCTCCTTGGCGATGGACACACCATCGTTGGTGATCGTGGGGGCGCCCCACTTCTTCTCGAGGACGACGTTGCGGCCCTTCGGGCCGAGGGTCACCTTGACGGCGTCGGCGAGCTGGTTCATCCCGCGCTCGAGGCCGCGCCGCGCCTCCTCGTCGAACGCGATGATCTTGGCCATATGAAGTGGTCCTCCCGGACGGGGTGGCTAGCTCCGGACCGCGCTGGCGCCCGCGACGGACGGCCTGCCGATCGCCGGTCCCTTCCCGGCGGTCGAACGGGCCTCACCGACCCGGTCCTTCTGTCACTCTCAACGTCAGAGTGCTAACGCCAATGATTAGCACTCTGCCCCCCAGAGTGCAAGAGCGGCCCGAAGGGCCTCCATGAGGGGTGGCGGTCGGGCGACGGGCGGGCGCAAGAGCGGCCCGAAGGGCCTCCCATAAGGGCGCGGGCGTGCAGGGGCCCGCATCCCCCGTCCGAGCGGTGGGGTGCGGGCCCTTTGGAAGAGGTCTCGTGGCGCGGTGCGGCGGAGGTCAGCCGGCCGCTGCGATCCGGACCATGTCGGCCTGGGGCCCCTTCTGACCCTGCGAGATATCGAACTCGACCCGCTGGCCTTCTTCGAGAGTGCGGTAGCCGTCCATCTGAATCGCGCTGTAGTGCACGAAGACGTCCGCACCACCGTCGACCGCGATGAAGCCGTATCCCTTCTCCGCGTTGAACCACTTGACGGTGCCCTCAGCCATCCCTAACTCCCCTATTACTGGCCCTGTTACGCCCTGTTACACGGACCCGCACTGCGCGGATCGCGGGTCATGACTTTCACCCCCCGCTCAGGGGGGGCCTGCGCCGGAACGCGTCGACCGCGGCTGAATGTATCCGCACGAACGCCCTGCGCAACAGATCAGCCGGAGGAGAAATCCTTGCTCAGCCGTCCGGCAATTACCGGATAAACACCCAGAATTCAGGCCGACTCGGGCCGGGCATAGCGGACCAGTACGACAAATGACGCCCAAAATTTGAACACAACTTGTCGCAATTCTTCACATCCCCCGGCACGCCCCTGGCGCACCCCCTGCTGCCGGAAACAGCAGGCTCGCACCCTGGGGTAGCGCAAGATGACGGTGCGGTGTGGCCAGAAAAGGCCGGATAGCAGGTTTGGGCGGTGGCCCGGAGTGGTGCGATTACCACGTGGACCGCCAACGCGAGGCTCACTCTACCGCGCCTGAAGAGATGCCAATGCCCCGTCTTCCGCAATGGCAAACGGGGCATTGGGAAATGGCGTGAAATCGCCGAGTCGTTGTTCAGCCGCCTGCTACGGCAGGGATGATCGACACGCCCGCGCCGTCCGGCGTCGGAGTCTGCAGGCCCTCGGAAAAACGCACGTCATCGTCGTTGACGTAGACATTCACAAAGCGGCGCAGCTTGCCCGCGTCGTCGAGCACGCGGGTGGCGATGCCCGGGTGGTTCTTCTCCAACGACTCGATCACCTCGGAGAGCGTGCCGCCTTCGGCCGAGACCTCGGCCTGTCCGCCGGTGTAGGTGCGAAGGATGGTCGGGATACGGACGGAAACACTCACGCGAGGCCTGCCTCTCGAAACGAGTCAAGGGTGGGACGGATGATCGCGGACGGGTGCGTGGTGGGTGCGACCGCGTCCAGGGTCTTCAGGCCGTCGCCGGTATTGATGGCGACAGTCTCAGCGGCGGGGTCGAGTTGCCCGGTCTCGACAAGCTTCTTCAACACGCCGATGGTCACGCCACCTGCGGTCTCGGCGAAGATGCCCTCGGTGCGCGCAAGCAGCTTAATGGCACCGATCACCTGATCGTCATTGACGTCCTCGACCGCGCCGCCGGTGCGGCGGGCGATGTCGAGCACATACGGGCCGTCGGCCGGGTTGCCGATCGCCAGTGACTTGGCGATGGTGTTCGGCTTGACCGGGCGTACGACGTCATGACCGGCCTTGAAGGCGGTGGAGACCGGCGAGCAACCCTCGGCCTGCGCGCCGTAGATCCGATAGGGCTTCTCCTCCACCAGGCCAAGCTTAATCAACTCCTGCAGCCCTTTGTCGATCTTCGTCAACTGTGAGCCGGAGGCGATAGGGATGATCAGGTTGTCCGGGAGTCGCCAGCCGAGTTGCTCGCAGATCTCGTACGCGAGCGTCTTGGAGCCCTCGCCGTAATACGGACGCAGGTTGACGTTGGTGAAGCCCCAGCTTTCGCCGATCGGGTCGCCGATCAGCTCGCTGCAGAAACGGTTTACGTCGTCATAGGTACCCTCAATCCCGACCACGTCCTGGCCGTAGACCGCGGCCATGACGACCTTTCCAGCCTCCAGATCGTGCGGGATGAAGACGCAGGAGCGAAAGCCCGCCCGTACCGCGGCTGCGCCGACCGCGCCCGCCAGGTTGCCCGTGGAGGAGCAGGAGAGCGTCGTCAGACCGAAGTTGCGGGCGGCCTCGACGGCGATCGCGACAACGCGGTCCTTGAAGGAGTGCGTAGGGTTGCCGGAGTCGTCCTTGATGTGCAGGCCACCGGTGATGCCGAGCTCACGGGCGAGCCTGTCCGCCTTGACCAGCTTGGTGAATCCGGGGTTCAGATTCGGCTTGCTCGCCACGTCCGCGGGGACGGGCAGCAACGGCGCATAGCGCCAGATGTTGTTGGGCCCGGCCTCGATCTGCTTGCGCAGACTCTCCGGATCACCGGTGTCACCGCTGGAAAACTCATAGGCCACCTCCAGTGGCCCGAAACACACCTCGCACGCGAAGACCGGGCCGAGCGGTACGCGTTCGCCGCACTCACGGCAGGAGAGCGCAACGGCAGGACCGAAATCGGCAGACGTGCCGAGGGTGGATGCAACAGTTTCAACAGCCATGTGGCGAGGCCTCTCTCCTCATCTTCCCCACGACGCGTTTCGCCGCAGGACGGAATTGGCACCTTCCCCACCGTGGCCTCACCTGAGTACAGCGCGGCCGGTAGAAGGGTTGCCGGGACATCAACGGGCCGTTCCCTCAGTCCCTCTGGATGAGCTCTATGACCTGGGCGTCATGCACCCAGGCGTTTGTCACACGTGGCGACCCCGGGCATGAGGTGGTCACACGCGTTGTTCAAGACTGTAACCGAAGGCCCGGACACTTGATGAAGTCGTCCGAACCGCGAGACACCGCGAGACCGAGATACCGCGAGACAAGGGGAGACGCGAACGTGCTTGATGAGGTGGAGCGCTGGCTGGAGCGACGGTCCTTCTCCGCCGTCGACCGATCGCTCGACCTGCTGCTCGCCGCGAAACGCGCGGCGGGTCCGGCCGGCACCGTCAGCGTGGTGCTTCCCGCGCTGAACGAGGAGGCCACGGTCGGCGCGATCGTCGAGGAGATCCGGCGCGAGCTGATGAGCGAGGCCGCACCACTCGTCGACGAGCTGGTGGTGCTCGACTCCGGCTCGACCGATCGCACCGGCGAGGTCGCGGCGCGCGCCGGTGCGCGCGTGGTGCACCGTGATGACATACTCCCGCGCATCCCCGCCCTACCGGGCAAGGGCGAGGTGCTGTGGCGGTCACTGCTGGTCACCAGCGGTGAGATCATCTGCTTTATCGACGCCGACTTGCGCGATTTCCATGCGAGCTTCGTATACGGCACGATCGGGCCGCTGCTGACCGATCCCGGCATCACTCTGGTGAAAGCAATGTACGACCGGCCGTTGGAGACCGGCGGAGCCGTCGTCCCGGCGGGCGGCGGCCGGGTCACCGAACTCGTCGCACGCCCACTGCTCAATCTGCACTGGCCGCAACTCGCCGGTTTTGTGCAGCCGCTGGGTGGGGAGTACGCAGGCCGTCGCTCGCTGCTCGAGCGGCTGCCGTTCCCGGTCGGGTACGGGATCGAGCTCGGCATGCTCGTCGACGCGCTGAACACGGTGGGGCTCGACGCGCTCGCCCAGGTGGACGTGGGGGTACGCCACCACCGCCACCAGGACGGGCAAGCGCTTGGCCGGATGGCCGCGACGATCTACCGCACCGCCCAGGTGCGGCTGGCCAGGGCGCACCTCGTACGGCCGGTGCTCACCCAGTTCGGCCGCGGAGCAGAGGGCGGTTTTGAGCCACACGTCCACGACGTAGCTGCCGAGGAACGCCCACCTATGATCACGATTCCCGAGTACGCGGCGGAGCTGCGCGAAAGGCTCACCTGTCGGATTTAGCTTCGTCTTTAACCACCCGCGGCCAGCTCAGCAAGCCGACCGCGGGCAGAGGTTAAACGGACAGAGGTTAAAAACGAAGCTTAACCAACCGTAGTGATGCTGTGGCATGCGGAGCTACGCCGAGAACTGGCGCCGCAACGGGTGCAAAACCGGACGATCGCCTCAACGCGGGCCGCTACTCTGGCCGCATGGCCACAACTCCCTCCCCTCGCTCCGCAAAGGGACCCGCTGCCCAGGTCCTGGTCGCGTCGAACCGAGGCCCCGTGTCGTACGGCCGCGCTGAGGACGGCACCCTCACCGCGCGGCGGGGCGGCGGCGGACTCGTCTCCGGACTGAGCGCCATCGGCCCCGAGGCGGGCGCCATCTGGGTGTGCGCGGCACTGTCGGACGTGGACCGTGCGGCGGCCCGCGGACGCACCCGCCTCGACCTCGAGGACACCGGCGGCCAGCAGGTGCGCATGCTCGACATCGACGCGGCCACATTCACCGACGCGTACAACGGCATTGCCAACTCAACGCTGTGGTTCGTCCACCACCTCCTTTACCAGACCCCGCTGGAACCCGTCTTTGACCAGGACTTCCGCGCCCAGTGGGCATCGTATGAGGCATACAACGCAGCCTTCGCCGAGGCTCTCGCCGAGGAGGCGGCGCGAGGAGCGGCCGTCCTCGTCCAGGATTACCACCTGACACTGACACCCCGGCTGCTGCGCGAGCGCCGCCCCGACCTGCGCATCGGCCACTTCTCGCACACGCCATGGGCCCCGCCGGATTACTACCGGCTGCTTCCGGACGACATCGCGGCCCAAGTGCTGCGCGGCATCCTCGGCGCCGACCGTGCCGCGTTTTTGACGCACCGCTGGGCGCGTGCCTTCGCGGACTGCTGCGCGGCGGTACTCGGCGCGGAAGTCCGGGTGACGGGCGAGGAATTGACCGTCACGCACGAAGGCAGGACCACCCGCATCGGGGTGCACGGACTCGGCGCCGACGCCGAGTTTCTACGCGGGCGCTCCCGCCGCCCCGATGTGGACGAACGCCTCGCGGACTTGCGCGCGCAGATCGGCGAGGGCCGCAAGGTGATCGTGCGCGTGGACCGCACCGAGCTGTCGAAGAACATCGTGCGTGGGCTGATCGCCTACCGGCGGCTGCTGGCGATGCACCCGCAGTGGCATGGCCGCGTCGTCCATGTCGCGTTCGCTTACCCCTCGCGCCACGATCTCGCGGTGTACCGCGAATACACCGCGGCCGTGCAGCGCCTCGCCGAGGAGATCAACTCCGAGTTCGGACGCAGCGATTGGCAGCCGCTGATCCTGCATGTCAGGGACGACTTCGCGCGCTCGCTCGCCGCCTACCGGCTGGCCGACGTCGCCCTCGTCAACCCGATCAGGGACGGCATGAACCTGGTCGCCAAGGAGATCCCGGTCGTCTCGGAGGAGGGCTGCGCGCTGGTTCTCTCGCGGGAGGCGGGCGCATTCGCGGAGCTCGGCGACGAGGCGATCGTGGTCAACCCCTTCGACACCGAGGAGACGGCCCGGGCCCTCCACGAGGCGCTCACCCTGAGCGCCACGGAACGCGCCGCCCGCACCAAACGCCTCGCAGCTGCGGCGACGGCGCTGCCTCCGCAGCGGTGGTTCCTCGCTCAACTCGAAGCGCTTTAACCTGTTTCGACCCGCTTCGACCTGCTTTATCCTTTATCCTCATACAATCCTTTACCCCCACACACCTGCAAGGGCGCCGAGCAGCTCGACGACTCCTGCAGGGCCGTCGACGACAAGGTCTGCGCGGGCGGCGAGTTCCGTCACCTCGGTGCTGCCGCTGCAGACCAGGACGCCGGGGATGCCCTCCGCGCGCAGGCGCTCGACGCCGTCGAAAGCGGCAAGGTCGCCCAGGTCGTCACCGGCGTAGAGCACCGCGGAGGCGCCGGACTCCCGTACATGGGCGGTGAGCGCGACGCCCTTGTCCATGCCCGGCTGGCGCACTTCGAGCACCATGCGGCCGGGCTCGACGATCAGACCGTGGCGTCCGGCGAGTTCGGCGAGTGGGGCTTGCAACGCATCGAGCGCCTCCTCCGGGTCCGGTGTGCGGCGGGTGTGGACGGCGACGGCGCGACCACCCTTCTCCTCGATGTGCGCGCTCGCCACGCCGAGGCATGCGAGTCGTTCGAGGAGGGCGGGGAGTTCGGCGCATACGGCTGCGACGCCGGGATCGGCTCCGGGCGCGCGCACTTCGCCCGTCGCGGCGTCCCAGCGCTCGACGCCGTACTGCCCGAGCACCACAAGGCGCTCCAGCCCCGGTACGCCGGCGAAGCCTCC
>JAFAUH010000184.1 GCA_019243445.1 Streptomycetaceae bacterium | reverse complement strand
GATCTTCGAGACGGTGGTGTCCGATGTGCGGCTTCAGGTGGACACGGATGTCCATCTCGTACCGGTTCAGTCCTGATTTGCGTATGCGCTTGCCAGCGAGCCACTGGTCGAGCCACTCGCCCACGGTCAGGCGGCCAATGAGGTCCTGACCGGATTTCAGGCGACGTCGTGTCTCTTCGACATCGGGTAGAGGTGCTTTCTCGGCGCCGACCTCTTCCAGCATGGCGGCGATCAAGGCGGTGCCCTCAGGGTCGTCGGTGTCGGCGAGGCCGAGGAGCGCACGGATGTGGTTGAGGTCAGCCTGGGCGGCTTTCAGACTCTCGTAGCCGGCGCGGCTGAAGGAGCGGCGGGTGCCGTCTTCGCGGGGTGGGAGTTCCTGGCGTATGGAGTACGAGCCGTGCTTGCGGTTGCCCTGCAGTTTGGGGCAGGACTTGCCGAGCGGTTTGCCGGTTTTGGGGTCGCGGCAGTAGCAGCGGCGGTGGGTGGAGCCCTTCAAAGGACCTTCTCCTTGGGGTGTTGAGGTCGGATCAGTGGTGGGGTTGGATCAGTCGACGTCGGTGAGTTCGGGGGGTAGGTGGGGTGGGGTGCCGCCGCCTTCGCGGATGGCGTGGCGGTGTCGGCGCAGTTCGTACTTGGCCTCGGTGACCTGGTTGGTGTAGCGAGCCAGGGCGCGCTCGGCCGCTTCCCGTTGGACGTGGTTGGCGGCGGTCTTCACCTTCCAGCGTTCGTAGTGCTCGCTTTCCACGGCGGTCAGGGCCGAGCGGAGTTCGAGGTCGTGAGCCATGAAGTGGTCGAGCATGTAGTCGGTGGCGTCTTCAGCAGGTGAATTGCCGACGAACCACTCCAGGGCGTCCCAGGTCGATTCCGGTTCCTCGAAGGGGAGCGGGCGGACTTCGGTGACGTAGCCAACGGGGTAGATCAGGCTGATCGGGGACATGCGCAGGGCCTTCGCGAGCACCATGATCTCGACCAGAGGCAGGGTGGCGCGGCGGCCGGACTCCATGTTGGCGATCACGTTGCGGGGGATGGGATAGCCGATCTCCTCGCACTTGTCGGCCAAGTCCTGTGCGCTCCACCGCAGTTCCTTCCGTCGTCTGCGGACCTCGCCGGCCACGGTGGCCATGACGTGGTCCTCCCATTCGAGGGTGTCGTCCTCGTCTTCCTTCTCGTATCCATAGTCGGAACGGCGTTGTGTCATGCAGACACATTAGCTCTGGTCACAGTGGATCTCATGACCTGGAGACGGGCGCGATCGTCGTGTTCGCCGAGGGCTCAGTCATGGAGGAACTCCATATGCGCGAGATAGAGGCCGCCCGACACGTGAAGGGCATGAGTCGGGAGGAGCTGCTGTCTCTTCCTGCTGCCGTTGACCTGGAGACCGGCAATCGAGCGTTGGGGCTCGGTCGGAGCAAGGGGTACGAGCTGGCGAAGCGGGGCGCCTACCCGTGCAAGGTGCTGCGGCTGGGCAACACCTACCGAGTGGTGACCGCGGATCTGCTGCAGCTGCTCGGACTGGCCGCGTGAAGGGGTGGCACCGTAGCAGACGGTTCTGCGTTGAGCTGACACAGCAACGCTGGACTGTTGCCGGGGGTGGACGTACTGTCCGTGTTCCCTCGGGGAACGAAGCCAGTGTTCAGAAACGGAACGCAGCAAGCGTTCAGAAGCTGAACAGAGCCAGCGTTCAGAAACGGAACAAAGCGAGCCTCCGGCGAGGCAACGCCGGAGGCCCTGGAAACTCCGTCGCCCATGTCCAACGAACGATCCGCGCCGCTGGGCCTGCATGCCCGGCGCCGCAGAAGAGGAGCCACCCCGTGCAACCTGACAACCCCGCGCCCTATTCCGCACCCGCTGCCGCATGGCCGCCGGTCGCGGTGCCGGGCAAGCCCGACCAATGCGAACCCGACCAATGCGAACCCGAGCACACTTCTCCGGTCCGAGCAGCCGAGGCCCCGGCACCGCAACCGGATCCGGAGCCGACCGCCGCCTCGGTGCTGCTGGACGAACTGCGTGCGCGGATATCCAAGTTCGTGATCCTGCCCTCGCCGGAGGCGCTGGACGCCGTCACGTTGTGGGTGGCGGCGACGCATCTGCAGCCCGCATGGCAGCACGCCCCGCGTCTGGCAGTGGTGGGGCCGGCGAAGCGGTGCGGCAAGTCGCGGCTGCTGGACGTGCTGACCGAGACGGTCCACGAGCCGATGCTCACCATCAACACCACCCCGGCGGCGGTCTTCCGGTCGATCACCGAGGAGCCGCCCACGCTCCTGGTGGACGAGGCGGACACCATCTTCGGCACGCCGAAGCAGGCGGAGAAGAACGAGGAGATGCGCGGCCTGCTCAATGCCGGTCACCAGCGCAACCGCTACGTCACCCGGGTGGTCGGCAACGACCACACCCCGCACCGGTTCGCCACCTTCGCGATGGCGGCGCTTGCGGGGATCGGTGACCTGCCCGACACGATCATGGACCGGTCGGTCGTGATTCGGATGCGGCGCCGCGCGGAGGGGGAGCACGTCAAGCCCTTCCGCTCCCGCCGCGACATCCCAGCGCTCCACGATCTGCGGGACCGCATCGCCGCCTGGGCCAGGCCACTTCTGGACGAGGCGGCGGATCTGGAGCCGGACATGCCGGTGGAGGACCGTGCTGCCGACACTTGGGAGCCCCTGGTCATCGTCGCCGACCTCGCCGCTGGGCCCTGGCCCCACCGCGCCCGCCAAGCGTGCGCGCGGATGGTGACCGCGGAGATCGAGGTGGAAGAGGAACAGCCCGGCGGAGCCCGCATCCTGGCCGACATCCGCAGGGTCTTCGTCGCCCAGCGCGAGGTGGACAGCCTTTCCACGGACGAGTTGCTGCACCACCTGCGGCAGAACGCCGAGAGCCCGTGGGTGGAATGGGGACGCAACGGGCTGACCGCTCGCGACCTTGCGGGGATGTTGCGACAGTTCGACATCAAGCCGGGCAACGTCCGCCTCGCCGACGGAACCCAGCGCAAAGGCTACATGCGCAACAAGTTCCTCGATGCGTGGCGGCGCTACTGCTCCACCGTCCACCCAGTGGACGCTGAACCCGCCGTTCCCACCTCGGGCTGAGCCCCGCATCCCCGAGTGGCCGTCCCCGCCGTCCCTGCCGTGATCTTGCACGTCAGACGGCATGGAGGCGAGACGGCGACCGGGGCAAGACGGCAACGCGATCATGACGATCGAGCTGCCCTGCCAGGACGCTGCCCGGATCCGTCTCGCACCGTCCTGGGCGTCCACACCGTATTTCCGCAGTTCAAAGGCCCTGCCGGTCGGGACGACGCTGTCGCCTCGCGTCGTCCCGACCGGCAGGGGGACACGGCTGCGGGACGGGAGTCCGAGGCCACTGCCGTACCTGCCCTGACCTGCGCTTGCAACGGCCAAGACGGCAAGACGGATCAAACTGCCACCCCCATATCCGCAGGAGCATCCCGCTTGACCCTCTCCACATTCACCCACCAAGCCCACCAAGCCCACCATGGCGACGAAGAGCGGCTTGCGATGACCAAGCAGGCGACCATCGAGCGGTACGCGCTCGTCGCGGCCGGAGTCGTGATCGTGGCTCTGACCATCGGCGGGTTCTGGCTGTCGTACGCGCACCTCGCCGAGGTCGCCGGACATCACGGACTGCGCAGTTCCCCCGCCCGCCGCTGGACCTGGCCGGCGACCCTGGACGCCTTCATCGTCGCGGGCGAACTGCTCATGCTCCGCGCGGGCCTGCGCCGGGTCACCGACGGGTGGGCGATCGCGCTCACGGCCACTGGATCTGTCGGCTCCATCGCACTCAACGTGGCCGGGGTCAGCGGAACCGGCGGCTCCGGCACCGTCCCCCTGCTCGACTACGTGGTCGCCGCTGTCCCCCCGACCGCCGCGCTGCTGGCCTTCGGAGTCCTGATGCGGCAGATCCACCAACTCGTCGACCCGCCCGCAGGTCACCCGGACGCCGCGCGGGACCAGGTGCCGGAACCACCGGTCACCGCGCCTGTCCAGCTGACTGACCTTCCGGTCGGCGTACCCGTCCGGTCGGCGAACCCACCTTGCGAGGTTGCGAAGAGCAAGCCGCGTGGTGGCCGTCCCGCCAAGGCCACAGTCGAGGAACTCGTGGAGATCGGCCGGCACGCCATCGCTGAGCACGGCACGCTCAGCCGGTCACTCCTCCGGAAGGCCGTCAAGGACAGGGATCTGACGATCAGCAGCGAGCGGCAGACCGAGGTGATGGACATCCTCCGGCCCGAGATCGAAGCCGCTGCCAAGACGGGGCCGGACAGCGGCTGACCGGAATCTCCACGGGGTGACCGGAACCCCTTCCGGTCACCCCGGCCAGTCGGCCACCGCCTCACTCGTCACCCAGCTATCCACACCTGTAGATGGAGCGCTTGACCGTCAGCACCCTGCCAGCCCTTTTCCGACCTGCTTCCCTTTCCCGACCCCTTGCCGAACCCTCCGGAGAACCACCCCATGACGCACCACCCGCCCCGCGCCGACCACACGCCCGACGAGCCGCTGCCGCTGACGAAATCCCTTACGCTGATGGACCGTTTGCGGCAGGCGTTCGGATGGGCGGCCCCTGGCGGAGCCAGTAGTACCCCGAGTCCGACTCAAGGCCGGAATCTGGGGATCTCCGCCCCGGGGGTGGCGGAGACGGCCCAGCGCCAGGGGACGCCGGGCCAGCAGGTCGGGACCGAGGGCGGCCCCGACCCGGACAACCTCCACGCCGCCCAGCAAGCAATCCTCCGCCCCATACGCACCGACGCTCCTGCCGCTGATGAGCCCACCACGCAGAGCGTCCAGCCCACGATCCGCCGCTTCACCGGCGACAAGCGCATCAAGCGCGTCGGCCCCCTGCGCTTCACCGACGACGAGCACACCCGCCTGTGGCAGGCCGCGGCCGAGCACGGCTACAAGGGCGAATCCGGCTTCGCCGCCGATATCGTCCTCGCCTTCATCACCGGCCGGTTCACCGCCAACCTCCCCCTGGCTGAGGACCGGCGCCGCACGCACATCTTCCGCGCTCAGATCCTGCGCGCCCTCAACCGCATCGGCGTCAACGTCAACCAGATCGCCCGCGCCCTCAATAGCGACTACACCCCACCCGAGACCCGCGAGCGACTCGACGAACTGCACCATCTGCTCGACCTGATCGCCAAAGCCCTGCACCAGCCCGTCGACACGAGGGAGGTCTGACCGACGTGATCGCCGCCATCAAGCCAGCGGGCGCCAACACCCGCGGACTGCTCGCCTACCTCTACGGACCCGGCCGCCACGACGAACACCACGACCCGCACATCGTGGCGGGCTTCGCCATGCTCGGCATGCCCGACCCCGGCCGCGACGAGAACGCCACCTTGACCGAGCTCGGCCACTACCTCGACGAGCCCGTCCGCCTGCGCAACAGCGAATTCGGCAAGCGCGTCACCGATCACGTCTGGCACTGCCCCGTCCGCGCCGCACCCGAAGACCGCCACCTCTCCGACGCCGAGTGGGGCGAGATTGCCCAGCGCATCGTCCAGGCCGCCGGCATCGCCCCCGCAGACGATGACCTGGCGTGCCGCTGGATCGCCGTACGCCACGCAGACGACCACATCCACATCCTCGCCACCACCGTCCGCGAAGACGGCCGCCGCCCACAACTCCACAACAGCGGCATCCGCGTCGGCGACGAGTGCCGCGAGATCGAGAAGGATTACGGACTGCGCCAGTTGAAGAAAGGCGACCGCACCAGCACCCGGCGCCCCACCCAGGCCGAGATGCACAAAGCCGAACGCCTCGGCTGGGAGCAGACCAGCCGCGAATGGCTGCAGGACCGCATTCGTGCCGCCATCCCGCACGCCACCAACGCCGAGGAACTCCTCGCCTACCTCGAAGCCGGAGACGTCCTGGTCAAGCCCCGGCGCGGCCCGTCCGGAGATCTCCTCGGCTACGCCGTCGGACGCCCCGGCGACCTGAACAAGGCGGGCGAGCAGATCTTCCACCCCGGCGGGAAGATCGCCCCCGATCTCTCCCTGCCCAAACTCAAAGCCCGCCTCGACTCCAGCATGCCGGAGGAGCACCCCACCGCCCGCCGCAACCGGCCCACCACCCCCTGGCAGCAGGCCACCGACGCCCTCGACATCCTCCAGACCGAGATCACCGAGATCACCGATGCCAGCACCGGTGACGGTGACGGTGGGGACGCGCGGGCCCAGGCACACATCACCGCCCTCGGCGAACTGATCGAAGCCACCGCCCAGAAGGCCCCCGCCGACCTACGTGCCCAACTGCAAGCAGCCAGCAAGGCATTCGCACGCGCCCAGCGCTCCCAGATCCGGGCAGAAGACCGCGCTGCCCACGCTCTGCGGACCGCAGCCCGCGACATCGCCAACACCGCCACCGGCCCCGACGGCAGCGCCCTTGCCGCTCTCCTCGCCGCCCTCGTCTGGGCCGCTGTCCTCGCCGCACGCTGGCACGAAGCGAAGGGCCACGCCCACCAGACCGAAGCTGCCGCCCGAGCCCTCCAGCACCTCCAGGCCGCCGCCGACCACGCCCTCGTCCCCACGCTCACCGAACTGGAGCGCCGTCGGCCGAAGGAAGAGGTTCGACTCACACTCGCCAACGACGTACGCGCGGCCGTCCCCGACCACGCCGACCGGATCCTCGCCGACACCAGTTGGCCCGCCCTTGCCACCGTGCTCGCCGACGCCGAATCCGGCGGCCACAAGCCTCACCAACTCCTCAAGGAAGCAGCCGCACAACGCGAGCTGACCACCGCCCGCCAACCCGCCCGCGTCCTGATCACTCGTATCCAACACACCAGCCGCAACCCCGTACCCAACCGCCGCGCCGAAGCTGCTCGCCTCCGCACCACCATGGCCTACGACCCCACTCAGCAGCCCCGAAGCTCCCAGCCTTCTGCGGTACGACCCACGGGCATTGACCAATCCCACCGCTCCCGCCGATAAAGCCCACCACAGCAGGGCTGGTCACCGCTCAGACGTCCTGGTTCCGCAGGTGGGCCAGGACGTCTGCGACCTCCAGGTCGTACTGGTCCTTGTCCTTTTCCCAACGCGCCATCACGGACGCTGCGGCTTCGGCGCTCTCCGTCGGCAGGCCCGCTGCTCGCAATGTGTCTGCGATCTCCAGCATTTCGGGAGCCCACCGCCAGGCGCGCGCAGCGACGCTGGGAAGGTAATCGGGATCGGAAAGGATCGCGGAGGACATCGTCTTGGCTTCCGCTGTCAGGAGATCCGCTACGCCATGGGCATCAGCCAGAGCGTGGGAGACACCGGCCAGAGCACGGGCAGTCTTCTGAAAGCATGCGAACGATGCTTTGAGCGCCGATGCCGAGCCGACCCGATCACCTGCCGTGCGCACGTCTACCGAAGTCTCATCGAATACGGCGTGGATCAGTCTCTTGGCTTGCTCGTCGCCCGCCAGGTAGAGGCGACATGTGCGCTGGGCCGAGGGCGGAGGGCCGATGATCGCTCCGTCGAGCACGGTGGGGGCGGGCTGGATGTCGTTGGCGATCCGCTCCATGCGCTGCGGGCTGATCGCGTTGGCATCCACATAGAGGCCGCCGAACCGATGTCGGGCGACCGCCATCGCGACTTCCTCGGCGGCATGCGGCGGGCAGACGGACAGCACCACGTCGCTCGCATCGAGGGCTTCCCCGAGCGAAACGCATGCCGACAGATGCGCGTCCATGGCGCGCTGGCGTGTCGCTTGGCTACGGTCGGCCGGGACCCACAGCACTCGGTGGCCAAGCCCCGCCGCTTGAGCGGCCACTGCCGCTCCCATCGAGCCGGGATGGAGAACGGTTACGGCGGTCACTGTGTCCCTCCTGGAGGAAGCTCGGCAGGGCGATGCTCCTGGTGAGTGACGATAGCCTCTCGCACCGCGATCGCAGCGGGCGCGCTGCCCGCAGGATGCAGAGCAAGCTGGCGAGCGAAATACCCGAGGCGCCTTCGAACGCTCTCCGTTCCTCGGCGGGCGTTGACACCGAGTACTTCATAGATCTGGGTGGCTGCTCCATCGAGGTCGCCACGACTGAGGCGGGCCATCGCCAGATCCATCCGAGCCAGGGACATTTCTCCGAGACGCCGCTGTTCCGGCGGTGCCGCCTCGAACATGTTCACAGCTTCGTCCGCGCGTGCCTCGGCCTCGCTGAGGTGTTGACTGCCCCCGAGCCACAGATGGGTACTGCTGGCGTAGAAGAGTTGCTTCTCCTCCGGGAAGGCCATCATCCCGCCAGGTAGGTCATCCCCATTGGTCAGCTGCTCCCGCAAAGTGTCGGCACGGTGCAGAGCGGCGATGGCGTCGCTCGCGTGCTGGAGCTCGCCGTGCGCCCGTGCCTTGATGCTGGACAACCGGATGTGTGCAGTCCCCTGTTCAGGACTGAAGTTGCCACCGGATTCGGCGAGACGCACCGCATCGTGGGGGCGACCGTCCCAGTAGGCGATAAGGGCTTGCAGGCCGCGTACCCAGGCGCGAAGACCGTTGTGTCCAGCGAGTTCGCCGCACATGAACGCCGTTCGAGCCTGTGTCTCGGCTGCGTTATATCGTCCGAGATCGAAGCTGGCGTTGGCCAAAACCCCGCACAGCACGCCCGCCGCAATGTACAGATCGCGGGTATACCGGGGTGGTTGACGACCTTCGAGGAATTCGAATGCTCGGTTGCGCAGCTCGCAAACTTCCCGAAAGAGTGGACCAACCGGGCGATTGGGGTATGTCGCTACGATGCGCTGGATATCGGCTTCCAGCTGCTCCAACGTGTGCGGCCCAACGTTGCTGCTCTCCACCCTGGCGGCGAACCGCGCCGACTCATTGGCGGCTGCCATCACTACATCCTCGACTCCATAATCGAACTGGCCTCCTGTACCGCATTCTGCCGGGCTGAGGAGGTCAGCGGAACTGTCCGAGGCCGAGACGTGGGCGAACAGGCGGCTGATGGGGATTCCCGGGAACATGAACTGGAGGATCCGACGTGCTTCCGTCCGCGGGGCAGTCTTCACTTCGCCGTGCATCCACCTGACGAACTGACGCTTCTCAGGCGGCGGCGCGGTCGCGAGCGAGGCTGGGCCCTCCAGATCCGCCAGTTGCCGTGCGGTTTCTCGATACCGCCTCGTGAACACTTCGTAGTCCTGCCAGCCCTTTTGGTTGACGAGGATCTGGAAGAGGGGCGGCTCCAGTTCCATACCCGCTCCTTGGGCTCGTACTTGCGTCTGCCGTCCAGGCTAGACAGCAACAGCTTTGCCAAGACAGAGCACTTCGCCACAAGTCCGAGTTTGCTGACGAGATGACAGCGATGTGACACGAGACGACGCAAGACGACATCGTCAAGGCACTGGTGAAGGCATGCACCCCCGACCAGACTGCGGCTTCCATCACGAACAACACGAATTCCGGCGCCAGTTGGAATACGCAAAGTCGCGCTCCATGAGCTCCGACTGCCCGGCCACGTGCTGTTGATCGTTCGCTATGCGCCCGTGCGGCGCTGGAGGAGCCATGACCGCCATGGCGGAGGCAAGTACCAAGGAGTACAGGCAGGAGCTGTGTGCCCACCCGAAGGACCTCGCGCGGATACGTCGGATCATCGCCGCACACCTGAGGCGCTGGGGGCGTGGCGAGCTGGTCGCTCCCGCGACGATGTGCGTCACGGAGATGCTGGCCAACGTCAACAAGCACACAGATTCCGCCGATTGCGTCCTCACCCTCCAGAACGCGCCCACCGCCGTGCGCCTCACCGTCAGCGACACCAGCACCGCGCTGCCCGTCGTCATGGAGCCCGATTGGCGCGCCGAGTACGGGCGCGGGATGTTCCTGCTCAGCAAGACCGCTGATGCCTGGGGCACTGACCGCACTCGTGAGGGCAAGGACATCTGGGTCGAGTTCCGCACCAGCTCCGAGGAGGTCGTGGCATGAACACCGCGCTTCCCCCGTTGCCCGTACGGGACTCCGACGCCGTCCGAGACCAGGACGTCGAGCCCGCACAGCCTGTGGCCGCAAGGTCATGCTGGACAACCACCGTCGGCTCCACGCCCGCGCCCGCTTTCGAAGGCCGCGCCGCAGCCTGGACGCCACCGGTAGAACCATGGGTCCCACCGCTTGAGCGCGCGGAGTTGGAGAACCTCGTGGAGCGGTTCCGCGCGTGGCGGCCCTATGACGGCGGTGTCCTGCTCGACGACGTGGCAGACGCGCTCGATGACCTCGTACCGGATGAAGAAGACGCTGGGGAGCTCGGCCAGCGGCTGCGCGGCCACCTGACGAAGCTCGTGACCATCGCGGTCGCCGCGAAAGCGGACCAGATGGACGAGCGAGCGGCGTTGCTCATCGAGCGAGCACGCGCGGTGCGGTCGCAGGACGTGCCCAGCGACCACAGCAGAGCTGTGGGGCAACTGCGGCGGATGGGCTGGATCGTCAACGAGCTGCTGGAGCGGCTGGTCGAGACGCGGTGTCTGAAGGAGGCGACGTGACCACCTCATAGACCATCGCGGCTGTTCGGGGCCGTATTCCTTCAATCCCATCGCTGACTCCACCGGTAAAAAGCACTTTAGGAGGCTCCATGCCCAACCCCTCGTATGCACCAGAACCTGCGCGGATCGTCATCCTCGGGGCTGGGCCACGCGAACTGGCAGCTTTTCGAGGCATCTTCCGCTGCGGTACGCGCACGAGGGGCCAGCCGATGAATAAACACCAGTCCTGCTCCGTCACGAACCGACTGGCCGCCCGTCGTGCAGGTACAGGGCTTGCCCGGTGCGCAGCGCATCACGTACGAGCGCGAGGCGGGCGGCGTGGTCCGGCCCGACGAGCGGTTCCCACTCCTCCACAGTGCGCAGATCCCAGGCGTCGTGCTCGTCGGACAGCGTGACCGAGAACGTGCGGCGGTCGATGCACGGCCCTTGGAACAGGAACTGCGCGTAGGGGTCCAGGCTGGCCGGACGGTACCAGTCCACACCCAAAAGCCGTGGTGGCCCGCTCAGTTGGTGGCCGGTCTCCTCGGCCACCTCGCGAAGCGCGGCCTGCCATGGATCCTGCCCGTGCTCGACGGTCCCCCCAGCGGGTTGCCAACAGTCCTCGTAGGTGGCGTGCAGCAGCAGCATCCGGAAGTCGGCGTCGTAGAAGACGACGGCCGCGGCGGACGTACTGCGTGCCATCGACTCCAGCCACTCCTCGTAAGTCAGCTGCCGCACCGCCATGTCCATTCCATCCCATCCCTTGATCCGTGAGTTGTCGTGCCGAGCCTGCCACTGCGAACGCCGGAACCTGCGGCGGAGCAGGGGCGAAGGCGGCCGGAGTCGAAGGAGACCCCTGTGGACCATCCCTACTACAACGTCGTCATCGCCGGGGTCGGCCCTGCCGGTCTGGCCTGTGCACACACGCTCCAGGCCCGCGCGCCGCACCTGCGCGTGCTGCTGCTGGAAGCGGGGCGGGCCTTCTGCCGGCGGCCGTGTCCGGTGGACCGTGGGCTGCGGTGCACCGGCTGCGGCGGAGTGTGCAACGTCATCTCCGGGTTCGGCGGCAGTATGCACTACGGCGACGGCGCGAAGCTCAGCCTCCTGCCCTCGGGGCGCCGATTGATCACCCACTTCGGTGAGGCCGCCGCCCAGCGTCTGTGCGCGGACGCGTACGCCTGGCTGACTTCCGCGCTGCCCCAGCCCCCGGTCCTGGCCGGTGAGTACCTGTCCGGACGCGCCGTCTCGGCGTTCGACGCGTACGGGTTGTCCATCCGCGAGTACCCGGTCGCGGTCCTGGGCGAGCGGGACCTCGGGCGGGTCATCGAAGCCTGCCACGACGGGCTGAGCACGGAGTGCTGGTACCTGAGCGAACTCATCGAGGCCCAACCGCGAGACGGCGGGGGCATGGTCGTCAAGGTGGCAACCCACGACGGCGTGAAAGAAGCCCACGCCGGGCACGTCGTGCTCGCCACCGGCCGCCGAGGGGTGACGGCGACCGCGTCGCTGCTGCGGCAGCTCGGCGTTCCAATGACGCCGCCAGACCTGTCGGTTGGCGTGCGCTTCGAGATGGACGCACGGCTCCTCGCCGCGATCGGCACCGAGCACCCCGACCTGAAAATCAGCCAGCGGGACACGGCCGTCGCGAACAAGGTCAAGACCTTCTGCTTCTGCGGCGGCCCCAACGGGGGCAGGCTGAAGTTCACCCACTACCACAACGCCTTCGGTCCGGCCGTGATCACCCTTGACGGGCACGAGACGACCGACCGAGTGCCGGCGGAACGACCGCTGGCCGCCAACTTCGGCCTCCTGTGCCAGGTCCAGGGCCGCGGGAACGCCGAGGGGGCCCAAGCCTCCTTCCTCGGCACCTATCGCGATCTCGCTCAGGGGCGCCCGTTCGCCCAGACCTTGGGCGACTTCCTTGACCGAACCCCGGAAGCCGTGCCGTGGCCCGACCTTCAGCAGCGCCTTCCCTACCAGCCGTCCGTCCTCGATCTGACCACCGGGCCCGTCCACGAGCTGTTCACGCCCGAGGAGCACGCGAGCTTGACCGCGGGTCTTGACCGCGTCCTGGGGTCGATCCTGTGGCACGCCGGCAGCGCGGTATCCACCCGCGACCTGGCGGACCAGGTTCTTGTCGTGGCGCCCGAGCTGGAGTTCGTCTGGGAACAGCCCGAGCTCGACGCCGGGTGCCGGGTTCCCGGCTTACCGGTGTACGTCATCGGGGACGCGGCCGGGATCGCCCAGGGCATCGTCCAGGGCGCCATGATGGGCATGGCCGCAGCACAGGCCATCGCAGCAGGACAGACCGCTCCCACGATCGGAGCCGGCCGGTGAAGCGCGCGGGAGCGAAGACCCCGGACAGCCTCTACCCGCCCGGCGCGCTCACTTTGCCGGTGAACCCCGCCCTTCCCGCTCCGCGCCTGGCCTCGCCGCCAATCGAACGGCCTAACGACGGCCACTACCGCGACTACTACGGCCCCAACATCCGCGCCGAATACGCCGTGGACGGCTGCGACGACCGTGTCGCCGTCATCGATAAGGCATGGCCCCACAGCCTCCACGACATCATGCTCCTCGTCGCCAGCGATCAAGGGCGACGGACCGGCCTCGGCGACACCCCCGACCCGGTGCTCGCCGCCCTGCTCACGGCCGCCATGACGTACACGGATCTCGTCTCCGACTTGCAGGCAGCGCGCACCTTCGGGCTCGGCGGCGGACAGCTCACCATCGGTTGGAACCACGACCGGACACTCGACCGGGACAACGGCCAGTGGTGGGACAAAACAATGCACTGGCACCTCAACCTGTATCCCGAACAGGTGCGTGCGGCGGTACGGCCCACGCCGCTGGGCGAGATCGGCGATGCGGGCCTTCGACGGTCCCTTGTCGACCCCGTCGCCTACCTCGCCCAGCACGTTGCCCGCGATGCGCTCAGCGGCCACATCCTGCCCGCAGGGTGCAGAATGCTGCCGATCAGCCCGCGCCGGGACGCCGCTCGACTGCTGCCCGTCGGCCTCAAGTTGAAGCTGCCCGGCTGGCGTTTCCTCACCACGCTGGAATGCAGGCGTCTGCTGCGCGCGCTTCATGACGTCGCCGAGCGGGGCTACCGGGAGGTGAGGGACGCATTCACCGGCTGCCCGGAGCCCACACCGCCGTGGACCCGACCGCGTTTGCTTCCACCCGGACAGGTTCGTGAACGGCTCGACCATCTGCCGTGGCTGTCACCGGTGTCCCGAGCCATGCTGATGCGTCTGCGGGACATCCTGCGTGACGTCACCGACTCGGAGATGGTCCTGCTGCGCGAGCGCCGGCCGCTGGCAAACCGGTGCTTGACCCTGGCCGACCTCAGCTACAACATCACCCTGTTCACCCCGACGCGAGTCGGCCCCGCGCTGCCCAAGACGCGTCCGGTGCTCCTGGTGATGCAACTCAAGCTGTTCAGCTACGTCGGCCACGCGCCCGCCGTCGGCCGGGCCGTCGCCTCCGTCATCGACCGCCACCACGGACCCGTGATGGACAGCGCTCTCCTCGCACAGCGCCGCGCCTTTCAGGACACCTACATCACCCGCCTGTGCACGGCACTGCCCGACCCCTTTTTCGTCTCGGAGGTGAACCGATGATCGACTCCGAAGTCCTCGACTTCTACAACCGCGGCCTGGAGCAGACGCGGCTTCAAGACCCGCGCCGCTCGGTGGAGTTCTGGCGCACCCGCGACATCCTCGCCCGCCACCTTCCCCAGCCGCCCGCCACGATCCTGGACGTCGGCGGCGGCCCTGGACCGTACTCCCTCGCCCTGGCCGACGACGGCTACGACGTCACCCTCGTCGACCCCGTCCCCCTGCACATCTCGCAGGCCAACCACGCCTCCCAGACGCAAGGGAGGGCGCTGCGCCGAGCCCTGTGCGGGGACGCCCGCGACCTGCCCGTCGACGAGCAGCACGACGCGGTGCTCCTGCTCGGGCCGCTCTACCACCTCATCACGGCGGACGACCGCGCACGCGCCTGGGCAGAAGCCCGCCGCTGCGTCCGGCCTAGCGGCTTGATCGTCGCCGCCGCCGTGTCCCGCTTCTACTCCTGCTGGGAAACGCTCGCCTCGGACAAGATGCCGCTGCCCGGCGTCGCCCAGGCCCTGGACGTGCAACTTCGCACCGGCGAGTACCGCAACCCCAACGGCGACGAACGGCTATGGACCACGGCGTACTTCCACACCCCCGAAGAACTCGCCGCCGAGGCCCGCACCGCCGATCTCATCGTGCGGACGCTCGTGGCTGTGGAAGGGCCCGCGAAGCTCCTCGGAGATATCGGCGAGCGCATGGCCGACCCGGAGCGCCGACAGCACGTTCTGGACGCACAACGGCGCATCGAGGAAGAATCCAGCGTCCTGGGTATGTCCCAGCACATCCTCGCCATCGCCGAACGCCCGGAGACCCCATGACCAAGGACGAAAAGGACGGCGACATCAACGCCCTGATCATCGCGGTCTCGCAGTGGATCGACAACGCTCCGGGCAACCGCGGCCGTGACCCCGAGGCCCTGCTGTGGGGACGCACCGCCAAGGTGAGCGAGGAAGCCGGGGAAGTGATCGCAGCCCTCGTCGGGGCGCTCGGCCACAATCCGCGCAAGGGCGTGCACGACACGCTGGAGCACGTCGAGTACGAACTGCTGGACGTGTCGATGACAGCCCTGTGCGCGGTCGCCCACCTCTACACCCGCAAGGGCGAGACACCAGACCTGCTGGCCCTCCTCTCCCGGCACGTCCGCACTGTGGCCGAACGAGCCGGGGTGACGGGACCGCCTGACGAGGCCGCCGTGAACGGCAGCGCGCACCCACCGAGAACGCACGGCGGCAAGCTGCCTTCCGACCTGCGGAGTGACAACGACCAGATGCCGGCTCGATAGGCTGCCCCAGACTGCCAAGAGGCAGTCTGGGGCCTTCTAAACCACAGTCGACGCACGGGAAATGGGAACGGTGGGACACATGCGGAACATCGCGGTTTTCGGTGCCGGATACATCGGCCTCGTGACCGGGGCGTGCCTGGCAGAACTGGGACATGCGGTTACCGTCCGCGATATCCAGCCGGAGCGCGTCGAGGCATTGCGGCGCGGAGAGGTACCGATCTTCGAACCGGGTCTCGGAGAGCTGCTCGCGAACAACAAAGAGCGGCTGCGGTTCACTTTGGACGCGCGGGAAGCGATCGAGCACGCCGAGGTCGCGTACATCTGCGTCGACACCCCGCCCACGCCGTCAGGGGATGCGGATCTGTCCCGGGTCTGGTCCGTCATCCAAGACCTGCAAGGCGCCCCCCACCTGGCGGCCGTGGTCATGAAGTCCACCGTCCCCGT
>JAFAUH010000121.1 GCA_019243445.1 Streptomycetaceae bacterium | reverse complement strand
AGGGAAGCCTTCGGACATGGCGAGCAGCAGGCCGTCGGCGGAGACAACCACCGTATGGGAGACACCGGGGGTGTTGTCCACAAAGTTGGTGATCAACCAGTTCAGATTCTGTGCCGCCTGGCTCATCGGACTCAACTAACGCTCCTGCTGGTGAGGGGTGCCAAAACCGCTGCTGTCCGTCTGTCTGGCAGTGCCGGCCCCGGCACTGCGGCCTTGCTGGATACCACGGCGAAGGTTGGTCAGCCGGCCGCGCACGTCATCAGGCGCGCGCGAGACCTGCGGACCGCTCTGCGCGGTCTGCTGGGCCGCCGTACCGGGGACGAGATTCGCCCGCGGGACGCGGCGCGGCAGACCGGATGAGGTGATGCCGCCCGCGGTCGGCTCGCGGATCTGCTCCGCGCGGCGCCAGCCTTCGTCGTTGAGCCGCGTATTCCGGTCCTGGTCCTGGTTCTGGTTCTGGTCCTGAGCTTGGGGCCCGTTGGACCCGTCGGCGGCTGCGCGGATCTGCTGGGGCACCGAGCCCTGCTGCTGTGGCTGGGTGGGCTGCGGTGGGATCGGCTGCTCGGGCCGATGCTGGGAGGGGGCATCGTCCTGATGGCCGTGGAACCAGTCCGATTCGAGCGACTCGTAGATCGGGGAGCGGCCGTCGCGGGGGGAGGAGACGGGCGGCAGTGCCGTCGGCTCGGCAGCAGTGGGCCGAAGGTGAGCCTCGGGACGCTCCTGGGGAGCGCGCACCGGGCGTTCGTTCAGTTCCGGCAGTTGTTCGATATGCGGCATTTGGTGCTCGCTGGTCGACTCGCTGTCGGAACCATCCGCGTACGCCGCACCACTGTAACGATCATGCTGGCTAGTCGGTCCGCCCTGCACGGGGGCACGGACGGCATCTACGCCTGGTATGACGGGGATCTGCACGGTTGACGTCACGTCGTCGTCCGGGCCTGCGTCCAGAGATACGCCCCGGACCGCGTTCCGGCCCCTACTCATATCCGGACGCTGGAGTTGAGGGGTGGACTCCGGGCTGTCATGACCGCGCGGCACATCCTGGCTGTCGCCCCCCCGCTGCGCCCAGCTCGGCGTGGGCCGTGCGCCCCCGGCCTGCGGCGAGGCCGTGCGCTGCCGGGCCGGCAGGCCCGCCTCGCCGCGCGGCATCTGCACGCCTTCTTGCGCGGACTGGGCGGTCGGGGTGGCCGGAGCGATCGGTGCGGCCGACACGGGTGCTTCGGAGCGTCGGGTCAGCGCGGGACGGGGTTCCACCGACGGCAGCTGCCCCCGCTGCGGCCCCCGTCCGAGCTGGGCGGACGGGGCCGTCGCTGAGGGGGAGACAGCACTGGGCGAGGGGGCCGACGCCAATGCGGACCCGCTGCGCCTGCCCGCGATCGTGACCGGACCCGCCTCCTGGCCGCCCCCGGCCGAGGACTGGCGGCCCTGGGTGAGGTCGACGGGCAGCATGACCAGCGCGGTCGTACCCCCGGACTCGGACGGCCGCAGCTGGATGCGGATGCCATGCCGCAGCGACAGACGGCCGACCACGAACAGGCCCATGCGACGGGAGACCGAGACGTCCACCGTCGGCGGGTTGGCGAGCCGCTCATTGATCTCGGACAGGTCCTCGGGCGACAGGCCGATGCCGGTGTCATGGATCTCGATCAGCACCCTGCCATCGGGCAACGCGTGCCCGGTGACCTGTACCTTCGTCTGCGGTGAGGAAAACGAGGTGGCGTTTTCCAGCAGCTCGGCGAGCAGGTGCACCAGGTCGTTGACGATGCGCCCGGTGATCTCGGTCACCGGCACAGCTGCCAGCTCGATGCGTTCGTACTGCTCCACCTCGGACGCAGCGGCGCGCAGCACGTCGACCAGCGGCACTGGCCGCGTCCAGCGACGGCCCGGCTCCTCGCCCGCGAGGACGAGAAGGTTTTCGCCATTGCGGCGCATACGGGTTGCCAGGTGGTCGAGCTTGAAGAGGTTGGAGAGCTGATCCGGGTCGGCCTCGCGGCTCTCCAGTTCGGAGATGAGCGACAGCTGACGCTGAATCAGGCCCTGGCTGCGGCGTGAGAGGTTGGTGAACATCGCGTTGACGTTGCCCCGCAACAGCGCCTGCTCGGCGGCGAGGCGCACGGCCTCGCGGTGGACCTCGTCGAACGCCCGGGCCACCTGGCCGATTTCATCCCGGGTGGAGATGCCGATCGACTCGACGGAGGTGTCCACGTCCTGCGGGTCGGCTTCGGAGAGCTGCTTGACCAGCTCGGGCAGCCGCTTTTGCGCGACCTCCGTAGCTGTGTCCTGCAGCCGCTGAAGGTTGCGGATCATGGAGCGGGCCACGACAAACGCAGCGACGAGCGAAACACCGAGGACGAGGAGGATGACCACACCGTTGAGCAGTGCATCCTGCTGCGCCTGGGAACGCAGTGCCAATGCTTTTTGCGACATCTGGTCGAGCAACTGCTGCTCGATGCGCGACATCTCCTGAATCTTGGTATCGGCCTGGTCGTAGAAGTCCCGGTACGACTCGGGGTTTTGGGAGATGGCGTTTTGCGTCTCCAGCACCCGGTCGCGGTACTGGTCGGCCTGGGAAATCACCGTGTTGCCGCCGTCCAGCGCCTTGAGCAGGTTCTCCACGCCCGGCCCGTAGATCACGGAGAAGCGCTGTATCTCGGCATTCTCGCTGTCCGCCGCAGTCCGCGTGTAGAGCCGGTCGCTCTGCGAGAGGACCGGCCCTGCCGGGTTGGCGAGCGCGGCGCTGATGACCGCGCGCTGTATCGACTCGTACTCCTTGGCGGAGGTGAACGCCGTCAGGGCACGGGTGCGGCGGATGATGTCAGGATTGCTGGTCGCCTGCGCCATGTCCTCGGAGAGCCCGAGCAGCGAGTTGATCAGCTGGTTGTAGCCGCTGACCGTCTGTGAGATGTACTGCGGGTTGCTGTAGGCGGAGGAGCGGATCTGCTTCAGGTTCTGCAGCTGCCGGTCGATATCCATGATCGTGCTGCGTACGCCCACGAGCGACGGGTTATTGCTGTTGATCGACTCGGTGGCGTCGTTGAAGCCCTGGATCTGCTGGTCGGTTGCCTGCCGGGAGGCATCCACCTGGGGATCGTTGGGGTGGTCGCTGGCGATCGGGCCGGCTGAACTGTCGCGCTCCGTCTGCAAGGCGTCGGCGAGCTTGGTGGCGTGACCGGTCATCTCTGTCATCAGCTTCATACCTTCCAGCTGAGTGACGTTGTCCAGCTGGGTCTGGATGCGCAGCGCACCCAGCGTCGTGGCAGCGATGACCGGCAATGCGACGAGGGAGACCAGACGGGCGCGGATACTCCAGTTGCGCATTGCCATGCGCGAGACACGCTTGCCCAAGGAGGGCTCGTTGGCGGAGGGCGGCTCGGCATTGCCGCTCGTGGCCGTAGTGCGAGCCGAGGAGCTGACAGCCGAAGCGCCGCCCCTGCCCACCTGGGCGGGGGCTGCGCTCACAGCATCGTCGGCTGGGCGCAGCGGCTCGGGGCCGCGGCCGCTGCGGTCGATATGCCGCTGGCTCGGCGCGGCGGCGCGTGACTCCGAGCCATCCGCAGTGCCGCTATCCCTCTTGAAACGTCCCTGCACTAGCGTCGCAACCTCTGGACCAGGCGTCCCCGCACAAGCGGCGGACGGTGTCGAGTCTTGGGGGCCGGTGGCCCCCCGGCTTGTCGGTTGACCGGCGAGTGCTCTGAACCGCCGCTCGACGCATCTGCGCGCCTGGTGCGTGCCGGTCGTTTTGGCGCGGCGGTTCGATGAATTCCAACACAGCGGCGGAAGTCGAACAAGACGGGTAGGCATGCCTGTGACAAGAGTTACTCAACGCCGACAGCCGATTACCGCTCGACGGTGACCGCGTTGGCGATAACGGACTTTTGCCCGCAATGCCGGTAGAGGAACGCGTTGTTCGGGATTGCCGCTGGTGGCGTCGATCAATCACGAAAGGTGGCGATTGGTAGGCGGTGTCCAGTTTTATGGGTGGCATATGCCGCCGTTTTGCGTGTTTTGCCGGTGGCTTCGTGAGCAAAGTCACATGTGGATCATCGCCTTGGCCGTGCATCTGCCGGAATCGCGACGCATAACCTATGCCCTTACATACGGTGAAGTTCGACAACTCGCGCCCGGACATCGCGGCGCCTGCACCCCGAGGGCCGTAGCGACCCATGAAGACAACGATGCTGATGCGTCCGATAGCCAACCCGCGCCGTACTACTTTGGCGCATGTCACAGACGCCAGTCCAGAGGCTGCAGAGCTGCAGACTGCCCCGCTCCTGGCTTCGGTCCCCCAGCAGCCGCAGCCGCAGGAGCGCCCGCTGCCCCGGCAGACCGCCAACCCCCGCCGCACTGTCCTCACCGAACTGCCCGCCGCAGTATCAGTGACTCCGCTGCAGAGCAACCTCAGTAGCTCCGCCACGGGCACGGTCGCTTGAGCTTGGCCTGAGAGGGGGCTTTTGAGCCTGAGCCGCTGCCCCCGGCGCCGGAAACGCAGGATAAGAGGCCGCGCGGGTGAAGGAGTGGGTCGAGGGCCTGAGGTCCCCCATGCCCGGAGGGCCAGGGGAGAGAGCCTCCCCCTGCCTTCGGCGGGAGGTGCCCCTGGCACGCGAGGCTGCGGGCCCTGTCCGCGCGGCCTCTAAGCTGCAAGCCGGGTTGAACGGCGGCTCCGCGATAGCCTGGAGCCCCAATCAGTCTCCATGAATCTAAGGGGCAGCAGCTTCCCGTGCGCATCGCCAGATTCTCCCTCGACGGCAATGTCGCCTTCGGTGCGGTGGAAGGGGATCCTTCACATCCGGACACCCTGGCCATCGATATCATCAAGGGCATCCCATTTGCCGAGTTCGAACTCTCCGGCACGAAGGTCCCGCTGAGCAAGGTCAGGCTGCTGCCACCGGTGCTGCCCAGCAAGGTCGTCGCGATCGGCCGCAACTACGCCGCGCACGCCGCCGAGCTGGGCAACGAGGTGTCCGAGGAGCCCTTCGCTTTCTTCAAGCCGTCCACCTCGGTGATCGGTCACGGTGACCCCATCCCGTACCCGCCGTTCTCCTCCGAACTGCACCACGAGGCGGAACTCGCCGTTGTCATCGGCCGGATGTGCCGCGAGGTCCCGCACGAGCGCGCCCACGAGGTCATCCTCGGCTACACCTGTGCCGATGACCTGACCGCGCGCGATGTCCAGCGAGCGGAGAAGCAATGGGCCCGCGCCAAGGGCTTCGACGCCTCGTGCCCGCTCGGCCCCTGGGTGGAGACCGATCTCGATCTGGCCGCCGCCTCCGATCTCGCGATCACCTGCACTGTCAACGGCGAACTGCGCCAAGCCGGCCGCACCAGCCAGATGGTGCGCCCAATCGCCGACCTGATCGTCAACATCACCGAGGCCATGACGCTGCTTCCCGGCGACGTGATCCTCACCGGCACCCCGGCCGGGGTCGGCCCCCTCAACGTCGGCGACGAGGTCGCCGTCTCCATCGAAGGCATCGGCACTCTCGCCAACAAGGTGATCAAGCGTGGCTAGCGCACCCGTACCCGCACCCGTTCGCGTACGTTTTTGTCCCTCCCCGACCGGCAACCCCCACGTCGGCTTGGTCCGCACCGCTCTGTTCAACTGGGCTTTCGCCCGGCACCACAAGGGCACCCTCGTCTTCCGCATCGAGGACACCGATGTCGCCCGCAACACCGAGGAGTCGTACCAGCAACTGCTCGACTCGATGCGCTGGCTCGGCTTCGACTGGGACGAGGGCCCGCAGACCGGTGGCCCCCACGCACCGTACCGGCAGTCCGAGCGCATGGACATCTACCGCGACGTCGTCGCCAAGCTCCTCGACCGCGGCTATGCCTACCACTGCTACTGCACGACCGAAGAGCTCGACGAGCGCCGCGAGGCCGCCCGCAAGGCCGGTAAGCCGTCCGGTTACGACGGCCACTGCCGCGAGCTCACCGACGAGCAGATCGCCGGCTACGAGCGCGAGGGCCGCGAGCACATCATCCGCTTCCGGATGCCCGACCACCCGATCACTTTCACCGACCTGGTACGCGGCGAGCTGACTTTCACTCCGGAGAACGTGCCGGACTACGGCATCGTCCGGGCCAACGGATCGCCCCTCTACACGCTGGTCAACCCCGTCGACGACGCACTGATGGAGATCACGCACGTGCTGCGCGGCGAGGACCTGCTTTCCTCCACTCCCCGCCAGATCGCGCTCTATGCGGCGCTCGCCGAGATCGGCGTCGGAGGTGGGACCACCCCGCACTTCGGCCACTTGCCGTACGTCATGGGCGAGGGCAACAAGAAGCTCTCCAAGCGAGACCC
The DNA here is from genome assembly GCA_019243445.1 of Streptomycetaceae bacterium. Taxonomy (GTDB): domain Bacteria; phylum Actinomycetota; class Actinomycetes; order Streptomycetales; family Streptomycetaceae; genus Streptantibioticus_B. Next base: position 13,235 of record JAFAUH010000121.1, on the reverse strand, counting down.
GCAGTCCTCGCTCAACCTCTACCGCGAGCGCGGCTTCCTGCCCGAGGGACTCCTCAACTACCTTTCGCTGCTGGGCTGGTCGCTCTCGGCCGACCGTGACATCTTCACACTCGACGAGATGGTGGCAGCCTTCGAGCTGACCGACGTCAACCCCAACCCGGCCCGCTTCGACCTCAAAAAGTGCGAGCACATCAACGCGGAACACGTGCGGCGGCTGGACGTGAAGGCGTTCATCGAGGCATGTGGCCCGTGGCTGAAGGCCCCGCACGCGCCCTGGCGCCCGGAGGCGTTCGACCAGGCGGCCTTCGAGGCGATCGCCCCGCACGCTCAGACCCGTCTCACCGTGCTGTCCGATATCACCGCCAACGTCGACTTCCTCTTTCTCGACGAGCCGGTGGACGACGAGACCTCCTGGCAGAAGGCCATGAAGGAAGGCTCGGAGGCGCTGCTGCGCAACGTCCGAGCCAAGCTCGCGGGCGTTGCGCAGTGGTCCGCGGAGCCGCTGAAGGCGGCGGTCCTTGCCGCCGGCGAGGAGCATGGCCTCAAGCTTGGCAAGGCTCAAGCGCCGGTCCGCGTCGCAATTACCGGCCGTACGGTCGGCCTCCCGCTCTTCGAGTCCCTCGAGGTCCTCGGCCGAGAGCGCACATTGGCGCGGATCGACGCGGCGCTGGCGAAGCTCGCGGGCTGTGAGGGGGCCTGAGGAGGTTTTTCTCGTTCGTGAGTTGTGGCCTGAAGGCGGCGTAACAGCCTGGTGAGGTGGCTGTAGTACATCTCCTTTTCCCTTACCTGACTGGGGAGTTACGCGGGTATTCTCTTTTGGCCATTCGTTGCTGGGTTTGGTTCAAGCCGGTCGCTCCAGGGAGCGGGGTTGTGTCTCAAGAGTTCTGGGACGCCGGCGGAGAGCTGGCCGACTGTGGTCAGGGGCGTCAAAAAGAAGGGACTGGGAGATGTTTGAGCCGATCAGGCGGTGGCGTCCACGCCATGCTGTGAAGGCGGGAATCACGATCGCTGTGGCAGCCGCTGCGGGTGGGGCGATTTTCGCCTCCCAGGCGGGAGCCGCGAACGTGCAGACCAAGAACGTGATGGTGAAGACCCCGCCGGGCATCCCGTGCATAGCCGTTACGGACTACGCCTCGGACGGCTCGGGGGCGCGGACCACGGAGAGGTACAACTTCCGTCAACTCGGTTGGAAGCCGGGGTGGAACAGCACGGGGATCCAGGCTCAGGTGGGAGACACGATAGCGGTCTGGGTGAGCCGGACATGCCCCGCCGGATCTGGAGGGCGTCCTGCGGATGGGTTCCAGGTGAAGGCGAGCGGGCTCAAGAATGCCTGGTTCGATGACACATGGGCTTTCACCCCGTGAGGGCCGTGCGCGGTCATCATGAAGGAAGATCTGCGGGTGTCGGCGGTGGGCATGCGTCCGTAATATGACAGTCCCTCTGCCCTTCAGTTCCCGCTGGGCCGTCGCGCAACGGCCTGGCGGGAACTGCTTTGTGCCGCATTGCGTCAGGGGCGCCGCCCCCCCACAGCGGACGTCGGGACCGGCCGCAGCTTGTGACCCGTGGCTCAACTGGCCGCTGCGCGGGCGATCACTTTGTGGAACCCCCTCGGCAAGGGCGAGGCGAGGCTGTACGGGGCGTGGGGTGAGCCGTACGGACGCCGGCGCGGCGCAGGTCCGGGTAGGCCCACAAGCCCAGGGGGCGCGGCGCATCGCGGGCGCGTAGGCCTCGGTGAATTGCCCGCATCAGGGGGTAGCAGTGGCGTTACGGTACGCACGGACACGCGGGGAAGGTAATCGGTTTTGGCGCTACGCACTGCATCCGGTAATGTTCTTCCTGCGCCGCCCGAGCGGGCCGAGAGATCCGGGAGCGGGGGCGTGAGCCAAACGAACTCTCTGCGGAGAGGGAGTTTTGGTGGGGTATGGTGTAATTGGCAGCACGACTGATTCTGGTTCAGTTAGTCTAGGTTCGAGTCCTGGTACCCCAGCAGGTCGAAATTTACTCGATCAAGCCCCCGTTGTGTAGCGGCCTAGCACGCTGCCCTCTCAAGGCAGTAGCGCCGGTTCGAATCCGGTCGGGGGTACAGATCCTGCTTCTCCTGCTTTCATCAAGGTTATAAGGATCTTCTCAAGCCCCCGTTGTGTAGCGGCCCAGCACGCTGCCCTCTCAAGGCAGTAGCGCCGGTTCGAATCCGGTCGGGGGTACAGATCGAAAAGCCCTCCGCGGCAGCGGAGGGCTTTGCCGTACCGCTTGCCGTACCGATTGCCGCACCGGTCAGCTGCCGTTGCGGCGCAGCGCCTCTGTCAGTCTTGCTGCCGCGTCTATGACCGCCTGGGAGTGCGTACGGCCCGGGTGACGGGTCAGCCGCTCCAGCGGGCCGGAGACGGAGACCGCGGCCACGACCCGGTTGGACGGTCCGCGTACCGGTGCCGACACCGAGGCCACGCCCGGCTCGCGCTCGCCGATCGACTGGGCCCAGCCGCGCCGCCGTACGCCCGACAGTGCCGTCGCCGTGAAGCGCGCCCCCTGCAGGCCGCGGTGCAACCGATCCGGCTCCTCCCAGGCGAGCAGCACCTGTGCGGCGGAGCCGGCCTTCATCGGGAGCGTGGAGCCGACGGGCACGGTGTCCCGCAGGCCGGACAGCCGCTCGGCGGCGGCCACGCAGATGCGCATCTCACCCTGGCGGCGATAGAGCTGGGCGCTCTCGCCGGTGACATCGCGCAGGTGGATCAGGACGGGCCCCGCCGCGGCCAGCAGCCGGTCCTCGCCCGCTGCGGAGGCCAGTTCGGACAGTCGGGGGCCGAGGACGAACCGCCCCTGCATGTCGCGGGCGACCATGCGGTGGTGTTCGAGTGCGACTGCCAAGCGGTGTGCGGTGGGGCGGGCGAGGCCGGTGGTGGCGACAAGACCGGCCAGGGTGGCCGGACCCGACTCGAGTGCACCGAGTACCAAAGCTGCCTTGTCGAGAACGCCGACGCCGCTAGAGTTGTCCATGCAACGATACTCGCGTCTCAAAGTATGAAACGCAAGTTCCTTTTTCCGGCGGAGGCTGCACGCTTGATGTCAATGCCGGATCGGCGTCCGCCGGTGGTCGCACATCACCCGGAACACCACACGGACAGACGGGACGCCGCCGTAACTCACCGAGCTGGCCGGCGACGAGGCCGGCCGAAGGGAAAGTGATGGGACGGACACTCGCGGAGAAGGTCTGGGACGACCATGTCGTTCGGCGCGCCGACGGCGAGCCAGACCTGCTCTTCATCGATCTGCACCTGCTGCATGAGGTGACCAGCCCCCAGGCGTTCGACGGACTTCGGCTTGCCGGTCGTAGCGTGCGGCGCCTCGACCTGACCATCGCGACCGAGGATCACAACACCCCTACCCTCGATATCGACAAGCCGATCGCCGACCCGATCTCGCGCACTCAGTTGGAGACGCTGCGCAAGAACTGCGCGGAGTTCGGGGTGCGGCTGCACCCGCTGGGCGACGTCGAGCAGGGCGTGGTGCATGTCGTGGGTCCGCAGCTGGGTCTGACTCAACCGGGCACCACGGTGGTTTGTGGTGACAGTCACACCTCCACACACGGCGCCTTCGGTGCGCTGGCGTTCGGTATCGGCACCAGCCAGGTCGAACACGTACTGGCCACTCAGACGCTGCCGCTGGCGCCGTTCAAGACCATGGCGATCACGGTCGAAGGCGAACTGCCCGAGGATGTCACCGCCAAGGACCTTATCTTGGCGATCATCGCGAAGATCGGCACCGGCGGCGGCCAGGGCTATGTGATCGAGTACCGCGGTTCCGCGATCGAGAAGCTGTCGATGGAAGCACGGATGACCATCTGCAACATGTCGATCGAGGCGGGCGCGCGGGCCGGCATGATCGCCCCGGACGAGACCACGTTCGCCTATCTGAAGGGCCGCCCGCACGCACCGCAGGGCGCCGAGTGGGATGCGGCCGTCGCGTACTGGAAGACGCTGCACACCGATGAGGACGCCGTCTTCGACCACGAGGTCCGTATCGATGCCTCGCAGTTGGCGCCGTTCGTCACCTGGGGCACCAACCCGGGCCAGGGCGCGCCGTTGTCCGCTTCGGTGCCGGACCCGGGCTCTTTCAGTGACGCCAGCGAGCGCCTGGCGGCCGAGAAGGCGCTGGAGTACATGGGACTTATCGCCGGCCAGCCGCTGCGCGAAGTGAAGGTCGATACCGTCTTCGTCGGCTCGTGCACCAACGGCCGCATCGAGGACCTGCGCTCCGCCGCCTCCGTCCTGGAAGGCCGTACGGTCGCCGAGGGGCTGCGGATGCTGGTCGTCCCCGGCTCGGTACGCGTCGCCCTGCAGGCGGTCGAGGAGGGCCTGGACAAGGTGTTCACCGCGGCCGGTGCCGAGTGGCGCCACGCGGGCTGCTCGATGTGCCTGGGTATGAACCCCGACCAACTCGCTCCCGGTGAGCGCTCCGCGTCCACCTCGAACCGCAACTTCGAGGGGCGACAGGGCAAGGGTGGCCGCACTCACCTGGTTTCTCCGCAGGTTGCGGCTGCCACCGCGATCCTCGGTCACTTGGCCTCCCCGGCCGACCTGGCAGACGCCCGTACCCCTGTGGAGGCATGAGCATGGAAGCTTTCGTTACGCACACCGGCCGCGCCGTGCCGCTGCGCCGCAGCAATGTCGACACCGATCAGATCATCCCGGCGCACTGGCTGAAGAAGGTCACCCGCAACGGCTTCGAGGACGGCCTGTTCGAGGCCTGGCGCAAGGACCCGTCCTTCGTCCTCAACCAGCCCGAGTACGCGGGGGCGACCGTGCTGGTCGCGGGCCCTGACTTCGGCACTGGTTCGTCGCGCGAGCACGCGGTGTGGGCGCTGCAGAACTACGGCTTCAAAACCGTGCTCTCCTCCCGCTTCGCTGACATCTTCCGCGGCAACTCGCTGAAGAACGGCCTGCTCACCGTCGTGCTGCCGCAGGACGTCATCGACCGGCTGTGGAAGCTCGTCGAGGACGACCCGAAGGCCGAGATCACCGTCGACCTCGTCGCCCGCGAGGTGCGAGCGGAGGGCCCCTCTTTGTCGTTGACCGAGCCTTTCGAGTTGGACGACAACGCTCGCTGGCGCCTGCTCGAAGGACTCGACGACATTAGCTTGACCCTGCGACACGAGGACGACATCGCCGCGTACGAGGCCAAACGCCCCAGTCACAAACCGAGCACTGCCAGGCCGAGCACCATCGAAGTCTGAGTCGGACTGTCTCCCGCCCCTGGTCTTCGACATGGGGAACCCACCCTCAACCGAGGCACTTCGCGCCGCTGCCGCGCCCCCCGTCTTTCAACGGGGGGCGTTCGGTTTGCCGTACTTTCAGTGACTTCGACACCTTCGGTGTCGTCATGTTGCGTCCCGGCCAGGTGACAACTCGTCGCAGATGGCACAATTGGAGCATGGACAGCGACGGCCAACTCGATCTCTACCGCGGCGTCGCCGACCGGCTCAAGGCGGCGCACAGCAGGGTGCACTCGCTCCACGTTTCAGAGGACATAAGACTGGCGCTGATCCGGAAGTTGCTTGTCATCACAGCCGCAGCCAAGCACGACGTGGCGAGTGCGGCGCAGCGTCTCGACCACCTGATGCGGGGCCTCAACGAGGGTCGATTCCCCGATGACGGAACTGTCTGAGAGCCGAGTTCGTTGCGGCACAAGGGTGATTCGCCCGTTTCGTATTTGATTTGCGGTATATATCTGCCTAACGTGCGAAAAAGCTTGAACTCTATCGTTCCGGCTAGTCTCCGAAGGGGAAGACGTGAACAAGGCGCAGCTCGTAGAAGCGATTGCCGACAAGCTCGGCGGACGTCAGAACGCGGCGGACGCGGTCGACGCGGTACTGGACGCGATCGTTCGTGCGACCGTTGCAGGGGACCGGGTCTCGGTCACCGGGTTCGGCTCGTTCGAGAAGGTGGAACGCCCGGCTCGTTACGCACGCAACCCGCAGACCGGTGAGCGGGTGCGGGTCAAGAAGACTGCAGTTCCGCGGTTCCGTGCGGGACAGGGCTTCAAGGACCTGGTCAGCGGCACCAAGAAGCTGCCCAAGGGTGGCGAGGTCGCGGTAAAGAAGGCTCCCAAGGGCAGCCTGACGGGCGGCATTGCAGCCAAGAAGGCAGCAGCCAAGAAGACCGCGGCGAAGAAGACCACCGCGAAGAAGACCACCACGAAGAAGGCGGCGGCCAAAAAGACCACCGCGAAGAAGGCGGCGGCCAAAAAGACCGCCAAGAGCGCTCCAGCCAAGAAGGCCGCTGCGCGCAAAACCGCTACTAAACGGACCGCACGCAGATAAGCCTGGCCAACAGAGGAACGGCACAGCAGGCCGCGACGGGCCAGGCACTCCACCGGGAGCCTGGCCCGCGCCCGTTCTCCCAGTGGTCAACAGGCCGGAGCCGCTTCAGTCCCCGCGGCCCCCGGGTCGGGGAATGTCGCGAGCGTAATGAAGACCACGCGACGCGCCTTGCCTTCCCCCTCTGTGCGGATCCGTACCCGCTGGCCCACGCGCAGCGTCCGAAGGCCCCCTGCGTCGAACGCCGCAGCGTCGAACGGCACCGGCGTCCCGTCGTCGAGCAGCACGCTGCCGCACCGGGTGTCGGGGTCGTACATGTACGAAGTCGCCTGCATATGCGCAGCCTAATCGGCCCGCCCAAGTCCCGCCGTCGCCGCAGTCGTCCGCGGCCCGACGCCAAGCGCCATCGCCACCCGCAGATCGGCAGCCGTATCGACGTCCCGCCGCACCGAATCCACACCCTCCAGCAGGATCTCCTGTGCGCCCGATCCCCGGTGCCGCGCCCGTGACGCCTCACCGAACGCCGGTGCCAACCCGATTCCCGGCGCCGCGGCGAGTAGGGTAGTGCCGATTCCGGCGGCGTCGGCAAGAAAGGCGCGATCGGCGGCAGAGGCGGTGGCCAGCACCAATTCCAGTTCCGCGGAGCGCAGCGCCGGCAGATCTGCGCTCAATGCCGCCACGGACGCCTCGGGCGAGCTGGACCGCACGATCTGGGTCCCGTGCACCAGAGCGGCGTTGAGACCGGCTCCCGGAGCGTCGGGCACGATCCGCGCGCCGAGCGCCGACAGTTCCACCCCCGCCAGCGCGTCATTGGTGACCACTGATACGGTGCGCACCGCGGTGCACGCGAGTGCGGCGGCCACAGTGTCCACTGCGAACGCAAGCGCGAGACCGGGCCGCGCACTATCGCCGCCTGCCCCCGCCAGTCTGCTCTTCGCCAGCGTCAGTGGCTTGAGCGGTATGACGAGATCCCACGCCGTAAGGCTCTTTCGGCTGCGCACCGGATCATTCTTCCAGTATTCCCAGGGTTCCAGGGGCTTCTGGGTTCCCGGCACCCCATCCAACGCCTCCTCTCCCACCCAATCCCACCCAACCCGGCGTTACGGTGTCCGTACCATTACGGCTGCGCACCCGCCACGGCGGAGGCTTCTCGACAGACCGCGGACCTGGGGCGACACTTGTGCGGTTATCGGGGTGCCCCTGTGACCCCGGCCCACAGCGTCAGCGCCGACTGAGTCAACTGAGGAGTTGTTGTCCTGGTGTCCCGCCGCAGAATCGGCTTCTGGTACCGCTTTGCAGCAGTCATCGTGAAACCTTTGCTCATCCTGTTGTTCAAGCGGGATTGGCGGGGAATGGAGAACATTCCGGCCGAGGGCGGATTCATCACCGCGATCAACCACAACTCCTTCCTCGACCCGCTCTCGTACGCGCATTTCCAGTACAACACCGGGCGAGTGCCCCGCTTCCTCGCCAAGAACGGCCTGTTCAAGAACATCTTCCTCGGCGTCGTCCTGCGCGGCACCGGCCAGATCCCGGTCTACCGGGAGTCCACTGACGCCGCCACCGCCTTCCGCTCCGCCGTCGATGCCGTCAACTCCGGCGAATGCGTGGCCTTCTACCCGGAGGGCACCCTCACCCGCGACCCCGACCTGTGGCCGATGCAGGGCAAGACCGGAGTCGCTCGGGTCGCGCTGCTCACCAGGGCGCCCGTGATCCCTGTCGCGCAGTGGGGCGCGAACGAGGTCATGCCGCCGTATGCCAAGGAGAACAAGCTGCGGTTGTGGCCGCGCAAGACACTCAAGGTAATCGCTGGGCGGCCCATCGACCTGTCCGCGTACTACGACCTCGAACCGACCGCGGAAAATCTGCGCGTCGTCACCGAGGTGATCATGAATGCCATCGCCGAGCTGCTGGCGGAGCTGCGCGGTGAGCCGGCTCCCGCCGAACGCTACGACCCACGGACGGCCCGCGCGCAAGTAGCCGCCAAGACGAAGGCACACGTGGCACAGGAACGCGGACGCGCCCACGCGGGCGCGACTCAAGCGACTCAGACAACTCAGACGACTCAAGCGACTCAGACGACTCAAGCGACTGAAGAGGCTCAAGCGCCTCAAGTGGCAGAAGAGATGGGCGCGACGAAAGAGAGTGAAGCGTAAGTGACGACCCGCTGCGCGGTGTACTCGGCCGGCTCCTGGGGCACAGCCTTCTCGATGGTGCTCGCCGACGCCGGTTGCGATGTGACCATGTGGGCTCGTCGCGCCGACGTCGTCGAGGCCGTCAACACCACCCACACCAACCCGGCCTATCTGCCGGGCATCGAGCTCCCGCACGCGGTCCGGGCCACCACCGACCCCGCGGAAGCCGCTCACGACGCTGATTTTGTGATACTCACCATTCCCGCGCAGACGCTGCGCGCCAATCTCACCGTGTGGGCGCCCCTACTGCCCCCGGACGCCGTCCTCGTCAGCCTGATGAAGGGCGTAGAACTCGGCACCGCCAAGCGGATGAGTGAGGTCATCGAGGAGATCGCCAAGGCGGGTCCGGAACGGGTAGCGGTGGTCTCAGGCCCCAACCTTGCCAAGGAGATCGCTGCACGGCAGCCCGCCGCCTCCGTCGTCGCCTGTCGGGACGAGGCTGTCGCCCAGCGACTTCAGGCCGCCTGCCACACCACGTACTTCCGCCCGTACACCAATACCGACGTCATCGGCTGTGAACTCGGCGGCGCGGTGAAGAACGTCATCAGCCTGGCGGTCGGCATTGCCGATGGGATGGGGCTCGGCGACAACGCCAAGGCCTCACTCATCACCCGCGGCCTCGCCGAGACCACCCGGCTCGGGCTTGCGATGGGCGCCGACGCGCACACCTTCGCGGGGCTCGCGGGGCTCGGTGACCTCGTCGCCACCTGTTCCTCGCCGCTCTCCCGCAATCACACCTTCGGCATCAACTTGGGCCGCGGGATGACCTTGGAACAGACCCTCGCCATCACCAAGCAGACTGCGGAAGGCGTCAAATCCTGTGAATCCGTGCTGGATCTGGCCCGTAGGCATGGCGTGGAAGTGCCCATCACCGAAACCGTGGTGAGCATCGTGCACGACAGCAAGCCTCCGCTCGTGGCACTCAAGGAGCTCATGTCGCGCTCGGCAAAGGCGGAGCACCGATGAGTGCGGATGAGCACGCTCCCCGCGGCAAAGGGAAGCTGATGTCACGGCGCTTACGCCGGTGACTTCTCCGAATTCGCACACACAGCAGGTAGGGTCACAGCGACATGAGCAACGTGCCTTCCCCCCAGAATCCCGAGCGCGGGAGCGAGCGCCGCAAGCCGCGGGTTGCGGTCGTCTTCGGCGGCCGCAGCTCCGAGCATGCCATCTCCGTGGTCACGGCAGGCGCCGTGCTGCGCGCCATCGACCGGACCAAGTACGACGTGCTGCCGATCGGCATCACCACGGACGGACGTTGGGCGCTGACCGCGGACGCCCCCGACCGTATGGCCATCGCCGACCGCAAGCTGCCAAGCGTCGAACAACTCGCTGAGTCATCGGACGGCAGCGTCGTGCTGTCCGTCGAGCCGGCCAGCCGCGAGATCGTCTACTGCGAACCCGGCTCGGTGCCCAAGGCACTCGGTGAGGTCGACGTCGTCTTTCCCGTGCTGCATGGCCCGTATGGCGAGGACGGCACCCTGCAGGGCCTGCTGGAGCTCTCCGGGGTCCCGTACGTCGGCGCGGGGGTGCTCGCCTCCGCCGTCGGCATGGACAAGGAGTACATGAAGCGGGTGTTCATCTCCTTCGGGCTGCCGGTCGGCCCGTATGTGGTGGTCCGCCCCCGCGAATGGGAACGCGATCAGGCAGGCGTCCATAGGAAGATCGTCGACTTCGCTGAGAAGCATGGCTGGCCGCTGTTCGTCAAACCCGCCCGGGCCGGCTCGTCGATGGGCATCAGCAAAGTCGACCACCTGGGCGCTTTGGACGAGGCGATCGAGGAGGCGCGACGCCACGATCCCAAGGTGATCATCGAATCTCTGCTCGCGGGCCGCGAGATCGAGTGCGGCGTCCTGGAATTCGAGGACGGCCCGCGCGCCAGCGTCCCGGCCTGGATTCCGCCGGTGAGCGAGCACGGCTTCTACGACTTCGAGGCGAAGTACATCGACTCCGCCGAGGGCGTCGTCCCGGCACCGCTCACACCTGAGGAGACCGAGCGGGTACGCGAACTCGCGGTCGCCGCCTTCGAGGCGGCCTCGTGCGAGGGCCTGGTCCGCGCGGACTTCTTCCTTACCGACGATGGCGAGTTGGTGATCAACGAGATCAACACGATGCCGGGCTTCACCCCGATCTCCATGTATCCGCGCATGTGGCAGGAGACGGGAGTGAGCTATCCCGAGCTGATCGACCGCCTCATCCAAGCGGCCCTGCGCCGCCCCACGGGCCTGCGCTAACCGCGCAGGATATTTTGGGGCTTGCCCCCGGCGGGTGGTTCAGGGCTTGCGCGTCAGCGCGTGCCCGTGCCGGGGGCGACCGTGGTGGGGAGGGTCTTGTTGATCGCTGAGGCAAGATCCGTAAGGGGGTTGACCTGCGGGGCGTACGTGGACGGGACAGAGACCTCCACCCACGCCTCCCGGTCGGTCGTAGTGAAACGGTAGGAGCCCTGCGGCTGCTGTTCCACCAGCCAGGCGACGCCGTCGATCTCCGCCGCGTCGGTCGTCGGGTTGTAATGTGCATTGCCGGGAGTCAGGATATCGGGGCTGGGTGTTCCACACCGCAATACCACTGCGGGGTCGCCCCACGCTGCGGTGTAGGGAGACGCCGGGTCCGTCGTACGCTGCCGCAGACCGTCCACGGTCTGCGGCAGTGCCGCGTGCAGCATCTGGCAGAGCTTCGCCACCACCGCGGGCGGGGCCGGAGGGCTGACAGCCACAGACCCTCCCGATGTGCAGCCCGCCGCTGCCAGCAAAGTGGCGGCGACGGACAGATGAACGAACAGCCGATGGGTGGAGAAGCTCACCGGCCGAGCATAGGCGGAACTTGGAACAGACCCTAGATGTGGACGACCGGGCAGGTCAGGGTACGGGTGATGCCCTCCACTTGCTGGACTTTGGCGACCACCATCCGGCCGAGCTCGTCGACGGTGCCGGCCTCCGCACGCACGATCACGTCGTAGGGCCCTGTGACGTCCTCGGCTGTGATGACGCCCGGGATGGCAGAGATCACCTCTGCTACGGACGAGGCTCTGCCGACCTCGGTCTGGATCAGGATGTACGCCTGTACCACCACGGAACCTCCAGGGCGGCTACGAGGATCATGTGGGAAGGGGACGCCACCGTACCGCGTCCGTGCGTGTGGCGGGGAGACCTCGGCCAACGTCCGGCGCGGCGGATGACGAAGGCATGCGGGATATTGACGGTTTGAGACCCCCGTCGGACGTGTCGTGGAAGGGGTTGATGTTCTTGTTGCAGCAGGGGCTGAAGGAGCGAGTGGGATGAAGGGCACCGTGGGCGAACTGGGGGAGTTCGGACTCATCAGGGAGTTGACCTCCCGCCTCACCACTACCCCTGCCGTACAGTTGGGACCAGGCGACGACGCGGCCGTGGTGGCCGCACCCGACCGTCGCGTCGTGGCCACCACGGACGTGCTGCTCGAAGGCCGCCACTTCCGGCGTGACTGGTCGACGGCGTACGACGTGGGCCGCAAGTCGGCGGCGCAGAATCTCGCCGACGTCGCCGCCATGGGCGCCGTACCGACCGCGTTGCTGCTGGGCCTGGTCGTCCCGGCCGACCTGCCGGCGACATGGCCGGTCGAGCTGATGGACGGCCTGCGTGACGAATGCCACGTGGCGGGCGCAGCCGTGGTCGGCGGCGACGTCGTACGCGGCGAGACCATCACCGTCGCGATCACCGCACTGGGCGATCTCCGCAACCGCGAACCGGTCACCCGAGCCGGAGCCAGGCCGGGCGACATCGTCGCGGTGACCGGGTGGCTGGGCTGGTCTGCGGCTGGTTACGCGGTGCTCTCCCGTGGCTTCCGCTCCCCCCGTGCCTTCGTCGAGGCGCACCGCAGACCGGAGCCCCCCTACCACGCGGGTCCCGCGGCGGCCGAACTCGGTGCCACCGCGATGACCGACGTGAGCGACGGACTCGTCGCCGACCTCGGGCACATCGCAGCCGCCAGCGGTGTCTGTATCGACGTCACATCCGGCGATCTCGACATCCCCGCGCAGATGACCGACATCGGCCAGGCGGTGGGCGTCGATCCGCTGCAGTGGGTGCTGACCGGGGGAGAGGACCATGCACTCGTGGCGACATTCCCGCAGAGCACCAAACTCCCCGCCCGCTGGCGGATGATCGGCCGAGTCGACAAAGCACTCAGCACCCCGCAGGTGACCGTCGACGGTGCACCCTGGGACAAGGCGGGCGGCTGGGATCACTTCGGAGACGACTGACAACTGGAGACGACTGGAAACAAGGAGATTTGTCGCCATGGCTGTTCCTTCGACCGTCCTCACCGTCGCCGGATCCGACTCCAGCGGCGGCGCCGGCATCCAGGCGGACCTGAAGACGATGCTCGCTCTCGGCGTGCACGGCATGAGTGTGATCACTGCAGTCACTGCGCAGAACTCGCGTGGCGTCCAAGGGATTTGGGAACTGCCGACCGAGGCTGTACGAGCGCAGTTCCGCAGTGTCGTCGACGACATCGGTGTCCAGGCGGTCAAGACCGGCATGCTCGCCTCACCGGAACTGGTGCGCACCGTTGCCGGGCTGCTCGAAGGGGTCGAAGCCCCTGTCGTCGTCGACCCGGTGAGCGTCTCCAAACATGGGGACGCCCTGCTCACCGCCGAGGCATTCGACTCCGTACGGGGCAGGCTGCTGCCGACCGCGACCGTCGTCACGCCCAATCTCGACGAGGTCAAGCAGTTGACGGGAGTACAGGTGACG
>JAFAUH010000083.1 GCA_019243445.1 Streptomycetaceae bacterium | reverse complement strand
GACGGCACGACATCCCGCCCTTCACGACATGCCCGCCCACTCCGACAGCGGACGGCTCACCGCCGAAGCTAGAAGCCAGCACCGACCCCAGGCATGCCAAACCCCTGCGAATCACCCCAACGAGTCACCCGCACAAGATACGCACCCAATGCCTTTCTCTCTGCGGATGCGCGCGCTCCTCACGCTGAGCCGTGGCTGGTCGCAATCTGGGCCTGGTGCCCGACAAGCGTCGCGCACCAGGCCAACCCTCTGATCAGCGGATACACCCTCACTTGGGCCAGACTCCCCTACAGAACTCTCCATGTACTCGGCGACGGCGACTTCGAGGTCGTTGATGCCGGCCCAGGGTCCCTTGTTGCGGATCAGTTCAGCCTTGAACAGGCTGTTGAACGCCTCCGCGAGAGCGTTGTCGTATGAGTCTCCCTTGGAGCCGACCGAGGCGACGGCCTGGGCCTGCTCCAGGCGCTCGGTGTAGCGGATGGCGCGGTATTGCACACCGCGATCGGAGTGATGCACCAGGCCCGGAAGGTCGCCGCCAGCATGGCGGCGCCGCCAGATGGCCATCTCCAGGGCGTCCAGGGCGAGGTCGGTGTAGAGGGAGGTGGCGACCCGCCAGCCGACGACCATCCGGGAGAAGACGTCGATGACGAACGCGGCATACACCCAGCCGGAGAAGGTCCGGATGTAGGTGATGTCCGCGACCCACAACTGGTTCGGCGCCTGGGCGGTGAACTGGCGTTTCACCAGGTCGGTGGGACGGGCCGTCTCGGGAGCGGGCCGGGTGGTGCGCGGGCTCTTGGCCCGTATCACGCCGCGCAGGCCGGCGGCCCGCATCAGGCGTTCGACCGTGCAACGCGCCACCGTATGCCCGCGCCGCAGCAGGGCGGCGTGCACCTTGCGGGCGCCGTAGACGCCGTAGTTGGTCTGGTGGATCACACGGATCTCCTCGGTGAGCTCCTGGTCCCGGGCGGTGCGGGCGGCTTCGGGACGGGTCTTGGCGGCGTAGTAGGTGCTCGGCGCGATCTCGGCGTCGGTCCCTTGGAGGGCGTCGCAGATCGGCTGGACGCCGAACTCCTGCTTGTGCTGGTCGATGTAGGCGACCTTCAACGCAGTGGGCGGTCCAGCTCCGCGGCGAAGAAACTTGCCGCGGACTTCAAGATCGCGTTCGCCCGCCGGAGCTCCTTCACCTCGCGTTCCAGCTCGGCGATCCGGGCCGCGTCCTGACTTGTGGTCCCCTCGCGCAGTCCCTGGTCCGTCTCGGCGCGCTTGACCCATGTGCGCAGCGCCTCGGGGTGGACGCCGAGCTGATCGGCGATACGCCTCACCGCGTTGTTTCGCGTCTCGGGGTCCTTGCGGGCGTCGAGCGCCATCCTCGTAGCCCGCTCACGCAACTCGTCGGGATACTTGCGGGGTGCCACCATGATCGGATTCCTTCCGGGTTTTCGATGTCTCCATCAAACCCGGGGCAGTTCAAAGCTCCTGAATGTTCGCTGGACGAGCCGACGCGACCCGTCGGGTAGTCGAGAATTCAACCAATTCGTAATCTGGAACTGACGCATAGAATATCGGATCCTGTTGCCGCGTGCTGAGACTGTTACGCTGACCGCAGCGCTGATTCGCACACCAGTCTTCCCGGATCTGGCGAGCTTTCGCGCGCTCGTTTCGTCGGTCAGCCGACCGGCGTACGGAATTGTTGTTTCATCGGACATGGGGGGCTTAATGCCGCGTCCCGGTATAGCGGAAAGCGTGACGTGGCTTCGCCCATGCCCTTCTTGGAAGAGGTGACCTTACACGATGTTAGCCACGACGCCGACGGCGTCCCCGCGCCGCGCTCGCGTCCGTATCGCAGCCCTGCTCGCCATGGCGGTACTGGTCGGCGGCTGGGCCCTGTTGGCCGGCGTCGGCAACGCCCACGCCATGTCCGGACGCCGGGACTGCATGTACGTGAACGGCCAGCGCGTGCCCAGCCTGAACGCCTATCGCTATGTGGTCGTCAACTACAAGAAGAGCGGGGAGTGCCCGTACATCGACCGGTTGAAGTACCCTTCCCTGAGTATCAACGCAAACCCGGTGCCAAAGCTTACGTGTGAACAGTTGTCGGCTGCCGTCCAGTACGAGTCCAAGTACTATCCCGACATCTGCGGGATTCTGGCCGAAGACACGCTGTACATAGTCTGGAAGTACGACCGGAAGCCCTTCGATCCAAATAGCGACATCGTGGATCTGGGTCCGGTCAAGAACTTCCGCTCGTCTTGACCGCAGGTTCTCATCCGAGGAAAACCGAAAAAGCTCCGCGATAAACGTGATGAAAGGGCGCAGGATATGCCCACCATGACCGACGAATCATCGAAATGCGCCATCGATGACGATTTCGACCTGGATGTCCGGATCGACGATCTTGACGTAGTCGATCCCGACCGGATCCACCGGGCGCAGACCTACACCGGATGCGGCAGCTGCACTGACTGCTGCCCCACGGTCTATTGGGGGTGTACGAACCCGGGTTGTGTGGTCAGCGTCTTGCCGTACTGCGGGAGCGCGCAGTGTAACTGACGCCGAGCATTGACCACACCGGATGCGGCAGCCGCACTGACTTCCCGCGCGAATCTCTAAGGGATTCGCGCGGCCGGT
>JAFAUH010000081.1 GCA_019243445.1 Streptomycetaceae bacterium | reverse complement strand
CGACTCCTACCGCATGAAAGGCCGCGACCTCGGCCGCATCCCGGCCACCGCTCACGACAACGACTGACCGACAACAAGCATCACGAGGGTCACGTTTCAACCGACCAAAGTGGGTCACGATTCACCCGCCGTCGACACCTTGGCGCGGGCGCGGCGCCATTTGCGGCCGAAGGTGGAGCGTCGGAAGGGCGCGCCCTTCTCGCCAACGAACAGCAGTCCGTCGGGCTCCTTCTCGGCGAACCAGTCGAGGTGGCGCTTCACCTCGATGTGCAGGAAGGCTGACAGGAAGACGGTGCGCGTACCGGCTGCCGACTTCGTGTCGCCCACTGCTCGGCGGCCGGTGGTCAGCTCGGGGGCTGCCTCGCTGATTTTGACCGCGAGGGGTTCGAGCGTGACGTCGGGCCGCCGCAGGGCGGCCTGTTCCTCGGGACGCATCGGCCCGTACGCGGCGAAGTAGACCATCAGGCGCCAGCGCGGCCCCATGGCGTCGGCGAGCGCGTCGACCTGTTCGATGGTGGCGGTGGATCGTTCCTTGGCCTTCTCGATGCCAGCGCCCTTGATCCGGCACGGGTTACGGCGGATCAGTTCATCGTCGGTAGCGGTCTCCATGATGGCCTTGAGCAGCCGGTAGGACTTGGCGACTGTCGTGGCACCAGTCGTCTGGAGGCGTTCTGCCCTCCAGGTGCGCACGCCAGGAGAGGTGATCTCGTCCAGGTTCATGGAGCCGAAGGCAGGAAGGAGATGCAGCCGCAGGAGCCTGCGGTAGAGCTCATCAGTGGTGGCGGAAAGCCCACGTTCGTCGACCCACTTCAGGGCATACGCTTCGAAGTTCACCTTGCCTGCGTCGGGGTCGACCCAATGCCGGCGTTCGATGTCGGCCTGGGTGAGGGTCAGCCAGGTCTGTGCCTCGGTCTTGGTGGCAAAGGTCTCCGGCGCGGTGCGGCGGCTGCCGTCCGGTGCCCAGTACCGGGCCTGCCACCGGCCAGAGGGAAGCCGCCGCACGGTCCCGAACTCGCGCCGCCGCTGCGGCTTGCGCCCGGTCATCAGGCCGCCTTCGAGTAGGAGGCGCGAGCCTCACGCAAGGTAGGGACGGTGCGCTCCTCGATGTACGCGGTCAACGCACTCTCCGGGATGCGCACGGGCTTGCCGAGCTTGACGTAGCGGATGCGGCGTTCGGTGATGAGGCGCCGGATGAAGCGGACGCCGGTGCCGAGACGCTGGGCTGCTTCCTCCACGGTGAGAAGACGGTCCGGGGCAGTCACCTCCTTCCCAGTGCGCGGGGTCTGAGCGGAGGCAGGGGGTATCGCCGATCGGCGCATGGGTGAGTCCTCTTCTGGCAGGCGAGGCACGGCAATGCCGGCCTGCCGGTCGTTCGTGGGGGTTGGCGGTTGTAACCCAGCCCGTGCCTGACGGTTTGCCACGGGAGGGAAAAGGAGCCGACTACGGGTTGGTGCCGGTGTCGGGCTGGTCGTCGGCCGGGCGCTGGCTGCGCGGGGGTCCGTGCATCTTCAGCATCTGCTCGCTGGCCGCCTCGGCAATGGAGTTGGAGACCATGACTTCGGCTTCCTCGCGAATGTCCGGGTGCTCGGCGATGTAAGCGTCGAACGCGTCGCGTGCACCTGTGAAGGCGGCATTGGCCCGCTGGGTCGCTCTGTACGCCTCGACGACGTCGTCGATCAGTTCCATGGCGCGGGCCTTGGCCGCGAGTTGCGGGGGACCGACGAGATTGCGCAGGGAGACGCCGAAGACCTCGGCGAAGCCGATGGCCTCGTCCAGGTTGATGCGGCGCTTGCGGTTCTCGATCCGCCAGACTGCGGACGGGTTCATCTCGAAGCCCGCCTCGTTCATGCGGTCGGACAGGGCGTTGGTACTCCAGCCGCGCGCCTCGCGTTCCACCTTGATCCGGACCGCGACGTTCTCCTCCCCGCTGAGCAGGACGCCCTCTGGTGTGTCGTCGTCCGTCACACCCTCCACCCCCTTCCTTGAGTAGTGGCCTTCTGCCGTTTGCAGCAGTGCCTCAACTGTACCATGTCTTCTGCGGTCGGCAGTGAGATGCTGCGAATCGCAAAACATGTGGCATAGTGGTGGTCCCACCCCAGCGCACGAGGAGCCCCGCCTTGACCACGACGACATAGAGACGACATAGAACAGGCCCCCCGGTGCACCAACACCGAGAGGCCGTAAGCCAAAACCTCTCAACCGCCAACCCAGCGATCGACCCGCGTGGCCGGGATTGCCGTCCCGTATGGCCTCGCGAGCAGAGGAGCTCGATGTCCATTATGGACGACCCGCAGCCGAACACGCCATCCACCGATACCGGCGGACCGACGCCGCCCGCCGATAGCCCCGGTCACCGACCCGCGCCCGCACTGTGGCCGCCTGTCCCCATCCCTGGCCAGACGGCCAAGGAACAGAGTAAAGAGGCGGCTGCGACCACGGCCGCCGTGGACGAGCCGACCGAGTGCGGCGACCCCAGCGACAAGTCGGCAGCCGCGGAAGCCTCCGAGGGGGACCGCGTGCTGTGCGAACTGCGCTCACAGATCGAGAAGTTCGTCGTCATGCCGAACAAGGAGGCACTGACCGCCACGACGTTGTGGATCGCGGCCACGCAACTGCAGACCGCGTGGCAGCACGCGCCGCGTCTGGCGATCGTCGGTCCGGCGAAGCGGTGCGGCAAGTCGCGGCTGCTGGACGTGATCACCGAGACCGTGCACGCCCCGCTCATCACCGTGAACGCCAGCCCGGCGGCGATCTTCCGGTCCATCACCGAGAAGAACCCGCCCACCCTGCTGGTCGACGAGGCCGACACCCTCTTCGGCACCCTGAAGGCCGCCGAACGCAACGAGGACCTGCGCGGACTGCTCAACGCAGGCCACCAGCGCAACCGCCCGACCCTGCGGGTGACCGGACCGGAACACACCCCGGTGGCCTTCCCCACCTTCGCCATGGCCGCGCTCGCCGGCATCGGCGACCTGCCCGACACAATCATGGACCGGTCCGTGGTCGTCCGGATGCGCCGCCGCACCGCCGGAGAGAGCGTGGCGGCCTTCCGCACCAGCCGGGACACCCCCGCGCTGCATGCTCTGCGTGACCGCCTCAAGACATGGCTGCGGCCCCTGCGCGCCAAGGCGATGGACATGGAGCCAGTGCTGCCGGTCGAAGACCGGGCAGCCGACACCTGGGAACCCCTGGTCATCGTCGCCGACCTCGCCGGAGGCCCCTGGCCCGACGCCGCCCGCACAGCCTGCCGGATCATGACCGACCAGGAGGCCGGGAACGACGACGACGGCGGGCTGAAGATCCGCATCCTGGCCGACATCCGTCGGGTCTTCGCGGGGGAAGGAGATCCCGCCACCGTGCGCACGAGCCGCCTGATCGAGCAGCTCAACGCCGACCCCGAAGCGCCCTGGTGCGAATACAGCCCGCACGGGCTCACCCCCCGCGGACTACAGCTGCTGCTGAAGGACTACGGCATCAGCTCGGCCAACCACCGCTTCCCCGGCGGCACACAGGCCAAGGGCTTCGCACGCACCCAGTTCCTCGACGCCTGGTCCAGGTACTGCCCCGCTCCAGAGTCCGAACCGGAACTCGCCGAAACCGGCGCCTGACCCGTCGCCACTCGTCCCACCCGTCCCCGAGCAGCTCAGCGCAGGGACGGGTGCCAGGGCCGCAACGAGTCGACCCGACATCACCACCGCACTCGTACCTGCCCTGAACAGCGTTGGGACGAGTGGGACGAGACATCCTCCCCCTTCCCACCCCGCATCACACCTCGGAGTACCACCCGCATGCCCACCGACGCCCCGACCGCCATACCCGGCAGCGCCGCTATCCGCGTCGGCATCGCTCTACTCGGCGCCATCGGCTTCACCCTCTCCTACGACGCGCTCAGGCAGATGGCCGTCGCGATCCACATCCGCGGGCTGCTTACCTACCTGTTCCCCCTCGTGATCGACGGGTTCATCGCCATCGGCGTAATCGCCCTACTCATCCTGCGTACCGCACCGCTGCGCTCCCGGATGTACGTATGGACGCTCGTCGGGATCGCCACGATCACCAGCATCTGGGCCAACGCCCTGCACGCCATCCGCCTCAACGAGCAAACCCGCCTCTACCTCGACAACGCCACCGTCGGCGCCCTCTCCGCCATCGCCCCACTCGCCCTCGCCGGAGCCGTTCACCTCTACCTCGTCATCAACCGCCACCTCGCCGCCAACAATGCGAGGGCGGAAGCGCCATCCGCCACATCGGCTACCGAAGCCGCCACGCCCGAGCCAAGTCTCCCGGTTGGCCAAGAGGAGACGTACGGCGCCAACGCCGCCCCCTCCGCCGAGGCGAGCGATGAACCCGAGGCCGAGGCCGAGACCGCCATCGCCGAGGAGCCAGCCGCCAACCCGATGCCCAAGAGGGGCGGACGTAAGAAGGGCGGGCGCAAAACCACCGTCCCCGATGACGTGCTGCTGGCAACGGCCCGCGCCATGCGCACCCAGACCGGCAAGGTCCCCCGCACCGCCTTGGAAGACGCGATCCGGGACAAGGGCTACACCATCCGCCGAGAGCTCGCTCAACAGGCCGCCGACGCCGTCATGGCGGAACCCGACTCCGCCGTAACCACCACCCACGCCGCATAAACGCTAGGCGTTGGCGGATCGCGAACGGAGTTCCGCCAACGCCTGGCATCGCCAACCAAGCGGCGAGGCCAGCCCGCCCCAGCACTACGAGCGCCGCCTGAAGTACGGCAACCGCCATGTCACCCGCAGACTCCAAGCCGAATCGACGACGAGAGCCCTCACCCCGCTCACCGTGGCAGGACCCCCTTCCGCCACGTCCTCCCCGCACCCGCGCGAAACACACGCCGTAGAGACGCCCAGCCCCGCGAGCACTCCCAGGAGCCCCACCTCATGCACGATCAGCGCCACGAACATCCCACCTGCCAGCAGCAGATGACGACCACCCCAACCACCCAAAGCGCAGCAAGGTATGCCGTTGGACCGTCCAAGGGCCGGACCAACGGGGATGCCTCCGCCCCAGGGGTGGCGGAGGGACTCGGGCACCAGGGGGTGCCCGAGCAGGAGACACCCGACGACGTCGAGCAGCCGCCCGCCGACCCCGATGCCGACGAAGCCGACGCCCTGCGCCGAGTCGCCCGCCGTCGCCAGCGCAACGATGTCCAGCGCAAAGAGCGTGTCGATGTCCGCTACAGCGCCGAGGAGAAGGAAAGGATCACGACCAGGGCGGGCCAGATGGAAATCGCCGGTGCCCACCTCGTCGGCGCCGTGATCATGTCCTACCTCGACGGAAACCTCAGCCTGACCCTGCCGGGCCAGCGCACCCAGCTCGACGACTGCCTCGACAAGCTCGACGCCCTGCGCACCGAGGTCGCCCGCATCGGCAACAACGTCAACCAGATCGCCAAGCGCCTGAACTCCGGAGACGATCCACACCCTGTGGACAACGTCCTCCTCGCCCAGTCCGAGCACACCCTGGACACGGTCCGCGCGACCATCGGCGACATCGCCGCGACCATGAACCTCGCCGTCTCCACCAAGGCCGCGTGATGATCGCCAAAATCAGCAGCGGCAAGAGCACCTCGGGCCTGATCCGGTACCTGTTCGACACCAAGAAGGCCACCGACCACAAAGATCCCCATCTGGTCGCCTCCTGGGACGGCTTCGCCCCCGACCCCGGCCGCTCAGACGACTACACCGCCACCAAGAAACTCCTCGTCGCCGACCTCGACCTGCGCGTCAAGCAGGCCCAGCGCCTCGGCCGCGCCCCGAAGCAGCACGTGTGGCACTGCTCGATCCGAGCCGCACCCGAAGACCGCCTCCTCAGCGACGACGAGTGGGCAGACATCGCCCGCCGCATCGTGCATGCCACCGGCATCGCCCCCGACGGCGATCCCGACGGCTGCCGCTGGGTCGCCGTCCGCCACGCCGACGACCACATCCACATCGCCGCCACCAAAGTCCGAGGTGACCTGCGCCCGGCTCGTCACTGGAACGACTACCTACGCGCCGACAAGGAACTCATCGCTATAGAGAAGGAATACGGCCTGCGCCAGGTGGCCCGCGGTGACCGCACCGCCGCCAAACGCCCCACCCGAGCCGAGACCGAGAAGGCTCGCCGCACCGGCCGCCAGCTCACCGCCCGCGAACGCCTGCGCACCACCGTCCGCACTGCCGTCGCGGTCGCCGCCGACCCTGAAGAGTTTCTCGCAATCCTCTCCGGCGCCGAAGGGATCCTGGTCGAGGTACAGCACTTCCCTTCCGGAGACGTCCGAGGCTACAAGGTCGCCTTCGAGGAGGATACGAACGCGGCAGGCGAACCAGTGTGGTTCTCCGGCTCCACCCTCGCCCCCGACCTGTCCTTCCCCAAGATCCGCGAACGCCTCACCGCCATCGAAACACCGCCCGCAACGGAACCAGACAGCCGACGCAGGCCGAACTCCTGGCATCAGGCCACCGCCGCCGCCGAGCGCATCCCCCGCATCCTCGACCACGGCGGCAACGACTCCGCTGCCCAAGCCCATCTCGCCGCGTTCGGCGAAGCACTCGACGCCCTGCCCCTTCTCGCGCCCAAGGAGCTGCGCGGCCAACTCCAGCAAGCCGCCATGGCCTTCGAACGCGCCACCCGCTCCCGCATCCAGGACGACCACCAGCACGCCCGCGCCCTGCGTGGTGCCGTCCGGGCCATGCGCAGCGAACCCATCCAGGGTGACGGAACCGGCCTCGCAATGCTCCTCGACATCGCCGTCCTCGTCGTCATCGCCGCCTCCCGCTGGCACCAGCTCCGCCACCACGACCAACAGGTCACAGCCGCCCGACAAACCCTGACCCACCTGCAAGCCGCCTACCACCAAGCCGCAGCAGCACCGCTGACCACCCTCGCCCAGCGCAAGCCCCCGCAGCCAACCATCGAACGGTTCGGGTGCGTATCTTGTGCGGGTGACTCGTTGGGGTGATTCGCAGGGGTTTGGCATGCCTGGGGTCGGTGCTGGCTTCTAGCTTCGGCGGTGAGCCGTCCGCTGTCGGAGTGGGCGGGCATGTCGTGAAGGGCGGGATGTCGTGCCGTC
>JAFAUH010000367.1 GCA_019243445.1 Streptomycetaceae bacterium | reverse complement strand
CTGAAGTTTCGCCGTTACGCGGCGGTAGCGGCGCTGGTCGGTGGGGCGTCGTGGAATAGCGGGGGGCTGGGTTGAGCTGCGGTGGCAGCGGTAATCCGGGCCCGCCGGAACGCGATGATCATGTCTTCGAGGGAGACGTGCTGCTTGTGCCGGTACCACGGGGCGGCTGCGCGGCGGGCGCGGACGTCGCCTGCGGCGTTGCCCACTCGTGCGTACCAGAGCACGAGCACGGTTTGGCAGGTGAGTTGGAAGGGGACGGTGCGCTCCACCGCCTGGCGGGTGCGGCTGCGCGCATCACCGGTTCCGAGCAGGTCCTTTCCATCCTTGATCGCTTGCTCAATGGACCACCTGCTCCCGTAGCGCTCGACGATCTCCTCCGCGGTCGCGGTGGTGTTGGTGCTGGCCAGCGCCCAGTCGTAGGAGCGGGTGGAGTCGGCGAAGCGCAGCAGGACGACCCGCACCGGGGTGCGGTGCAGGCTGCCCCACCACAGGCACACCAGATCGCACAGCTGCACGGTCTTGGCCTCGCCGTAGATCTCGACGGTGGCGGTGCGCCAGGTCGCGGTGGCGGCGATCTCGGCGGGGGTGCCCAGGCGGTCGCCCTTCCAGCTGGGGTGGCCGCGCCTGCCGGTGCGCGGCGGCTCGGGTCCGTACAGCACGGCGTTGGAAGCCAGCCGGGTGGTGAAGGTGATGTTCCCGGGCAGGTCGCGCCAGGCCGGGCCCCGGTACAGCGCGTCGCCTACCACGTGCAGCCGGCGCCCGGGCAGAGCCTTTGCGAGCAGGCCGGCCAACTCGCGGGCCTGCTCGGTCTTCGAGGCGCTGACCTTGGGGATGTGCAGGCGGAACATCACCGGCAGGCAGATCTGGCGGGCCAGGAACGGCAGCGCCACCACGATCCCGACGATCACGAAGCAGTTGCCGCGCCCGATGCCGTCGCGCCCCTTGGCCGATCCGTCGTGCTGGTACTTCGCGCCGTGGACCTTCTTCCCGTACCGGTGGAACAGCGAGTCGTCCACCGCCGCGGTGACCGCGCCGCCTTCGGGGAGGAACGCCGTGACCACCGCCCGGGCCAGCGCCAGCCCCACCCGGTCCAGGTCCCACACCGCGCGGGAGAAGAACCGGTGTCCGCGTGACCAGTGGCACCGCCCAGCCAGCCCGGCCGCGCTCCACATCCCGGTCACCGTGCGCGGCCCATCGGCCGCGAGCACCCCGGTCACCAGCGAGCACAAGGTGGCGAACGTCGGCGCGGTGAAGCAGGATCGCACGGTCTGCAAGACGTCGACCAGCGATGCCGGTACGGTCGGAGGTGGAAGCATCGGTGGGCCCCTCGCACAGAGGTGGACAGAGACCACCGATGCTTCCGCTTGACGGGCCGTCATGCCGCCTGTTCGGCCAATCTCACACAGCGTGACCCGCCAACGCCGAGTCGATCATGAAAATGGCGAAACTTCAGTCCAGTGCCCAGCCTCATGAATTCATGAGGCTTGCCCGGCCTGGTGACGCTGCGTGAGAACGCGAGAGAAGGGCGCCTCGACCTGCGATGATCTGGTTTGTCTAGAACTGGATCACGTTGGGGAGGAGGCACCCTCCGGGTGTCGAAGCTTACCGGGTGGGCGGAGGGTCTGTCGCTGTCGGCGGGCGGGCGGAAGCTGGTGGGCAAGGCGGGGATCGTGCCCGTGCGGCGTCTGGCGGACAAGGTCGGGCTGACCGACGCGCTGTCTTCGGCGCTGGTGCGGTGGGACTTCCACCCGGTTCACGACCGCGGCGGTGTGCTGGTGTCGGCGGCGTGCGCGGTGCTGCTGGGTGCACGCTCGATCGCGGGAATCGAGGTGATGCGGCAGGCCGCCTTGGTGTTGGGGCATCCGGCCTCCGCGTCCACGTTGTACCGCACGCTGGAGGCAATCGGGCCGGTCCAGCTCGCGAAGATCGCCTCCGCGCGCGCCAAGGTCCGCTCCCGTGTGTACGACCTGCTGGACCTGCGCCCCGGCGGCTTCCCCTGGATTCGGGTGGACGGCAAGCCGCTTGTCGGCTGGACGGTGCTGGACATCGATGCCTCGTTCGTGCCCGTGCACTCCGCCAAGGAGGGTGCCGAGCCGCATCGCAAGGGCTTCGGCCTGCACCCGCTGCTGATGTTCTGCGACAACACCGACGAGCATCTGGTGTGCCGCCTGCGCCCGGGAAGCGCGGGTGCGAACACCGCATCCGACCACATCGAGGTGTCCACCGAGGCGGTCCGGCAGCTGCCCACCCGCCGCCGACGCACGATCCTCTTCCGCGCCGACGGCGCCGGAGCCACCAAGGAGTGGCTGGCCTGGATCGCCTCCGGGGGCGGCAACAAGGCCAACCGCTGGGAGTTCTCGGTCGGGTGGAGCCGAGACGAGGACTTCTGGGCGGCGCTGGCCAAGGTCCCCGAGGATGCGTGGACGCCCGCGCTGGACGCGAAGGGCTGTCCCCGCGACGACGCGGCCCTGGTGGAGATCACCGGCCTGCTCGATCTGACTGGCCGGCCCGAGGGCCTGCGGATCGTCGTGCGCCGCGAACCGGTCCACCCCAAGTACGCACGTGACCTCAAGCCCTACGAGGACGGTCGCGAGCCCTGGCGCGTGCTGGGCTGACCAACCACCGTGCACGGACGGCCTGCACCAGGAAAATAGCTATGCGTGTCTTGTGGCGTTTTGTTCTCCGGTGCTATGCCGCCAGGAGGGTGCGGGCCCGGTCGCTGAAGTCCCGGGCGTCGGGGGCGGGGTGGGCGGCGAGTTTGCCGGCGAGGTCGAGTAGCGGCGCTTTGGTGCGGCGGGAGCTGATGGTCTCGGTCAGGTCGAGCGCGTGGTGCGCTGTCGCGCATGCTTGCTCGATCTGGCCTTGGGCGTACTGTGCATCGGCTTCTCGGGACAGGTACAGGGCGTGGGTGCGCACCGCCGAGGGGGCGAACAGGGCGTGGGCCTGAGCGAAGACGGTTTCGGCGGGGCCGGGTTGGTGCATGTCGCGGTGGCTTGAGGCGCGGGCACCGAGGATTTCCGCCTGGTCGAACCAGGTGGACCAGTCGGGGTCTTGGTGGCCGTTCGCCTGGGCGAGGAGGGTTTCGGCGCGGTCGAAGTCGGCCCAGCACCGGGTGTCGCCGAGGTGGGCGCGGGCCCGGCCGCGACGGGTGAGCAGCAGGGCCTCCACGCGGGGGGTGGCTTTGCCGCGGACTGAGGCCAGGGCGGTGTTGGCCATGTTCTCGGCGTCGTGCAGGCGGCCGGTGTTGTAGGCGGACACGCACCAAAAGGACAGGGCGTTGGCGCCGAGCGCGTCGTCTGCGGCGGCCTGGGCGGTGCGCAGGGCGGTGTCGAACGTGCTGTCGGCGCATTCGCCGTGGATGTCGAAGAGGGCGGCGGCGTGCTGGCGGGCGAGGTCGGAAGCGGCGGCGTACAGGCGGGAGCCGTGCGTATCGCTGTAGGAGCGTTCCCGGATCAGGCCGTGGACGAGGGCGAGGGCGCTGGAGGCTTCTGCCAGGACGGTGCCGCCGCCGTCTTCGTCGTCCAGGCGCCGCAGCATCCGGGCCCGGTCCTCGATCCGGGCGACGGCGGCCTCACCGATACGCCGTCCGGTGGTGAGTTGGCCTGCGGCCACCGGGTCGGCGGTCAGCCAGGCAAGCAGCGAGGCGGTGAGTGTTCCACCTGCGATCAGGACGAGGTCCCTGCGTGTGACGTCCACGGCGGTATCCCTTGCGAGGTCGGTCAAGGCATCCACGGCACCGAGTAGCCTCCAGGGCCGGGGAGTTGGCCGCTGGGCAGGATCCTCGGACAGCCACTCAGGCCATGGTCGCTCATACACGGTCTCCGGCGGAATACCCAGAAGTTCGGCGATGAGCAGTTGGGTGGGACGGTCCGGCTCCCGCTCGTGCTCCCAGTGACACACGCCGTCCCGGCCGGTGTGAATCGGGTGTCCGCGTTTACGGCTGAGCGCGCACAGGCGGCGGGCCATCTCCGGCTGGCTCCAACCCCGTACGTGGCGAGCTCGGGTCAGCAGATAGCCGCGGGGCGTGCCGGCGTCCTTCAGACGGGATCCACGTTTCATTGGCGCCTCCGCTGCGCGCATGATCGGACACGTGCAGTGAGCGCACTGTAGCGGGCCGGCGCCGGGCGGCGGGAGCCGCTGGGGTGTTGCTCCCTGTTGCTCGTGAGCGCAGCACACAGCAACGCCGCCTGCTCTACCCAATGGCCCGTCAGATCGGCCAGCGTAGACGAGCGGCCTCCGTTGGTTCAGTGCCGCGTTCGCCCCCCATCAACAGCACTCCCAGATTGGTTCGCTCATGGAAGAGACTCTGGTCACGGGTGGCGCAGGGTTCATCGGCTCGCATTTCGTCAAGCGCCTGCTGCGGGCTGATGACATCGCGCGGGTCACCGTGCTCGACGCCCTCACGTACGCCGGGCACATCGAGAACCTGGGGGAGGCTTTCCTCTCCCCGAAGCTGGCCTTCATCGAGGGGAACATCCTCGATGCCCGACTGGTCGACGAACTCGTCCAACGGCACACCGCAATCGTGCACTTCGCCGCCGAGTCGCACGTGGACCGCTCGTTCTTCGAGGCGGGCAGCTTCTTGTCCACCAATGTGCTCGGCACGCAGGTCCTCTTGGATGCCGCCATGCGCTTCGGCGTGGAGAAGTTCGTGCACGTGTCCACGGACGAGGTCTACGGGCCGCTGGAGGCGGGCTCGGCCACCGAGCGCGACCCGTTGCGGCCGACCGTCCCGTACGCCGCGTCGAAGGCGGCCAGCGACCTGATCGTCCTGTCGTACTTCCACACCTACGGCGTCCCGGTGTGCGTCACCCGCTCCTCGAACAACTACGGCCCCTGCCAACACCCCGAGAAGATCATCCCGCTGTTCGTGACCAACCTCCTCAAGGGGAAGCCGCTCACCCTCCACGGGGACGGCCGACACGTGCGCAACTGGCTCCACGTCGAGGACAACTGCCGCGGGATCGAGCTGGTCTTGCGCGGCGGGGTGCCGGGGGAGGTCTACAACATCGGCGGCGGCACCGACCTGACCAACAAGGAACTGACCGGGCTGATCTTGCGGGAGTGCGGAGCCAACTGGGAGGCGGTGACGTACGTGCCGGACCGCAGGGCCAACGACATCCGGTACGCGATGGACTGGACGAAGATCACGGGCGATCTCGGCTACCAGCCGGCCTGGACGTTCCAAGACGGGCTCGCCGAGACCGCGGCATGGTACCACAGCAACCCCGGCCGATGGGCGCCTTTGCTGCGCAACCCGGCCGCCCCGGTGCCGGAGATCAACCTCACCGCCAAGACGGGCCGCTGAGATGGCGGCCGACCGGCCCCGGCGCATCCTCGTCACCGGCGTGGGCGGCGCCGGCGGGTTCGACCTGGCCAGGAGCTTGATGCGGCTCGGCTGCGAGGTCATCGGCGTCGACGCGAACCCGCTGGCCCCGGGGCTTGGGCTGCCCTGTATCACCGCGCGCACCATGGTGCCGGCCAACAATCCGGCCTACCGCGATGAACTGCTGGGTCTGTGCCGCGCGCTGGAACCCGACGCCATCATGTCCACCGTCGAGCAAGAACTCCCTCAACTCGCCGCGATGCGCGGCCTCTTGGACGAGCTCGGCGTGAGGACCTGGCTGCCGCAGGCGCACGCAGTGGAGGCGTGCGTCGACAAAGCCGCCTTCTGTGCGGTAGCGGGTGAGCATCGTATTCCGGTGCCCCGCACCTGGCTGCCGCACGAGATCGACGAGGTGCCGGACGGGCGAGCGCTGGTCGTCAAGCCGCGGCGCGGGCAAGGTGCGCAGGACGTGCACTTTTGCTCGACCCGCAAACAGGCGGAGGTGTTGTGCGAGCTCGTTGCGGACCCCATTGTTCAAGAGCGGGTCGATGGCCGTGAGTTCACCGCGGACTGCCTGGTGGACCGCGCTGGCCGGGCCTCGGTGATCCTGCGGTACCGGCTCTTGGTCAAAGGCGGCCTTGCGGTGGTCTCCCGCACCTTCCGCGATCAGCAGGCCGCGGAGCTGGTCAAGGCGACACTGGCCGCTGTGGGAGCCGTCGGGGCGTGCTGCGCGCAGGGATTCATCCGCGAAAGCGGCCCGGACCGGATCGTGATGAGCGAGTTGAACGCCCGCGTGGCCGGGGGCTTCCTGCTGAGCGAGGCGGCCGGCGCCGATCTGGTCGGGCAGGCCCTCAGCGGCCTGTTCGGCCTGCCCGTCGACCACGACCGGCTCAGCTACAAGCCCGGGGTCTACCTCGCCAAGTACACCGAGACCCTGGCCGCCGGTGAACAGGACCTCCCGCCAGCTCCTTGAACTCCCTGCCCTACCCCGTCGAGTGAGAGAAGGGCTATGACCATGACTTTTCCCGCGATCTTGGACGCGAGCCGGAACGCGAGCCCCTTCCTGTACGGCCCGGAAGGACAAGCCGTCTTGCGCGCGCTGCACAGCGGCCAGTACGGGCACACCGAGATCACCGAGCAGTTCGAGCGGGACATCGCCCAATTCCTCGGCGTGCCCGACGCGGTGGCGGTCGCCTCGGGGACCGCCGCGCTCCACATCGCCCTCCTGGCCGCCGGGATCGGCCCAGGCGACGAGGTGATCGTGCCGTCGATGACGTTCTGCGCGACCATCCAGGCGATCACGGCCTGCGGAGCGACCCCCCGCTTCATCGAAGTCGACCCCGGCACGCTGTGCGTCACCGGCCACGATGTGCTGGAGGCAGTCACCCCGGCCACGCGCGCCGTCCTACCGGTGCTCTACGGCGGCAGGGCCGTCGACCTGTCCGGCATCCATGACGCGCTCGCCGAACGCGGCATCCTCGTCATCGAGGACGCCGCGCACGCCTTCGGCTCCTTCAACGGCACCACGCGCGTCGGCGCCAGCGGGCACGCCACCACCTGCTTCAGCTTCGGCCCGATCAAGAACCTGACGTGCGGGCAAGGCGGCCTGATCATCCCGCGCGGTGTCGAAGCGGCGAAGACGGCCCGGAGCCTGCGCCTGCTGGGGGTCATCGAGTCGGCGGCCGAGCGATCCGCGGCCACCTCGTACACGGTGGCCGGCTTCGGCCTGCGGTATCAGATGTCCTCGATCAACGCGGCGATCGGCAGCGTCCAGCTCGCCAACTTCACCACGGCCGAGAGTGCACGCAAGAAACTGTGGCGCGCCTACAAAGCCGCCCTGGCGCCCCTGGACGGCGTCACACTGGTGGACGTGGATGTCGAGCACTCCGTACCGTCCCTGTGCGTGGTGCGGGTGCCCTGGCGCGACCGCGTCTTCGATTTCCTGCGCGAACACGGCGTCGGGGTGGGCGTGCACTACCCGCCGAACCATCTCCAGCCTGCCTTCGCGCGCTGGCACCGCCCCCTGCCGGCCACCGAGGCGATCGGCCAGCAGATCCTGACCCTGCCCTTCCACCAACACCTGACCGAAGAGCACGTGCAGCACGTCGCCTCGCTGCTGGAGAAGGCCCTCACCGTAGCGGAGGCATCCCGATGACGGCCCCCGGCGCCAGGCGAATCTTGACGGTCTGCTTGGGTAACCACTGCCGCTCCCCGCTCGCCGCCGTCGTCCTCACCCAACTCGGTGGCCCGGCCGTGGACGTCCGCTCGGCCGGCCTGTGTGGCAAGTGGGTCGGCCAGCCCGCCCACCCGGCCATGGTCGCCGCTGCAGCCCAGCGCGGCTATGACCTCACCAGCCACCGCAGCGTCCAGGTCAGCCCCGAGCTGTTGGCGTGGGCGGACGTCATCTTGGCCATGGATCATGCCAATCTGGCGGCGCTACAGGGCCTCGCCGACGTGCGCACCGCCGCCAAGCTGGCGCTGTACCTCGGCGACCGGGACGTTCCCGACCCGTGGGGGCAAGACGACGAGGCGTTCGCCATCTGCGCCGGGATCATCGAGGCTGGTGCCAGACGGCACCTGCAGCAAAGCTGACCGCTACGCGGCGGCTGCCAGGACGACGTCCACAAGCCGGTCAGCCGCGTCTGGCCGGCCGTGCGACCGGGCCCGCTCCGCCATGCCGATCCGCCGATGCGGGTCCGCGAGCAACGGGCCGACGGCTTCCCGCAGGCTCTCCGCGGTCACCTCGCCAACAAGAGCGACCGCGGCCCCGGCGTCGGCCAAGTGGCGGGCGTTGTGCGCCTGCTCGCCTCCCGCGGAGGAAGCCAAAGGGATGAGAACGGCGGTCTTGCCCAGCGCGGTCAGCTCCGCGAGGGTGCCGGCACCACTGCGGGAGACCACCACGTCGGCCAAGGCGAGCACGTCGGGCAACTCCGGCCCGACGAAACCGGTCAGCAGGTAGCGGGCCGCCAACTCCGCAGGCAGGGATGCCGCGCTCTGGCGCAGGTCCGCGACGTTGATCGGCCCGCACTGGTGGATCACGTTCGCCTGAGGCAGCAGCCACGGCAGGATGTCACGCACCACCGTGTTGATCTGCTGCGATCCCTGAGCGCCGCCGGTGACATAGACGGTGGGCAGATGGCGGTCGAACCCGTACAGGCCAAGTGCTTCAACGGCCTTGTCCGGCTGCCCGGCCAGCACCTCGGGCCGCACCGGGTTACCCGTGACCACGGCGGCGGTCCGGGCCGACTCCGGCAGCAACTTCAGGGTTGATTCGGAGGACACGGCGAAACGAGTCGCGGCGCGGGCGAGCATCCGGTTGGCCAAGCCGAGCCGGACCGTCTGCTCGTGGACCACCAGCGGGCGGCGGCACATCTTCGCGGCCAACCCCACGGGCACGGCAACGTAGCCGCCGGTTGCCAGCACCACATCGGGGCCGAAGTCGGCAACGATCGCACGGGCCTGGGCGACGCCGAGCGGCACCCGGCCCATGTCCTTCATATTGGCCGGAGAGACGAGCTTCAGCGGATTGCTGGAGCGGCGCACCTTGCCGGTGGCGACCGCGCGGAACTCGATCCCCTCGCTGGCGGCCACGCGCTCCTCCAAGCCTCCGGCCGTCCCGACCCACAGCACCTCCAGCGCTTGGCCGATGGCCGCGAGCCTGCCCTGAAGAGTGCGAACCGCGGTCAGTGCGGGGTACGTATGACCGCCCGTCCCGCCGCCCGTCACGATCAGGCGGAAGGGCCGCTTCGCACCGTGCGGGAGGCGGTTGACGTCACTGTTCACGAAGAAGCTCCCAATCTGGCCACGCCAGCACACGGATCTGACGGCGAGTCGACGGTGCTGCGCGGTTTAGGTCACAGTAGCCGTCCGAGGACCCCACACGGTGCCGTTCCCAGCTCCACCGCGACACCGTTCTTCTTCGGTTGGCAGGGCTGTTCGAGAACGGAGCCCCGCCCGGCCGTCGGGGGAGCGGCGCAGGGCGGGGCGTTGAGGGGCCCGGGAATCCGGGCCGCTGGCTACTCGCTGGTGAGGTCTACAACCGTGCAGCGGCGCAGTTCGCACACCATCTGGGAGGCGAGTAGCCACCGGGCGGCAGGGTCGGTGTACGGCAGTGTCACGCCCTGGCCTCGGTCGTCCACTGCCCGGACGGTGCCGTACAGGCCGGGGACGTACAGGGTGCCGAACACACCATGCAGCCGCGTCTTTCTGGCTCGGATGGCCACGTACCGGCCAATGAGGTGGTGACACTGCTCCACCGCGATCCGGGCGCAGGGCACGCACAGCGGCGGCTGCATCGTCAAACAGCCATCTGGCCAAGCGGCCCACATGTGTTCCGCCGACTCTCGCCGCGTCAGAAACAGGGTGCCCTTTTTCGTACGACTGGCCGGTTTTGCACATACTTGGCAAAGGGCGAGTTCCACGCATTTGCGCTGCCTGGTGGGATGGACCTGGTCGAAGAGCGGTCGGCCGGTTCCGTCTGAGGTGGAGACGCGGGCCCACAGCACGCCGCGGGCGTCTCGGTCACCCTCTCTCTCCAGCCCGTAGCCCACCCCCCGCCCGTCCCTGCGTACGGTCAACTCCACCTCGAACCCCCCGAGTTCATCACTTCTCGCGGCGATGTAGGGGACGGTGGTGGGTCGTGGCAGCCGCATCGCCCCGGCGGGCTGCGGGTGGTGAGGCATGGCTATGGGCTCCTTGGATGACAGGCCGGGCATACGGACAAAGTGATGGCGCTTTGCGGCGGCCGGGGGCGTCATGAGGCATCCGGGATTTCGACGCTGCCGCGCACGCCGAACACCAGGGCATCGACCGTGTCGGCATCGAGCTGGACCAACAGGTGGGCGAGCCATTCGCGGAGCCACTGGGCGTTCTCCGGGCTGCGGGCCGCGGTCACGAAGTAGTTGGTGAGCTCTTCGGGCGTCTGAGGTCGGATGCCTTGGCGCTGCCACCGGATGCGGGCGGTGTGGATGTGCTCCATGGCGATCAGGCACGCGGCGCAGGACTCGATCACCGAGCAAGTGCCGGTCGCCGCCGAGTGGATCTCTCCGCAGGCGGCCACCGGCGCCACCGCGCCGCAGCGAAAGCAGATCCCGGGTGACCAGAGGTAAGAGCCCCACAGCTCCTCGGGTTTCACGCGGTGCCCCCGGTGGCCGGCTGGCGACAGGGCACCGCGCCGAGGGGCAGTGCGACGCGTGCCCATACGCGAGTGCCGGTGCCGGTGTGCAGGTGCCCCCATGTCTGGGACAGGGTGTCGACGATGTGCAGGCCGCGCCCGTGCTCGGCCCGGTCGTCGGCGGCCGGTACGGCGAGCGGCTTGTGCGGGCCGCGGTCGGTCACGCTGACGACAGCGGCACCAGGGATCACCGCCGCAGTGACGGTGATGGTCTGGCTGTGGGTGTGCTCGACGGCGTTGGTGGCCAGTTCGGACACGATCTGTACCAGGTCCTGGGTCTGCGGCCTGGGAAGTCTCCAAGCCGCAGCGGCCTGCCGGATGAACGCGCGAGCGGCGGCCGGCGTCTGCGGTGACCAGCCGTCCAGGCAGATGGCGGCACGACGCCCCCGCTCACTGTGACGCTGGACGACACGGGCGGCGAGACCCTGCGGGGGGACACGGTGCAGGTCATCGAATATCGCGGGCGGAAGTGCCATAGCCCGACTCCTCGTCAGGGACGGCGCGGCCTCGACCGCGCGAAACGGTCAGATCACAAGCAACGGGGCGATCACGACACCACCCGCCTTGCGGGCTCGATAAGCGTCGTGTCACGCACGAGTGCCTGGCGCTCGGTGCCGTCACGAAGGAGAACCCACAGATAGGCGCGATCCCGGTCCACCCCGGCGTATCCCGAGCCGACCTGAACGACAGTTCCTTCAAAGGGCTCCGGTCGCTTGTCGCGTGTCTGTTCTGGCGGCACGTAGGAGATTCCGTGGACTCGATCGCCGACTGTGAACGGCGCGGCCGTTTGCTTCGCGGGCATAACTCGCCCCCTCGGCTCGTGAGCTGGGCATGGACGGGCCAACTACGGATGACCACTAGTGATCAAAGCGACGCTTTGCGTAGTGACCGCACTCCCCTAGAGTGGTCCGTGCGCACGAATTGCGCAAGTGCGCAACACGAATCCATGCGTGTCGTCGGCGGAAAGGGAACCCTATGTGTGCAGCTCGGCCACGCCGTACGGCAGACTGGCAGGAACCAAGTGTGCGCACGCAACGGAAGCGAGGACGGCGCATGACACCGGCACCGAGCGGGCCAACGCACCGCCGGCAGCTCGGCGCCGAACTGCGCCGCCTCCGTACAGCCGTCGGCCTCACCACCGAGCAGGTAGCCGCCGAGCTCAAGTGCTCACACACACGCGTGAGCAGAATCGAAACCGCCAAAGGCCGAGTCGCCGTCAAGCCGGCAGACATCCGGGCCATGTGCAAGCTCTACGGCGTCACCGACGAGCGGCAGATCGACATGCTCCTCGACATGCTCACCAACGCACAGCAACGCGGCTGGTGGGAATCCTACGAGCGCGCACTGCCAAGCGGCCTGGACACACTCGCCGCATTGGAGAGCGACGCACGCGCCGAACGCACGTGGGAACCTCTTATCCCGCACGGCCTGTTGCAGACCGAGGACTACGCTCGCGCCGTCATCCAGGCCAACCCCAATAACCGCTATTCCGACGTCGACGACATGGTGGCGTTCCGGGTCGAGCGGCAAAAGCTCCTGACCAGAGGGAACGATCCGCTGGAGTTCTGGGAAATCCTCGACGAAGGGGTACTACACCGGCCGGTCGGCGGCACCGCGGTGATGCGCGCCCAGCTACAGCACCTGGTCACCATGGCCGAAGCACCGAACATCACGATCCAGGTCATGCCTACCAGCAAGGGCGCCCATCCCGGCCTCGACGGCGCCTTCTCAGTTCTGGAGTTCGAGTCAGACGACCCAGTCGTCTACGTGGAGAGCCCAGCCGGGAACCTCTACATGCAGAAAAAACACGATGTACGACGCTTCGTGAGCACGTTCGACCTGTTGAGGGCTATGGCTCTCGCTCCTGATGAGTCAACGGCGCTGCTTCGACGCACCGCAGAGGAGATCATGCAATGACCAGCAACACCGGGCGCACCGAGCCCAACTACTTGGAAAATGCTGCCTGGTTCAAGGCATCCGCCAGCGGCAGCCAAGGCGGATGCCTTGAGGTCGCCTTCCTCCCCGATGGTCGAGTAGCCATCAGGGATAATGAGGACCTGAGCAACCCGCCGTTCGTCGTGACCCGCTTCGTCTTCGATTGCTGGCTCGACGGCGCGAAGAAAGGCGAGTTCGACCTACCCACGTAACGGCCAACTGATCTGAAGGGCCGACCCCTGATCGAGGGGTCGGCCCTTCAGCATGTGCGGGGTGCACGAGGTCGGCCTGCCGGTCGATGTGGAGCGGCAATACGGCCTCCTCGGCTCGCCTCACGGGGGTGGAGTGGGCTAGGTCTAGAACACCTCTGCCACTTCTGCCACCTTTGCTGGATCGGTCGTTGGTGTCAGTTGTGCCACCGCTCCTCTGCGGTGAGCATCGCAGCGGCGTGGGCTGAGGGCCTACCGGCGGCGCTTGCGCCGTTGCCCGGGGCGCTTATTCATCTTCACCGGAGTGCCGGTCGGCCGGGCAGCCTTCTGGGCAGCGGCCAGGCTCGGCGAGGCTTCGGCCTCGGGGACGGTGCCGCTCGTCGTGATCTGTGCCGCTTCACGT
The DNA here is from genome assembly GCA_019243445.1 of Streptomycetaceae bacterium. Classification (GTDB taxonomy): domain Bacteria; phylum Actinomycetota; class Actinomycetes; order Streptomycetales; family Streptomycetaceae; genus Streptantibioticus_B. The sequence continues at coordinate 51,663 of JAFAUH010000367.1, read as the reverse complement.
TCGGCACGCTCGCGCAGTGCTTCGTCCTGTGCCGCGGCACATGCCTGTTCGGCTTGGCGGGCTCGTTCCTCCGCTGCGGCGTGTGCCGTCTGTGCCTCGACCGCTTGTCGGCGTGCCTCTTCGGCTCGCTCGGCGTCAGCGAACTGCTGGCGTTGTGCCGCGGCGAGTTGCTGCCGCAGGGCTTCGGCTTCGCCGTGTGCCGTGCGGGCCGCGTGCTGTGCCTGCTCGGCGAGCTGCATAGCGGCTCGCCGAGCGCCCTCGGCCCGCTGCTGGGCGGCATGCGCCTTCTGGGCGCTATCCCGTGCTTCCTCTGCTTCTGCGAGGGCACGTTGGGCCTCCTGGCGAGCCTGGGCGGCTTCACCACGGGCCCGCTGGGCTTCCTCGGCAAGCTCCTGTCGCTCCTGCCTGGCGGTCTCGGCAGCCTCCCTGGCGGCTTCTGCTTCTCGTCGAGCCTCCTTCACGGCGGTGTGTGCCTGGTCGCGTTCGTGGCGTGCCGTCTCGGCGTCCTGTTGAGCCTGCTCGATCGCGGTCCGCGCGTCCAGGGCTCGGGCGATGCGCTCGCCGGCCTGTGTCAGGCGGTCGGTCAGTTCGGCGGCACGGTCGTGTGCCGCCGCATCCGGCACGCGCGGAATGGGCAGCGGCCGATGGGCAAGCGGACGCCGTGCTGGCGGCTCGGGCTGTGTGCCGGTCGTCGTCATCTCTCCCTCTCGGTGGGCTCGACGGCACACTGCGTGTGCCGGATGTGCCGGGGGCGCGGCACGTGTTTGCCGTGCCCCTCTGCTGGCTGTGCCGTCTGTGCCACAGGTAACACCTCTGTCATTGCTGGCACCTCTGGCAGCGGTCTTTCATACGCTGTTAGGCGACCAGCCGCGGGCTGCTGCCGCTGCGGAGCTCGCCGACGTACCGGTTGGCGGCGCCTCGGTCCAAGGTGACGCCGTGCTGTGCCATCTCTTCCAACAGGGCCTCGGCGATGGCGTTGTTGGTGCGTGGGTCGTCCGGCCGGATGCGGGCCTCGTACAGGGCCTCCAGCTTGGCGCGCTTGGTCGCGTAGCGGGTCAGGTCGAGCTCTGCGGCCTCGGCGTCGTTGCGCGGCTCTTGAGGCTCCTCGTCGCGCTGCTCTGGCACACGGGTGGTGATACGCGGGCTGATCGGCACACCGTGTGCCGCAGCGGTTTTGACGGCGGGCTCGTCCTGGTCCTCCTCGACACACTCGGCCAACGGCTCGTCGGCGGGGAGTTCGCTGTGTGCCGGGGCGGCGAGGCCGTCGTGTGCCGGTGTGCCGGGCTCGTTGTTGGTGGCTGCGGAGTGTGCCGCACCGTGTGCCAGCACAGCTTTCTCCGCCTCGGTGGCCAGGGCCTCGATGCGCTCGACGTGCTCGGCCAGTTCCTCGGCGGCACGCTCCTGCTCGGCGGGTGTGCCGATCTGTGCCGCGGCTCGTAGCACGGGCTCAAGCGCGAGTGGGGACGCGCTGTCGTCGGGGAGCTCCTGGGCCTCGATGGCACGCGCGTAGGGGGCGAGGACGGTGGCGACGGCGGCGGCCGGCGCGGTCGTGCCGGTCGGCAGGCTGACCACCGGCTGAGCTGTGGCGACTACCACCCGGCGCCGCCACCACTGTGCGGGCGCCGCTGCGGCAGCCTCCGCGCGGGCCTCGCGCTCGGCTTGGCGGCGGGCGTCGGCGATGGCCCGACGGAGTCGGACGGCGGCCAGTGCGTCGGCCTCGGTGGTGATGGTCGGTTCGGTGATGGCGAGCCGCATCATGCTGGCGGTCTCCACCGGGGCGGTGAGCCACCGCAGCACGCCGAACCGCGGCAGCGGTCGGCGGCCCTTGCCCGTCGCCTGGTCGTGGTCCCTGCGGACGGCAACCAATCCCCGCTCGAACAGCACGCCGGCGGCCACGGACATGAGGGCGAAGAACTCGGGGGCGCCGGTGTGCCCGGTACCGCGAGGGGCCTGAATCCAGTTGAACCATGCCGACCCGGCCACGAACGCCCACACGAGCGTGCGGTTCGCGGCGGCGGACTCGCCGGCGTCGACGTCGCCGAAGGCGAGCATCATCACGTACATGGCGGCCTCGTCCAGCGCGAGCGGAACGAGGTACTGCAAGCCACCGTGCAGGTCGAGCGCGGTGTGTGCGTACTCGATCAGGTGGGAGTAGCTGAGGGTCGCGGGCACCGCGCTGAATACGCACAAGAACGCCAAGTTCTTGATCTTGCGGCGGGCGGCGACCCGCGCTTTGCCCGCCTCGGCGCTGTCGGCACCGGTCGGCCTCATCTTGCGCACCTGGTCGAGCACGTAGCGGGCCAGCCGCACGGCAATGGCCACCGCCATGCCCGCGCAGACCAGAGCGACGAAGACGACTAGGACGGTGCGGATCACCGGGGACTGAATCACCGGTTACCCCCCGGCGTGATCGGGCCATTCGTCCGGGAGTTGGTACGCCGGCACTCTTGCGAGGCCGTAATGTCGTACATAAGGGGAGTCTTCTCCTCGTGATTGGGGGTGGCCCCGGGTTTGCTTGGTGGCGGACCGGGGCCGCTCTGTCGTCTCTGGCAGAGGTGACACAGGCTGTAGCTCTGACACCTACAACAGAGGTGTTACCTCGACGGTCGGCCGGTCTTGAGCCTTCTTTTCGGCCTGGTCGGGAACGGTTCGCCGTTGTTAAACTTGCGTTGGAGGCGTTGCACCTTCTCGGCAATGGCGTCCTCGATCAGGTCGCTGATCGACTGGTAACCGCCCTCGTAGGGCGTCGTGGCCACCACCGCGTTACGGGCCGCTTCGGCAATCTCGATGCTGACGTACGGCTGTAGCTTCTCCTTGCCGGCAACCTGCCCCCGAGGCACGGGCGTCGCGGCCTTCTTAGCTGTTCGCTTGGGCGGGTCGGCCGGCTCCGGGTCGGTCTTGCCCGAGCTGGTCGCCTCGGGCTCGTCCGTCTCGGCCGGGCTGTCCGTTTCGTCCAAGTTGACGCGGGCCACGTCTTACGCTCCTGCCTTGCTCGTTGCGCCTGCGAGGTATTCGAGGGCGACGCCTTGGAAATCGTTCTTAGCGTTGGCGAAGTACGCACCGCTGTTCGACCGCGTGTACTGGGTGCAGACCAACCCCGCGGCTGGCGCGCTCTCGTGGGCGTCGTACGTTCGGATATGGGTCTCGAAGTAGTGGAACCCTCGTTTGGCGGCCCACTTCTTCGTCTCGTCCACCCGGCCGGGCTTGCTGGGGTGCGTACGGCTCATCAGCAGCCGGTACGGCTTGCCCGTGCCAAGGATGTACTTCTTGAGGAACGCTTCCGTCGGGTCGAAGCTCAGGTACGCCGCTTCCATGGGCACGATGAGCTCGTCCGCCAGTTCCTTGATGATGTAGTGCTGGAGTTCTTCGTTCTCCAGTGAACCAGGCGTGTCGATGATGACTTCTTGACACCCGAGTCCGCGCAGCTTGGCGAGCTTCGCCGGGTTCGTCTCGTACGTGTAGTCAAACGGGAGGTCACCCCCGCGCTTGATCGCCTGGCGGGCCCACCCAGATGAAGCGCTCTTCTGGGGGTCGCTGTCCACGACCAGGAGACGACGGCCGTATGTGGCCAGCGTCGCCCCCAGATTGATGGTGGCGGTCGTCTTGCCAACTCCGCCCTTCTGGTTGCAGATGGCGATCACGCGAGTGGTAACAGCAGCTCGTTCCGCCTCTGGTGCCCCTGTTTGCTGCGGCACATCTGCCACCTCTGAATGCTTTGCTACCTGTGTCATAGCTGGCACCTCTGCTGATTCCGGCACCTCTGCACAAACACCTCTGCCACCTCTTCCACCTCTGCTCAAGGTGCCTCCTCTGGCGGTTGTGGCACCTCTGCGGACAGTGCAGACACCACCGTAGTCACTACAGGTGCCGGATGCCGAAGAACCGGCAGCGGCAACACCTCTGCGAAACACGTTGACTCTAACACCTCTGTTTAATGTGGCAGAGGTGTTAGAGTCGCAAACAATGAAAGAAGGGCCGGGCGTTGACGGCCCGACCCCTCAAGGTCGGCCCTGCGGCTGCGAGTGGCTGCGCATGCCGCCGGGCCTCGATCCTGATTGGAGGATCTACATGCTGAGCGTAGAGGAGACGCTGTCGGACGGACGGCGGCGAGTGCTCGATGTCCGGGCGGTGCCGACGGATGCGGCCGGGCCGGTGCGGTTCGCGGTGGGGCGGTACTCGCGGCCGCGGCCGCTGGTTCCGGCGCCGCGGCCGCCGGCGGATGACCTGCTGGCCGTTGCGGTGGCGGTCGGGGTGGTGGCGTGATGCGCGAGGGCCTGGAGGTGGTCGAGGACGCGGAGTCGCTGGCACGGCTGCTGGGCGGCGCGCTGGATCGGCGGCGGGCTGAGGAGCGCGAGGGCCGGTTGCAGGTGATGCGGGAGAGCCGCGTCACGGTGGCCCGGGTGGTGCCGGTGGACGAGGTGACGAGGCTGGCGGCCGGGTTGAACCGGCTCGACCGGATGGCGGACGGTCCGCCCGTAGAAGTGGTGTTCGTCGACCGGTGGGCGGCTGCGGCCATGATGAGCCGCGGCGACGCCTTCTCATTCCGGCGCTGACCACCCGGAAGCAGAGGAGGGGGACCGGCCTGGCGGCCGGTCCCCCTCCTCGTCGTTTTCCTTGCTGGTCAGCGCACTTGGACGGTGGCGACTCGCCAAGGTCCGCCGTCGGTGCGGGTGAGCTCCACGAACGCGGTTCCGGTGGGGCCGGCCGGGTCGGTGTACCCGTCGTCTCCGTGGGCGGTGGTGGTGATGGTGTACTGCCGGTACGCGGTAGTGGGGGTGTCGGAGGGGCGGCCGGGGTCCTCGGCCGGGGTGATCGTGGCGGTGGTGTAGGCGTGGTGGGCGGTCCAGGTCTGCCACTGGGCGCCCGGAGCCATAGCGGGCTGGTGGTCTTTCAGCTGGTCTGCGTAGGCGGGGGTGAGGTACGGCGCGGCCCGTACGGTGGCGTCGTGCGGGGTGGTGTCGATGGCGGTGTCCATCGCGTACATGACCGTGAGTGCGGCGACTACGACCGCGTCGGGATCCTGGCCGTTGACGCGAGCCGGGTTGGGCAGGGGGCCGCGGGGGATGCCCGCCTTGCCGGTGGGGTAGGTCGGTGGGGTCAGGCTCGGTGTCGTCGACGTGGGCGCGGGTGCGTTGGCACTGTCAGCGGGGACGGTCGGCTTCGTCGGCGCCTTGGCATCCGGGGGGTTGGTCGGCATGGTGCCGCATGCGGCGAGGGCAAGTATCATCACGGCGGCTGCTGCGGCCTGCCCGGTGCGTGTCGTGGTGTTGCTCACCCGAACCTCCGGATCGTCTTAACCCTGTTCGCATAGTACGGATCTGACAAACTGGAAATACGCACTGGTTCCCCCATTTTTGGCGCCTCAATAAAATCCCCATCGCCCACATATATGGCGATATGGTCGTAATCTCCGGGGGCCTTGAGTTGAAAGGCGATCACGTCGCCGACTTTCATCAGGGATGGGTCGGGTACCTCCTGGCCCATGGTGGCCTGTAGTTCGGAGCTGTGCGGCAGCGCGATTTTCCCGCCGGATGCTTGGTAGACGGCGTACAACACGAGGCCACTGCAGTCGAACCCGTTGGTGTCGGCGCCTTCGCCGACGCCGTACGTGGGCCCGCTGGTGTCGCCTCCGCCCCAGCTGTAGGGCGTTCCCTTCCACTTCATGGCGGCCGCAACGACTTGGGCGCCGAACGCGGATTGCTCGCTGCCGTTGCCAACGGGCGCGGAGTATGACGCCATTTTGGAAAGGATGTCTTTGACGTACTGCTGTGTCTCGGGGTAGGGCGGGATGCCGTGGTACTGCTCGACGGCGTCGATGCCGGCGTTGTAGCCGGCGAGGGTGAGTGAGAGCAGATCGCCGGACACTATGCCCGCTTTGAGGTCTTCTTTCATCTTCGCGGCAATCGCGCAGTCGTACTTGGCCTGCGTCATGATGGCGTCGGCCGGGTCTTTCGGCACGGCGGTGCCGTCCTGACTGGGGTTGCCGTTGACGCCCCACGCGGCCCAGGTGGAGGGGATGAACTGGCTGAGTCCCACCGCGCCTGCGGGGCTTTGGGCTTCGGGGTTCCAACTGGACTCGGTGTCGATCTGGGCGGCGAGCAGCGGCCCGGTGATCTGCGGGCAGGTCTGGGCCGCCTTCACGATCCACTGCTGGTAGACGGTGGGCACCTGCTTGAGGTCGAGCGTGTCGGCCACGGTGGTGGTGGTATCGGTTCCTCCGGAGAACCCGAGGATGAATATGAAGGGGGCTGTCACCACCACGCCTGCCCCGGCGGCTATGGCCACTGCTTTGATCATCCGGCGTCCTCCGCCTGCTGCGAACGCGAGGCCTCCCACGCCGCTTTCACCGCCCGCTGCGTGGTGCCAAGGGCTTTCGACCAGCGGGCCGGCTCGGTGATGGGCACAGCGCCGGAGAGCACGGCGGAGGTGTGGGACAGGCTGTAGTCGACGTACCCGGCGAGTTGGGCGACGGTCAACCCCATGTGCCACCTCAGCTCGTGGAGGGTGGGGTCTTTGCTGAGCGGGGCGAGTTCGGTGGTGGGGACTTCGAGGGCCTGGGCGAGCTGGACGAGACGCGCGGCCGTGGGGCTGGCGCCTCCTGCGGAGTAACTACGCACCGCGGAATATGGGATGCCGGATCGTACTGATACCTGCTGCAATGTCCATCCTCGCGCGCGGTATGCCGCGCGGAACTTGTCGGCGTCCCAAGTGGCCAAGCTCGTCCGTGTCACTGGGACATGGTGCCGGACAACCCAGTTGGCCCGGTTGGCGACTGCCGCATCACGATTTGCCATAGGAGGATGGTAGAGATTCCTTGGCGGGCGTACAATGGCCTTAAATCTGAGCGGTTTTTAGTTAGTCACAAAGGGGGGTGACGCGAGATGGCGTCAGGTAGCCGAGTATGCGCCTCACCACTGACAACCGGCTCTCGGCCGGGAGCGGTGCGGGTGCCGCCGTGTAGCGGGACGCTGTCCACGTACGTCGCGGGGCGGTCGTTCATCCGAACCTCGCGCGGCGCGAACTGGCCTACACGCGGCCAACGTCCCCGCTGGTGGCACAGCGTTTACCAAGGTGATCGACCCTGGGACGCGGCGAGCAAGGAGAGCACGGCATGAGCGAGCACCACAGCGAAGAGCTGCCGTTGACCGCGGACGCGTTCCAGCATCCGGCCGCGTCGCGTCGCAACGTCACCGCTCGGCTGGTCCAAGTGCCCCCGCCCGGGGCCGAACCGGAGAAGGACGCGAACGAGACGGAAGCGGCCGCGGAGCCGGAGAAGGAGGCGCCGGCCGCTGCTGGCGATCCGGGTTCGCGTCCGGTCGAGCCGGTGGCGGCGCCTCCGCCAGACCCGGCCACCATCGTCACGCCCGAGCATGTGACGGAAAACACGTACGCGGCCGGGCCGCACGGCTACCCGGCGCCGGCCGGTCAGCCGTGGCCGCAAGACCCGTACCCGGCGGCCGGCTACAGCCACCCGCAGCCTTCTCCGGTGGCTCCTGCGGCCGGGCGGCACCCGGCGGGGCCGATGGCGGAGCCTTCACCGGCCTTTGGGTACGACCAGTTCGCCGCGACGTCCCGGCAGAACGCGCCGGCCTCGCCGGCGGAATGGGGTTGGCGCGGGCGCATCCGCCGGATGAGCGGCGGTCGGTTCTCCCCGGCCATGAGCACGGAGGAAGCGCAGTACCGGGCCGCGCTGACGGAGGTACAGAAGTCCTTCGCCGGGCCACGGACCATCGTGTTCGTCAACCCCAAGGGCGGGGCGAGCACCACTACCTCCACGCTGATGGCCGCGCGTACCTTCGGCGTGCACCGCGGCGGCGGTGTCGTGGCCTGGGACAACAACGAGACCCGCGGCACGCTGGGGCAGCGCGCGATGGGGGGTGGGCACACCAACACCGCCCGTGAACTGCTGCAAAACCTCCACCAGTTCGAGAACAACGCACAGGCGAGGGTCGGCGACCTGGGCTTGTATGTGCGCGGGCAGGGGCCGGCCTTCTTTGACGTGTTGGCGAGCGATGACCGGGCGGAGGTGACCGGTCACATCGACGCCGGCGATGTGATCCGGCTTCACCGGCTGTTCTCCCGCTTCTACAAGATGATCTTGGTTGACACCGGCAATAACATCAGGGCCGCGAACTGGCTGACGTCGGTGCAAGCCTCGAACCTGCTGGTCGTGACCACCACCATCCGGCAGGACTCGGCACAGGCTGCCCTATGGATGCTCGATTCCCTGGAGAAGGAAGTGTTCGGGCCCGGCCAACTGCGGCACCGCGCTATCACAGTGCTGGCCGAACCGGCGGAGAAGTACGACCCGAAGATGAAGGCCACGATCCGCAGCATCTTCGGAGGCCGTACCCGCGGGGTGTATGAGGTGCCGTTCGACCCGGCCTTGGTGGACGGCGGGGTCATCAACTACGACCGCATCAGCGAGCGCTCGCACCGGGCGTGGCTGTATGCGTGTGCGGGTATGGCCGCGGCGCTGTGACCTGCTTCAACTAACCACACAGAGAGGATCTGACGTGCACCACCTGACCGACCGGACGGTTCAACTCGCCGCCGGTTTCAACCCGTTTAACGGCGTATCGCCCAGCTTTGGCCCGTTTCAGAGCCTGCTGACCTCCAAGGTCGGCATGTTCCTGTCGCTGGTCTACGCGTTGTGTTTCGTGTACGCGGTTTACCACCTCATGATCGGGGTGGCGCGGCTGTCCCGGGCTAAAAAGGGCGGTTACGGCGATGACCTGGACGACGTGAAGACCGATGTTGTCAAGGCGGCCGCCGCCATCATCGGGCTGACGGCCCTGCCCGTGATCTACGGCATCTTGGTCTCCAGCTGAGTATCCGCGCACCGGGCGCACGGGAGGGGCACCACATCATGAACGTACGGATCGACTGGCAACCGAGCGGACCGCAGCCGCGGCGGTCGTCGTCCGCCTCGGCCGGGCCGGGCGGCAAGCGCAAGGGCAAGGGCAAGGATGCAAAAGTCTTCGGGGCCTTGGGCGTCGGTGCCCTGGTCACGATCGTGGCGGCCGTGACGATCGGCGGCGGCCACAAGGACACCGGCGGCAGTCACAAGGGCGGTACGCCGGCCGCCTCGGCGCCGGCTTCGGCCGGCTCGGACACCGGGGGCCTGCCCTTCGGCACCGCCCTGGCCTCCGGCGCCGACGGCACCAGCCGTATCGGCGGCCTGCCTAGAGGGTTCCCGCGCACCACCGACGGCGCCGTTGAAGCGGCCACGACCGCGATGTCGGCGGCCTACGCCATGGAGCGGCTGACGCCTGCGGACCGTGATGCCTGGGTCAAGGACGTGTGGGGCAAGGTTGCACCGGACACAGAGGACAAGGCCAAACTCTACCAGGCACAGAACAACCTCAACAGCTCGGGCCAACTCCTCGACCCGGCTACTGGTCAGCCCGTGAACGACCGACGGTTCACCTCGCTGTGTCACCCGGAACTCGGCGCGTACAAAGTGGTCGACTCCTCGACGGACGCCGTGACGGTCGACGTGTGGCAGGTGTGCATCTCTGGCGTCATCGGCCCTGGCTCGCAAAGTGATCTCACTACCAACTGGATGCTCGGACAGTTCGCCATGAAGTGGGCTGCCGGAGACTGGCGCATCAGCAGCACGGACGCCGGCGGGCTCACCACGCCTCCGGCGCCTGCGAACTCCGGGCAGGCCGTGACTACCTACGCGGAGCGGGCGAAGATCCTGGCGGCCTACGGCTCGGGCTGGGAGCTGTACCGGGACGCGAGCGAGTCGAACCCGGCGGAAGTGGGGGACTCACAGTGAACACAGTTCGGCGAGCCGGCCGCTGCGGTGAGGCCACGCTCTCGGCCGGCCTGTCGTGGCTGGCAGTGCGGGCCTCAATGCGGCCCCGTAGAACGTTCGCCGGAGTCTTGGGCTTCGTGACCCTCGCCCTGGTGATGACTCCGGCCGCTCCGGCGGCAGCCGCACCGGATGATGGCTGCGGCACCGGAATTGGCGGGCTCATCTGTACCGGCGGCAAGAAGTTCCTCGGAGCCGCGAAAAGTATTCCCGGGGTCGGTTCCCTGGTCAGTGCCGCGGACTCCGCCACGAAGGCGGTGGACGCGCTCAACCCTCAGAACTTCCTTGACTCGTGGGCGCAAGGTCTGTGCCACGCGGTGATTTTCGTCCTGACATTCATCGAGTCGACTGCGGAAAAGCTCGGAACTCCGGCTTTCGATCAAAAGTGGTGGGCTGACCAATATGCGGTGTCCTTCGGTTTGTCGTTGATTCTGCTCGCGTTCCTGCTGGCGGTGGTGACGGCGAAGATCGGCGGCCCGGAGGGAAGTGTGTCGGGTGTCGAGCTGCTGCGTCAGTCGGGCTGGCGGCTCCTGTTCGTGGTGCCGGCCTGCGCGCTGGGCCCGGCGGTCCTCTACAGCCTGCAACAGGTCGCGTCGGAGCTGACCAAGACATTCTCGACACAAGCGGCGGTGCAGGCCAATGGCGCGGTCGGCGGTCTGCTGAAGGTCATTCAGGATACGGCCGGCAAAGGCGGCTGGTCGGACATGGGCGGCACCGTGATGGTGATTGTGCTCATGGCGCTGATCCTCTGCTTCGGTGTGGTCCTCCTGGTGGAGGTCGCCATTTCAAACTGGGGCCTGATGATGTGCGGGCTGTTGGTGCCGCTGGCGCTGGTGTCGGCGGTCTACCCGCCGTGGGCACGGATTCTGCGGCGGCTATGCGGAATCATCCTGGGGATGATGTTCCTGCCAGTCGTGATTTTCTTCTTCTTTTGGACCGTGTGGTCTGGGTTCAACGACAACATCAACGCTCAGGGCGGGTCGAATTCCACGGTCACCATGCTGCTGTTCCTGCTGGTGTCCCTGATCATGATCGATATTTTTCCGATCGTGGCGGTGTGGCTGCTGGGCGTCGTCGCGCCGGACACGGAGCAGATGGACGCGGAGGTTCGAGCGGCGGCGCCTCAGCCCACGCCGGGGGATGTGTACTCGGGCTCCTTCTCGAAGTTGGAGCCGCGGAGTTGGAACGGTGGGAACGAGGGCGGCGAGGGCTCCGGCGGCGGCCAGGAAGAGGACGCGGGCGGGGATGACCCGGGCCCGGACAATTCCGGCGGCGGCAAGTCGGGCAGCGACGGCACCGGGCCGATCGAGTCGACGCACGATGCGGCGGCTGATTCTCGGGACTCGGCGCCGGGGCCGGGTGACCCGTACGAAGACGGTACGCGGGCCGGGTCGCACGCGGGGGACGACTACGGCAAGCAGCAGACCGGCGGCGGTGATGACGGGGACGGCTCCGCCGGCCCGCTGCCCGGGCCTCGGCCCGGCGGCGGTGGTGGTTCTGGCGGCGGTGCCGGTGGCGAGGCGGCCGGCGGGGAAGCTGCTGCGGCGGCGCTCTGATGAAAGGTGGCAGGGAGATGGCAGCGCAGGAGAGGACGTACGTCCTGGGCGGGGAGACCCGTCGGCGAACGCTGTTCACCGGCGTCACGGGGCGCCAACTGGCCGCCGGTGGCGTCTTCATCGCCGCGTGGATGCTGGCACTGCTGGCCACGCGTTCGGTGCTGGTGATGCTGGGCGGCATCGTGCTGGGGGCCGTCGCGGTCGGTTTGTCCCGGCGGAAGACGATCACGGGGGAGTCGTGGACCGGCTCCTTGAAAGACCGGACCGCGTTCCGGCTCGCGCGGCGTCGTCGCGGCGGTGGGCCGGAGTTCGTGCCGGGTGAGGCGTTGCCGGCGGAGGTGGGGGAGGTGCGCGTGCTGGCGTACGCGCCGCCGTCGACTCCTACCGCTCCTATGGCGATCATCCACCACAAGGATCACCGGCGGGCGTCGTGGTCGACGGGTCACCTGACGGCCACGTTCGAGATCCAGGGCGGCGGCGACGGGCTGTTGCCGGTGCGGGCGGTCAACACCGCGGGGCTGTTGTTCGAGCGGCTGTTGGGCGGCTTGGCCTCGGCGGAGATCCCGGTTGACCAACTCGACATCGCAACGAGGGTGCTGCCGGTGCACCCGGCCGCGTACCGCGAGCACATGTCGGGCCTGGTGGTACCGGATGCGCCGGCGCGGTTGCGTCAGTCCATGGAGGAGCTGTCTCGTTTCGCGGCGGGTAACACGGAGGAGTACCGGAGTTTTGCCACGGTGCGTATCCCGTTGGCGCACTTGGCGGCCACCATTTCGGGGTCGGCGGATCTGGAGCGGATCGCGGAGGAGACGTTCGAGACGGTCGGCGAGGTCGTGCGCCGGGTCTCCGCTTCCGGGTATCGGTTGCGGGCGGTGCTCGGCCCGCGTCGGCTCGGTGCGCTGATCAGGCACCTGCATGACCCGGATATGGACATGGACGCCCTGGAGGGGATCGGTACGGTGGCCGACGGATGGGGCTATCACCGCGCTACGGACCGCTTCGGCGTGCGGTACGCGGAGCCGAAGTTCGTCCGGATCGAGGGGGCGGCTCGGGACTGGTACCACGCGGTTGCGCACGTGCCGCGGGATGCCTGGCCGGCGCAGGCGGTGAACGCGCGGTTCATGGAGCACCTGGTGACGCGGGTCAACCCGGCCACCATCCGCACCGTGGTCTCGCAGTTCCGGCTCGTCCCGAAGGCTCGGGCACGGGATATCGCCCGTATCGGGCTGACGTACGACGTGGCCACACAGCGCGGGCAGCGCAAGAAGGGGCAGGTGTCGACGGGGGAGACGGAGGCGTCGATGTCGGCGTCGCGGCGGACCCTGTATGACCTGCTGCGGCCGGTGGTGGCCGGTGTGTATCCGTCTGTGCGGGTGATGGTCTCCGTTCCGGATGATCCGGAATTGCTGGATGCGGCCCGTCGGCGCGTGACTTCGGCGGCGGAGGATGGCGGGATCACCCGGTTGGACTGGCAGGACTACAAGCACCACAAGGCGCTGGTCACGGCGCTTCCGATGGCACGGGGAGTCAAGGCATGAGCGGTGAAGGCCCGGTGAGGACCGGCCCCGAGACGGCGTCGATTCCGGCACAGAGCGAGGGCGAGGGAACGCAGCGGCGGCGGTGGGGGCGCTCGCAGCGGCGGGCGGCTGAGCTGGTCGCGCCGTTGCCGGACGGGTCGGAGCTAGCGAAGGAAGCGGCCGAACACCACGAGGACCCGGCGTCCGAGTGGCCTGCTACACCGCAGGTGCAGCGGGGCCGGTTCGGTGCGTATGAGGCTGACGAAGAGACGATTTTCACCTCGACGCGGCAGGCCGGGGCGTTGAATCCGGCGATCGTGAGCACGCACCCGCCGCTTGCAGGTCCGATCACCGGCATTGATATGGACACTGGACAACCGGTGTCGACCGACCCGCATGAGCTGTATGAGCAGAATCGAATCACGAGCCCGAACGTTGTGGTCCTCGGCGACATCTCCTCGGGTAAGTCGTCGCTGGTCAAGACGCAATACTGCGTCCGGCCCGTAGCGCTGGGGCGTCAGGTGGCGGTTTTCGACCGCAAAGACCAGCAAGGGAGCGGCGAATACCTGCGCGCGGCGGAGCTGTGCGAGGTGCCCGTTGTGCGGTTCGCCCGCGCGGGCGGGACCACGATCAACTTGTTGGATCCGCGCATCTCCGCCACCTCGCTGGACGAATCCGGCGATGAACGCGTCGGTCAGGACCGGCTGTTGCTGATGGTGGCTGAGCACGCGCACGGCCGGCTGTCCAGCACGGAGCACTACGCGCTGCGGGTCGCGCACCGAGCCGCGCTGGAGCGGGCCCGAGACGAGAGCCGGGTTGCGACGCTGCACGATGTGGTGGACGCACTGTACGACCCGAAGGAGTCCGCGGTGCCCCGCCCGCACCTGTCGCGGCGCGGGATCGTCACCACTGACCGCGTCATTGAGTGGGGCCTTGAGCTGGCGATGGACCTGGAGCGGTTCATTGACGGTGACCTGTCGGGGCTGATCGACCGGGAGACCAGCGCGGATTTGGACCTGGATGCCCCGCTGCTGGTGTTCGACACCTCGGCGCTGCCGGAGGACTCGCCGGCGCTCGCGCTGGTGATGGCGCTCGTCTCGTCGTTCTTGACAGCGGTGTGGGCTCACCGGCCCGGCCGCCGGATCATCATCTTGGAAGAGGGCTACCACACCACTCGGCTGCAGTCGCCGGGAACCACTTCGGTGGCCACCATCTTGCGCTCGCTCGCGAAGCGGGGCCGCGGTATCGGCCTGTCCTTCGTCACGGTCTTCCATCACATCTCGGACGTGCCGAAGGACTCGGACGCTATGTCGCTGATCCGTGAGGCGGACATCATCCATATCTACCAGCAGTCGCGGGCGGAGGACGCAACGGAGGCGGTCACCCAATTCCGGCTCCCGGCGACGCTGTTCGACACTCTCGGGGCGCTGGATAAGGGCTGCCATATTCTCAAGATCGGCAAGGAGGCTCCGCGGCGGGTGCGGCATATCCGCACGCGTCTGGAGACCTGGATGACCGATACGGACGAGGCGATGACGGGCCGGCGGCTTGTCTTGGAGGAGTCATGATCTCGGGTATCGGGTTGTTCCTGCTCGCGGTGCTCGGCGCGTGCATCGCCGGGTACGTACGCGGCACGTTCGCCAAGGCTCCGCGGGCCGGGTCGCGGCCTGCCGACGACCCGGCCGGCGGGTTCGCCTCGCCTCGGCAGCTGCGCGAGCGCCTGTCGGCGGAGGCGGTCCGGCGCAAGGGCGACCAGGTGCGGCCGGGCCTTCCGCAACCGCGGATCACCGAAGTACCGCGAAAGGGGCTGCTGAGTCGTGGCCGTTGACACCATCTCTGCGGGCGGCGTCGAGCTGCAGCCGGAGGAGTTCGGGTACTACCTGGGGCATCCGCTGCGGCCGACCATGGACCTGCCGCTGTACTCGCCCTATGACCAGGCTCTGCGGGTAATCGGCCCGATGGGCTCGGGGAAGACGTTCCGGTTCATGGCCCGTGTCATCCGGGATTTTCCCGGCGGGGTGCTGGCCACGTCGACGAAACCGGACACGGTTGAGTGGACCTATGGGGCCCGCGTCCGCCGCGGTCCGGTGGTCTCCATCGACCCGCAAGGGGTCTGCCCCGGAGTGGAGCCGCTGCGGTGGAATCCGGTGTACGGGGCGGAAGACACACAGATTGCGGACCTGCGAGCGGCGGCGTTCGTCTCGGGTGCCAGCGGCGGTCAGCACCGCAGCGGCGATGAGGGAGCTTCGTTTTACCGCGGCCAGGCGGGCGACCTGCTGGCCTGTCTGCTGCACGCGGCAGCGCTGGATGGGGCACCGTTCCGCTGGGTGCTGCGGTGGGCGAGCCGGTTCGACGACCCTGCACCCCGGGCGATTCTCGACCACCATCCGGGCGCCGGACCCGGCTGGGCCGACATGCTGATGACGGCCATCACCGGTGATGAGCGGACCGTGGGAAACACCAAATCGACACTCCGACGCGCGCTCGCGTGCTTCAAACACGAGGCCGTGGTTGACGCCATCGACGTCAAACCGGACCGCGTTACCGATATCGAGAGCCTGTTGGATGCGCGCGGCACCATCTACCTGCTGGGCAAGGATTCGCCGTACTCGTCCGTCTCACCGTTGATCACGGCCATGACTGAGGACATCCTCGACCGGGCCGAACGGCTCGCGTACACCAAGCCGGCGCGGCGGCTGGATCCGCCCGTCCTCGCGGCGCTGGATGAGGCGCCGAACATTTCGCCGTTGCCGAGCCTGCGTCAGCGCGTGGCGGATGGCCGCGGTCGTGGCCTGCTGGTGGTGTACCTCGTCCAGGGCTGGGCGTCCGCAGAGGCACGGTTCGGCAAGGCGGCTGCGGATGAACTCGCCTCGTTCACGAACAACACGTTGGTCTTCGGCGGCGTCGGGGATCAAGACTGGTTGGCCAAATTGTCGAAGCGGTGCGGTGAAGTCCGGGTCTTCCGTACGACGGCCTCGTCCGGGCAGCGCAACAGCGGCCCCTCCCGGTCAGTGACTGAGGAGTGGCAACCGGTTCTACGGGCGCATGAGATTGCACAGCTCGACACGGACAAGGGTGAAGCTTTGTTGCTGGCGGGCAACCTGCCCCCGGTTCTGACCCGACTGCCCAAGTTGTCCGAGGGTGAGGATTGGTCGCAGATCGAGGATGAGATCCAGCAGGTACGGGACATGGCGGACGCGGCGCGGGCCCGAGCGACAGCCGAGCGTCGGCGGTTCTTGGAGCAGAACGCGGCCGCCTGGCGGTCTGTGAACGGCGCGAACGGGATGGATATGACGAAGGATGAAAGCTGATGAGTGACCGTGATATCTGGCCGTGGCCCGAGCTGCCCGAGCTGGTCGCAAAGCAGCTCGCGCTGATCGAGGCGGAGGAAGCGGAAGAGGATGAAGAAGAGGGCGCGGATGGTGAGCGGGTTGACCTGGCCACCGGCGAGGTGACCGAGGAGAACGTCACTCGGCCGTGGAACCTTCCCGCATTGGGCGACAGTGAGTTCGCCGACGCGGTGTTCGGCTGGCTGGATGACGTGGTGATGTGGCTCAACTACTCCTACGGATGGCAGGAAGAGCAGATCATCCCGGCGTGCTGGCAGCAGCATCAGGGCCTGGCCTGTGACCTGGCGGCCATCGCCTTCGGCCGCCTGGATGCCTACAACCCGCCGACTCCCGGCTACGCGGGCCGCTGGCACAGCGATTTGGAAGACTTCTACCGACGCATGATCACTGCGTTGGGCGACGCCGGCCGGGACTGCCGGCGGGGCGCGCACACGCGACCGAGTGAATACGCGCTCAAAGCCGTGCAGACCACGATCATGGCCCGCCGCTGAACCTGTCTCTTCTTTGTGTGGCCACTATCCCCGCCTTTGGGGGTGGTGGCCACACGGCTATCCGGCCCGTTGTCCTCCTCGTCGGGCGGCGCGTCGTATGCCCCCCGAAGCGGCCGGTGCTGTCACGACTTCCCGTACTTGGCCAGCACAACCAGGAACACGATGCCGAGACCGCCGGTCACCTTCGGGTACCGCAGGATCAATGCCAGGGGGAACCGCCAACCCTTGTACTGCCTCAAGGATGGCCGCTCGCGCTGGCGCTGAGCCCTACGGATCCCCTTCTCGACACCGCGTGCGATGGAGCGCTCGTTCACAGCTGTCTCCTTCCCCAGAACTCAGTTAGCTTAGTTTGTCGTTGTCGGCCGCCCCGCTTGGCGCGGGTGCGTGATGCTCTTTGGCCGTGCCTCCGCCTCGGCGAGCACGCTGAACGTCACGTTCAGCCCGAGGCGGCCTTGATCAGGTGGGCGAGGTGCTGCCGGGCCTCTGCGGCGTGTTTCTTCGCGGTCTTCGCGGCCTTCAGGATGTCGGTGCGGGGGGCTTCACCGGCGTTGACGAGCGGGGCGATGGCGCAGACGGCGCGCAGCCACGACACCAGTGGCTGACCGATGCTGATCACGCCAGGCTCGGCTGGTGGTGCCATCTCTTCGAGGTCGAGCAGGGTGGAGGTGAGCCGGTGTTCGATCATGCGGCCGAAGACGAACGAGACCTCGTCGTAGAGTTCCGCGGTGACTTCGCAGGCGGGGAAGACGGTGCCGGCGGGCATCTGCTCGTCGCTGATCACCATGCCGGCCATCAGCGCCATGTTGAGGTAGCCGGCGCGGATTTCGGCGGCGTCGAGTCGGTCACCGTCGAACATGCACAGCATCTCGACGCAGAACAGCAGCACGCCAAGGGCTTTCGCGCGAGGCATCGGCGGCCCGTCTCCCCCGTCGATGCCGAGTGCGGAAATCGCCTGGTTCAGCTGCTCGGCGGACGCCAGGGGCTCGCGTCCGTCGCGGCGTCCGCGCGGGTCGGTGGTCATACGGTGGATTCTCCTTGCGGGTTGTCGGGTACTCGGCGGGCCGGTTGGCCTTCGCCGTCTTCCACATGGTGGCGGGGGTCACCGGCTATGCGGCGGTGTTCTCCTCGCGGTCGTGCTCGGCCTCGGCCTGGTCCTCATCGGTGGCCCAGGGGCCAAACGGCCCGGCCTGGGCCCACCGCTCCCAACTGGGGGGCTGATTTGGTGCGGTGCGGCGGGTTGTAGAACACCGTCGGCGGTCCTCTCTGGCGCGGGTTAGATGCTCGGTCCGCCGGGGCGGCGCGGCGGCGGCTGGCGGCGCCGGCGGTCCTTGCCCGGGGCCTTCGGGTCGTCCTTGGAGCCGCGTGCGTCGCGCTCGTACAGCTCGTCCAGACGCTTGGCCACACTGCGGCGCTTCTTCGGTGCCGGTTTGTGCTCCGGGGTCGACGCGGTGGGCTTGCTCTCGGGGGTAGGCCGGTTCTGCGGCGCCGGTTGGCTGCGGCGCCGGTCCTCGCGCAGGGCATCCGGCCCGGTGCGGTCGGCGTACAGGCGGTCCAACCGCGCGGCGGTGCGGTTGCGCGGCGGCTTCGCCGGCTGCGGGGTCTCGGTGCGCTTGCGCTGGCGTGCGGGAGCATCGGCCGTGGGTTTGGCCTGCTGCTGTGCGTCGCTGGTGCGGTGACGGCCGGTCGTCTCTGGGGCGTCCGGTGTGGTGTGCTTGCTGCGGCCGCGGGCGGCGTGCAGGGCCTCGGGGCCGGTGCGGTCGGCGTACAAGCGGTCCAGCCGCGCGGCGGTGCGGTTGCGGTGGGTGGCACGTTCGCGGGTCTCGGCCTCGCGCTGCTCGGGTTCCATCACCGCGCGGGTGCGGGACTCAGTCCGCAGTTCGGCGGCGTGATCGCGCAGCTCAGCGGCCACCTCGGCGGCCTGGGCGGCGCTTTGGGCCTCGGCGGCCTTCTCGATCTCGACGGCGGCGGCGACGGCGCGGCCTGCGGCGGTGACCAACTCGCGGTCGGTGAGGTCGCCGTGCGGGCGCTGTTCCCACGCGCGGGGACCTTGCTCCGGACCGTCGTTTGGGGCGTCCGGTTCAGGGTTGAGGGTGCGGTGGGCGAGGATGCGGCGGGCGTCCTCGGCGCGGCGCATGTCCTCGCGGGCGGCGAGCGCGGCGGGGGCGGTGGCCTCCACCTCGGCCCGTGTCGCTTCGACCTGGGTGCGGGCCTGCTGGGCTTCGATGCGGGCGCGTTCGGCTGCTGCGGTGAGCTCGGCCGCGGCCTGGGCCTGGCCGGCGGCCTGTTCGGCGGCGGCTTGCTCGCGTGCGGCGGCAACTCGGTTGGCGGCGTCTTCGGCGGCCTGCTCGGCGGCCACTTGGGCGCGAATGGCGGCGTCGTGGGCGGCGATGGCGGCGGCGGCCTGCTCGGCGATGGCCTCGCCGACGTGCCCGCGGGCGATGAGCACGGCGAGAGTGTCGGCGTCCGCGTCGGCAAGTTTGGGGTGTTGGCGCACCCATCGGTGCGCGTCCAATGCGCGCTTAGTGTTGTCGTAGTCGGCGCGCTGCACCGGCTCGGTGGGGCGGTCGCCGATGGCGGCGGTCTCGTGCCCGTACTCCCACAACCTGCGGTAGTCGGCGACGGCGGCGACTGCGCGGACCCACGCGGGCCGTGCCGGGTCACCGGGGGGTGGTGGGGTGCCGACGGCGTCCAGCCAGGTGGCGCCGGAGGCAACCAGTGCGAGGGCGTTTGTGTAGGCGGTGGCGTCGTCCGGGAGTTGTTGGGCGGCTCGCCACAGTCCGCGCAATTCGGGTTCGTCCTCGGTCGGTGCGGGGCCGGTGGGGTCGGCTCCGGTGTAGTCGGCGAGGTCGCGGAACGCGGCTGCGGCGGCGATCCGGTCGCGCCAGGCAACCGCATCGGCGAGCGTTTCGGGCTCTGGGCCGTAGGCAGCTGCCCACCCGTGGCCGGCCCTTGCGTCGTCTTGGGCCTGGCCTGCGAGGCGGTCGGCGCGCTCGCGGGTCGCGCGGGCAAGGGTGTGTGCGAACGCGAACCGGTCATCTGTCTCGTCGGCCTGGGTCTCCGGGAGGGACAGGCCCATGGCCTTGAGTACGTCGCTTCCGGTGGCGACCGGGTCAGTGATGTAGGTCGGTGCACTGGCTGGACGGTCGGCGTCCTCGGCGAGCTGGAAACTGTCGCCGTCACTGTCGACCAGAACTCGGATGCGGGAATGAAGGATGGCCGCGTAGTCGCGTACGGCTGTCCAGTCGCGCATCGCGTCGGCGGCGACTGCGAGGCGGTCGGTGTCGTATCCGTCGTCCGCGAGCCGGGTGAGCTGAGCCCGCAGGGCGGGCCACGCGGGCGAAGTGTACAGGGCGTCTGCGAGCTTGGCGCCGATGAGTTCGGCGAGGGCATCGCGGCAGGCGACGCTGGCGAGCTCGTCCAGGACGTACCGCAACCGGTGCGCGTGGGTGCGGATGGCGTCGGCCTCGTCCCACAGTTTCCGCTGGGTGGCGGTGGCGGAAAGCTGGGTGCCGTCGCGGGCGACGATGCCGGCCCACGCCTGTCGGCCGGTGAGCGCACGGCCCGGTTCGCCGGTCTCCAGGTCGATGGTCTGGGACTCGTTCGACAGGTAGGCGTGGTTGGTGTAGGTGCCGCGGGTGAGCGTGGGATAGGCGCTGTTGGCGTCCATGCCGGGCACAAGAAGGCCGTGCCCGGTCTGCACCGTGACCCCTTGCGCGCGGTCTTTGGTGATGGCGTAGCCGAGTTCGACGCCACCGTTCGTGACGTAGTCGGCGGGGAGAATGGCGTGGCCGCCGGTGGCGGCGTGCTCAACCAATAGGGAGCCGTCGCGGCGCACGTCGCGCACGGTCCAGATGTCGCCGTTGCGGACCCACAGGCGGGTGTTGTTCTCGCACCGGATGTCTCGGTTGTTGGCGCGGGTGACGATCTGGTCTCCGGCGCCGGCCTTGTTGCCGTCGGCGAGGGTGACGGTGCGGGTGTCGTCCACGATGCCGGCGGCGATGCGGTCGTCCCTCGCGCGGTCGGAGAGTTGGGCGGCGATCGCGTTCGTCGGGGCGATCAGAATGCTGGTCAAGCCGTCGGCAGTGTCGCGCTGCCATGCCTCGTAGGCGGCGTTCAGCATCTCATCGAGCGTGCCCACGTGGATGCGGCCGCGGGAGTTGTACGCCTCCCAGGATGCTTCGGCGTCGCCTCGGGCGAGCGCGTTTGCGGCGTCGATCTCCCACTGTCGTAGGTCGCCGTCGGCGGAGCGGAACCGCCTTACCTCGGACAGGTGCAGGGCCTCGCTGTCGGACTCCAGCAGTGCAAGGGCGCCGCCGACTCCGGGGGAACCGAGCTGCCGCGGGTCGCCGACGGGCAGCAGTCGGCCGCCGGCGCCCTCCACCTGGGTGAGGATGGCGTGCAGGTCGGGGGTGGATGCCTGCCCGGCCTCGTCCACGATCACGATGGTGTCCGGGCGCAGGGTCCACCGTGCTTGCCCGCGGCCGTACTGCTCGGACATGGTCCGCCATCGGGCGATGTTCTCGGCCCTGATGCCTGCAGCTTCGGCGAGCTGGTCGGCCTGGAGCTGACCGCCGGCGAGCCCCAACACCTCGATGCCGTGGGCGTCGGTCACCTCCTTGACCAGACGCATGATCGTGGTCTTGCCGGTGCCTGCCGGGCCGATGATGGCCGTTGCGCGCACGTCGCGGGTGAACACGCCGTGGACGACGGCCCGCTGTTCGTCGGTCGGGATGAAGCCGCGTTCGGCGTCTCCGGCGGCTAGCGCGGCGTCGATCTGCTCGGGCGTGAGCAGCCGTACGGGGGCCGGGCGGGTGGCGGCCTCGACCAAATCGGCCTCCCATCCCTTGATGCGGTGGGAGGTGTAGCGGGCGCTGCCGACCTGTACAAAGATGGGCGATCCGTCCTGGCGCAGGTAGCGCGAGGGGATGGTGAGCACTTCCGGCGGGCTTTGGAGTTCGCACTTTTCCGGGCTCAGCACGTGGTCGGTGACCTGGGCAACGAGGACATCGAACCGGTCGCCGGCCGCGAGGTGCCATCCGGCTGCGGTGAGCTGACGGTAGGTCTCTGCCTCGGCGTTGGAGCGGGTCCAGGTCTCGCGTTCGCTCTCCAGTGTGGCCAGTACGGCGGCGGCCACGTCCTGAAGCGGCGGCACTTCCGGGCGTTCGGCGAGTGCAGTACGGCTGGCGGTCTGGGCCTGCTTGACCCACTGCCCGGGAAAGCGCACGCCGGCCTGCCATGCGCGGCGGCGCCACTGGCGGCGCTCGGCACCCACGTTCTTGGGGCGCTTGTCTGGGCGGGCGGTGAGCGCGGCGGCTTGGGCGAGTTCGTATTGTTCGGCCCGGGATGGCTCGCGTCCCTCGCGCTCGCGGAAGTCGGTCACCATGCGCTTGAGCTCGCGCTCGGTCTGTCGGCGGCGCTGGGAGAACAGGGAGACCACCGGGGCGGACACGCTGAGGAATTCGCGAATCGGGCGCTTGTCAGGCCGGATGCTGTCCTCGCGCGGGGCGGCGAGGATGCCGAACCGCTGCCACATCTCGCGCTCAAGCTCGGTGGTGTACATCTCGCTGAGTGCCACGGTGATGCGGTGCAGTGGGCGGGCATCCAGGGCGAGCCACCGGCCCTCTTTGTCCTGCACCTTGGTGCTGATGGCGACGTGCCGGTGAAAGTCGGGGTCACCTGCACGGCTGGACCGGTGGATGAACGCGGCTGCCATCAGCCCCTCAGCCTCGACCTGGACCTGTCCACCGCGGGGCCCGTTGCGGGTCCATGCGGCCTCGCGCTCGATGCGGGTCCACACCTTCTCGAACGCGGCTTTCTCGGCCTCTTCCAGGCGGGCCCGCATCTCGTCATTGCTGACACCCCACAGGATCGACCACGACTTGACGGGGGAAAAGACGCTCTCCCATCCGGCACGGGCGGTCTGCTGGCCCAACTTGTCAGCCTTCTTGCGGAGCTCGATCTTGCGGGCCTCGGTGGCATGCGGCTCGCGCGCCAACATGGCCTCATACCGCTCATCCGCACTGGGGTACTGCTTCCACCGCATGCCCAGCGGCTTGCCGGTGGCTGGGTCGATGCCGTCTTTAAAGATCGCATCGGCGGCTTCCTGGGTGACCTGGCCGGACAGTCCGAGCGCGGCGGCCTGGCGGCCGATCCACTCGCCGGGGGTGTCACCGCCGGATGACCAGTAGGCGTTGAGGTCCTTGGTTTTGATCTCTTTGTCGCCGCTGGCGACGGTGCGCATGAGGTAGTCGATGCCGCTGCCCGCGGAGATCGCATGCAGTGTGATCATGCGGCATTCACCGCCCCGGCCTGCGGGCGCACAGAGGCACTCGCGCGGCTGTTCGGGGCGAGAATCACCCGCAGATCGTACCCTTGTTTTTCATGATCGTTCCGGGTAGCAAGAGGTGTGCTGTTGTTTTTGAGCTGATAGCTCAGCTCAGCATGCTTTTCGCTGAGCTGAGCTATCAGCTGTCCTTGCCTTTGGCATCAGCTCTGCTGATGCCTGCTCATCCATGCTTCGCTGGATGAGCTCGTCTGTCGAGCTGTGCTCGACTGGCTCACGCTTGCGTGAGCCTCGGGACGCCCTTGGGCGGCCCGTAGGGCGGCGAACGCCGCCATCCCCGGCCGGTCACCCCAACCGGCCCGCCACAGCGCTACAGTGAGCGGCACACGCGGGCGGCCATCGGCCGGCCGCGTGTGCCGGGAGGGAGCCGTTAGGAATCCGGCGGGCAAGGTGGTGCCACGTGCCGGGGGTCGTCTCCTACACTGCGGGCATGGCATCTGCACGCAACAACAAGATTCAGGAACGACGGGCCGCGCTGCGTGAGCAGCACAAGCGCGAGCGCGAGGCGGCCGACGCGGCGTTCAAGGCACTGGACGACGAATACGCGGCGCGCGTCGCGGCGGCCCGGGCGGTCGCCTCGGTGGTCGAGCTGGTTGGCAAGGAACGCGCCGCTATCCTCCTCGACCTGGAGCCGCGGGACGTGGCCGCATACCTCAAGTTCGTGGAAGAGGTCGGCAGCACGGGCGACGCGGTCGGCGACCGGGCAGACGGCAACGACAAACGCAGCGACGACAAAGCGGCGGCCTCCTCGGGTGAGTCGAGCGAGCGGGTCGACTCGGCGGCGTCCGCGATTCCCGAACAGGGTGCGGCCGCTGCTGCGGCGGCGTCCGTCTGACCGCCGGCTGTGCCTACCGTTCCGGAGGTGGTCCGCCCACCGGTCGACATTCCCCCGCGGGCGGACCTGGGGGAGTGGGCCCGCATACGGTCGAAGATCGTTGTCACCGATCGGGACTGGATTTACTGCGGGGCACTCAGCGATGACGGCTACGGGCGCTTTTGGGTCCGAGAGGCGGCGTCGGGTGACGATGTGGTGGTACGCCCATCGCGATGGATGTGGGGTGCCCATCACGGACCGATCCCGCCTGGGTTCGTCGTCCGGCACGAATGCGATCTCAGTCTGTGTTGCCGCCCGAACTGTCTGCGGCTCGGTGAACAGGTCGACAACGTCGATGACGCCTGGCACCGGGACCGGTTGACCTACCCGGGCCGGGTCGGCAAGGCGGACCGCCGCGGGGCCGGAGGAGCTGCACGTGTGATTCGCGATGCGCTCCTGGAGGCCATCAGCGAGGGCGTCCAGGAGCCGGCCGCTCTCGGCGCCGTGGTGACCGCCGCGCGGGCGGCGGGCGACCCGTACGCGAACACCGGAACGCTGATCCCGGACGGCGAGATGCCGCCTAGGGTCGCTGCCCGGGCCTGGGCAGGGAGGCGTGGTGTGCCTCCCGCCGGACGTCGACTGGTCAGCGAACCCCATGATGACCAAGGGGAGTTCTTCACACCTGAGCAACTGATGGACTGGCTCGCCGCACAGAGCGGCGAGTAAGGGAGGGGAATACCGTGCCGCTCGCGGCCATCGTCTTCGCCGTGTTCTTGTTCGCTGTGCTGTGCGCTGGCGCGTGGCGCGCCGGGCAGGACTGGTTCAAGGGCCGTGACCTTTCCGTGGTCCAACCGGCTGCGCGGTCTCGCGCTGGTGTTGTTCTTCCTCGGGCTAGTGATCGACTTCCTGAACATCATGCTGCCCAGCACAGGAGCATTGCTGACGAACACCGGCTCCCTGCTGAGTCTGTCCTGCCTGCCCGTCGGCGGCGCGAGCTACGTGGTACAGCGGCGGGAGCGTGCCCTGGCTCGCGCGGCACACAGAGCGCTCGGACTTCCGGTACGGCGGCCGTTGTGGTCGGTTGAGGCGATACTGTGGTTGTGGCTCGTGCTGGCCTCGGTCTTCGCCGTGACCGCTGTGATGGGGTATCTGTGGTGGGAGCTGGTCTACCATCAGGCTGCCTTCGAGGCGCTGACGGAGCAGCAACGCAACCGGCAGCTGACCCAGCTGGGCGAAGCAGTAGTCGGCGCCTCGGCTGTCCTCGGCGTGGCGCATGCCCTGTGGCAGTGGCGGCGCAGCCGCATTGAGAACGAGCGGTATGCAACCGCACTGCGCGCCATCAGCGATCTCGGTCCTACCGAGACGGACACACCTCGCGCATAACACACACCTGCGGGAACCTAACGGGCGCCCGTTAGGTTCCCGCAGGTGTGGCTGGATTCTGGGGGCTGGGCTGCGGTGGTTACTCGTCTTCGCCGGGCTGGTGCCCGGCGATGTCGCGCAGCCGGCGTATGAGGGCACGGCAGTCTCCGGCGGCGCGGTGGTCGCCGGGCAGAGGCCAGTACCGCCAGTGGTCGTGCTGGGTCGACCACTGGCCGACCCACTCGGCGTGCTTCTTCATCGCGCACTCGGTGTGCAGCTTCTCGACCCACTGCCCGGCGAGCGGGTGCCACTGGTCGGTGGGCACTGCGGTGCTCGGGTCTTGGGTACGGTGGTATCGGTCCATCTCGTTGCGCAGGATCCGCCGGTCAAAAGCGGCGTGGTAGATGACGATGCGGCGGTCTGCCAAGATCCGGGTGAGCTCGGGCAGGATCTCCGGCCATGTGGGCGCGTGCCTCACGTGGTCCTCGGTGAGACCGTGCACCTTGGTCGCATCCGGTGAGATCGGGTGCCGCGGGTTGACGAGGGTGTCCAGCATGGCGGTGCCGTCCATGCGGACAACGGCGGCCTCGACCACGTACGCGCGGCCCAGTCCGGTGGTCTCTAGGTCCAGGGCGACGGTGCCGGGGTCGGCGAGTACGTCGCGGGCCCATTGCTCGATCGGGGCCTGTCGTGCGCGTGTGCGCCGGAGTTCGGCGAGGTCCGGGGTGGTGGTCACGGGCGGGCCTCCCAGTCTTCTTCGGCCTGCCACCGTTCGCCGTAGAACCGCACGCGGGCGGTGACCTCGACGCGGCCGGGCTCGGGAGTGGCGCGCTGTGCGGTCATCACGTTGGTGAGCGGGGACAGTCGCAGCGTTTCCAATGCGGCGTCGCACCCGTGCAGGTCTCCGGTGATGTGCATCTCCACCTCGTGCATGCCGGCGGGCGGCGGTGACGGGTCGGGCGGGACCATTGCCCCGGCGGGCGCGTGCTCGGAGCACGTCACCTTCCCGGCCACGTACGCCCCTTTTCCGGGGTAGACGTACGTGCCGCAACGGCACGTGCCCGCGTATCGGTTGAGCATGGTTCCCCTCCGGTTGTGTGCTTCCGTGGCGGACAACGGCGGTGCCGAGTTTCAGCTGTCGAGCTGGTCGGCGTCCGGTAGGGCGAGGCCCTGGCGGCGGGCGGCTGCGGCGAGCGGCTGCCATGCGGCCTCCGCTTCGCCGACGGCCCGGGCGTACTCGGATCGGTGGGTGTAGCTGGCGGCCGCCTTGGGCTGTAGGTCGGCAGCGCGGGCGAGTGCGGCCGCGAGCTGGTCGAGTCGGTACGGCTCGGCGGCGAGCAGTGCGCCGTACTGTTCGCGTATCGCGTCGTGCCGGGTGGTGAGCGCGCTCAAGTCCCCGTCGCCGATAGATCGTCGGTAGCGGCGACGGCGACGGCGCACGGCTGCTGCGGTGCGGGCGGCGAGCACGGCCACGCCTGCGGCGGCGGCTGCGGCGAGCACGGCGGCGCTGACGGCGGCTACTTGCCACCATGGGTCGCCAGCGGTGGTGCCGGCAGGGTGCAGGGGCGGCGGGCCGGCCCATACCTCGCGCACGTACACTCCGCAGCCGACGGCGATCAGTCCACTGGTGCCCCACAGCGCGGTGCGGTTGGGCCGGCCGGAGCTCGGCGGCGGGGCGCCGGCGGTGGCCAGCCATGCCGCGCGGGCGAGGGCGACCGCGCCGCCTCCCAACAGGGCCCCGCTGATCACGTCAGCTGCGTGCACGCGTCGCCTCCTCGGCTCGCAGGATGGATAGGGCAGGGGTCACTTGGTGGCCCGCCGCGCGGTGCGGCGGCCGGTGGGCTCCGGTGCTGACTGCTGCTCGTCCTGGTCGGCGGCGGTGGGCTGCTGGGTGAGGGCGGCGAGCTCGCGCCGGAACTCCTCGCGCTCTGCGGCGAGCTGGGTGGTGTACTCAGTCCGCATCGCTGTGCGCTCTTGGCGCCACGCCTTGCGCTCGGCGGCGAGCTCGTCAGCGAACTCCTTGCGCATCGTCTCGCGCTCTTGGCGCCATGCTTGGCGTTCTGCGGCGAGCTCGTCGGCGAGGCGCTGCCGCTCCTTGTCGGCGGCTTTGGCTTCGGCCTTCGCCCGTACCGCCTCGTCGCGGGCGCGGTTGCGTTCGGCCTGGGCCTGCTCGATCGCCTGCTGTGCGGCAGTCCTGGCTTCCTCCGCCTGGCGCGCGGTGGCTGCGGCTGCCTCTTCCACGTCCGTCACACGCTGGTCGGCGGCGGCCTGGATGCGCTTGATCTCGGCGGCCTTCTCCGCCTCGATGCGCTCGGCTTGCTTGGTCGCCTCGCGCTTCACCTCCTCGATCGCCTGCTGTGCGGCGGCCTTGGCTTCCTCCGCCTGGCGCGCGGCGGCCGCGGCACGTTCTTCGGCGGCGGTGGCGTCTTTGTCGCGTTCTTCGGCGATGGCGGCTGCCTCCTCGGCGTCCTTGACCGCGGTCTCCTTCTCGCGCTCGGCGGTGAGCCGGGCGGCCTCGGCCTTGGCCACCTGCTCTGCGGCCTCTACCCGGATGGTCTCCACCTCGGTTGCCACGGCGCCCGGGTCGCTCAGCGTCTCAAGTTGTTCCAGCACTTCGGCGAGGTACTGCTGTTGGGTGGTGATGGCCTGCACTACCGCAGGCAGCAAGTCGCGGGTGCGCGTGGCGGAGTAGTCCACCGGGCGGGCGGGGTCCTCCTCGATGCGGCGACCCGCTGCAGCGGCCTTCTCACGCTTCTGCCGCTGCTCCTCCCGGAACCTGGTGATCTTGTCGTGCTTGGGGTCGTCGCAGTACTCCGGGGGACGGCCGGGGCCGGTGGGCGCCACTGGCGGCCTGGTGCACCCGGGAAAGCGGCACCGCTTCGGCTTCGGGCCGGTGAGGTCCGGGGCGATGCTGGACGTCTGGTCGGTCACGGTCTCTCGCTTCTGATCAGGTCAGTTGTAGTTGTCAACGGAGCATCATGCCGTGCCGGTTACGCGGCGGGGGCCTGGGTGGTCCGGGCGAGGGTGGCGAGGCGGTGGCGCATCTCGCCGATTCCGCGGCTGCCGGCGAGCGGCAGGGCGACAGTGGGCCATACGGCCCGCACGGCGGCGGCGTAGGCGGCGCCGGCCAGCACGGTCACGTCGGTGGCGTCGGCGAGGTGCAGCCGGGCGGCCTGCTCGTGCAGCTCGGCGACGGTGACCGACCCGGGCTCGCCGATGCGCAGCTCGTAGGGGGCGATGACCTGGTTGAACGTCACTAGGCCGTAGCGGGCGCTGAGCACGAGGGTGGTTCCGCCGGTCGCGGTGAGCGCGTCGGCGGCCTTGCGGCACATGGTGTGCAGGCTGCCGGTGTAGAGCTCGCCGGCGGGTGCCGGGCGGTCGAGTTTGCCCGCGCTGCAGGGGATGACCACCACCGGGCCGGCGGCGGGCTGTCGTAGGGGCACGACCTGGGCGAGGTCGCCGGGGGTTTGCGTCACCGGCTCCGCTGTGACGGTCACTGGCCGCACGGTCGGGCGGCGTTCGGCGTGGGGTGCCACCTCGGCGGGCCACAGCGAGAGTTGCAACGGCCCGGCGAGGGCCTGCACGGGCTCTTGAGCGGCCGTGGGCGCGGTGGGACGGTGGGCGTAGGCGAGGTGGTCGGCGAGGCTCCAGGTGCGCCAGTACGCGGCGCGGCCGGTGGCCGGTGGGGTCGTACTGGTCGGCGGGAGGTAGACGCGCATGTCGTCCAGCGGGGTGCGCAGGGTGCGGGTGCTGCCGTACGGGCGCCACGCGACGGCCTTGCGGCCGATGGACACGACCATGCCGTGTGTGCCGTGCTTGGAGCGCATGCCGGGGCCGCGGCCTTCTCGGTAGGTCACGTGGGTGCCGGGTCCGATGATGCCGGGGCCATCCATCGGCAGAGCGCCGGAGGTTGCGGCCCACTGGGCGGCGCGCTCGGCCTCCGGGTCGACGGCGGCCGCGGTTTTTGTCACGGGCTGCTCGGTGACGGTTTCGGTGGCGGCCGGCGTGAGCGTCGTGTGGTCGCAGCCGTCGGAGTCGTCCTGGTTGGTGGCGAGCGTTTCCGTGTCGTCCTGGTTGGTGGCGAGCGTTTCCGTTACTGGCTCGTCGGTGACGGAAACGAGGGCGGGGGTGTCCTGGTCGAGTTGGGCGCATCCGGTGTAGATGGCGGCGGTGCGGCGCTGGTCGGGGCCTTCCAGTTCTTCCAGCCACAGCCAACCGAGTTCGCGCAGGGCTGCTTGGGCTGCGGCCTCGGCGTGGCGGTGCGGGTCAGCCGGGTCGTAGTCGCGGTTGCTGGCCACCCGGCCGGTGCCGAGCGCGTAGGCGAATGCCTCGGCGAACTGGCGGCGCCACCGGCGTACGGCGGTGGCGTGTTCGGAGGGGCACATGAGCCATTCGCCCGGGCCGGTGAGCCACTGCCGGTAGGGGCGGGCCCAGTGGGCGGACAGTTTGTCGATCGCGGCGAGTGCGACGGGCAGCACTGCGGCGAAGCGGGCTACGTCGGCGAGGGCGCCGGTCACTGTCAGGTCGGTGCGGCCGTGGCCGGTGCGGTGCTCGATGCGCTCGCGGGTGGAGCTGGTGGGGCGGAGCCGGCCACGGTGGTCGAGCTCCATCGGCCCGTCGATGGTTACCTGGCGGAAGCGGGTGACGCGTTCGACGTGCACCTGGTAGAAGCTGGCGAGGTGGGCGGCGAGTTCGCGCCTCTCGGGCCCGCGGCGGGACCGGTCGGAGAGCTCAATGTGGCCGGTCGCCGTGCCGGTGGCGGGCTCGATGCGGATCGGCGCTGCCAGGTACGCGGCCGCGGTGTAAGGGTCCACGCCCGTCATCAGCGGGTTCAGTCGCTCGCCGCCCATGTTCCGTTCCTTGCCTTGGTGTTCAGTGATCCAGTGGATGGGTGGGTGGTGAGGCGAGCCCCTCACCACTGTCGTTACGCGCCGCGGGCTTCGGCGGGGTGCAGCCGAGCGGCGGTTGAGCTCGTCGGAAAGGCCCATGCTCTCAGTAGTTGCTCAGCTCCCCGCAGGAGCACTTCGGGTCGCGGAGGCTGCCGCGGCCGGTGTGGCCGGAGCCGCCGCAGGAGGTGCAGGAGGTGCAGGAGCCGTCGGCGCCGGGGTCCAGGCCCCAGCGGTTGCCGCAGGCGGGGTTGATGCAGCGGGCGCAGTCCGCGTAGTCGTCGGTGCCGGGGATCGGCTCGCCGTACTCCTGGGCGCCGGCGGTCTTGCACAGCGGGCAGGTGATGACGAGGGCCAGGGCGGTCCGGCACGCGGGGCAGGTCACCGTCCAGGCGTCCACGTCGTTCACCAGGCGGTCGATGGCGGGGGCCGGGTACCGGGTAGCGGCGCAGGCCGTCGTGAAGTGATCGCGGTCGCCTGCGTACCGGGCCGCGTGGACGGTGCCGTCCAGCTCGATGGCACGGCGCTGGTGGGTCTGGTACGTCGTCGGGATGGTCGCGTTGGTCATCTCGTCGATGTCTCCTGGTTGATGTGTGTCTCGGGCGCGGTTACCGCCCCCGCCGCTCTGGGGTCGTGTCGGAGGCGGGTTGGTGACGACTGTGCGGGCGGGTCGGGCCTGCCCGCGCTGGTGGTGTGTCAGAAGGGGTCGGGGCCGCGGGTGGCTGCCTGGCGGTCGATGCCGAAGCGGGCGTCTTCGGCCTCGATGTATCCGGGGGTGGCCTGGCCGGGGTTGCGGTCGATGCCGGTGCACAGCCAGTGCCGCTGGTCCGAGGTGAACTCGTGCAGTGGTTTGCGGTCGTCGTTGAACTGCGTCGTCACGATCTCTTGCTCTTCCGGCGTCATCGCACGCCCTCCCATTCGTTCGCTCCGCTGGGCCTGCAGGCCCAGCGGGTCCGACGTCATGCCAGTATCGTATCGTCTCTTGTGATGTAACGCAACCTAACTAAACGAAACTAAATGACGTAACTTAACGTAATCTAAATCATGTTCATGACAAATTCCACGCACTAATTTCCAATACCGTGGAAGAGTCGGAAATCATTGGTAGTGTGGGGCGAGCGCGTTCAGTGACGGTATGTCACAACCGGCGCAGGAGCGGACGGACCGGAACGGACCCGGCGAAAGGGGCGGCATGCATGGGGAAATGAGCCGTCGGCCGATGCGCCGCGGCGGCATGCGGGTGCGCGTGCGGTGCGAACGGTGCGGTACCCGCACGTTCCACCACGTATCGAAGCCTGTTCCGGCCTGGCGGTGGTGCGCCGACTGCCGCGCCACCACGGTGATGAGCGACCCGGTGCGTACCGTGCGCCTGCCCGGCCTGCGCGAGCTCGCCGCCCGCGCCGCCGGCGCCGGGATCGCGCTGCGCTCCTGGGCCCAGTGAGGAAGCGGGAGTTGCGGTGACCGACGAAGCGAGCGAGAGTGAGGCGGCGTCCGTCCGCCTGATGCACGACGCGTATACCCGCTGGGCCGACATGGGCCCGGTCACGTTGGGCATGACCCGGCAAGACGCCTGGGTCGTGATGATGGGCCTGCAAACTGCGGTGTCCCATCCGGACGTCGCCGCCTCGCCATTGGGCGCGCGCATGGAAACGGTCGGCCGACAGATCCAAGAGGCCGTGTGCGATGACCCACAGCTGTACGCCGTGGCCGAAGCGGGATGGAACCGCGCCTTCGACGTCGAGCGGTCCCAAGACCAGGAAGGACGCTGACCAGTGAGCTCATCGTATGAGGTGACCAACTTCGACCACGTGTCAGTGGACTGGGGGATGTTCCAGGTCATTGCCTGCGACTGGCTGCCTCCGGCCGCGCTCGTGATGGCCGTGGGCCTGCTCGTCACGGCCCGGCGCAGTGACCTGGCCGGGACCGCCCGGCCGCTGGTCGCCGCCTGGCTGACGCTGGCACTGCCGTTCATCGGCCTCATCGGTCCGCACGGCACCGCGCCGGTGGGCTGGATCTGGTACGGCTCGGCGGCCGGCGTCACCGCGGCCAGTCTCGCCGCTGCCGCGCTGACGGTGGCCGACCGGCGGCGCGAGGGCGCACGGTGACCGGAGCCGTGGTGGAGCTCGCCGCCGGCGAGCTGGCCGACACCATCGCGCAGCTTGCCGCGCGGGCGGCGGCCGGTGAGGACGTGGCCGCACAGCTCGCAGCCATGGCGGCCCAGTTGGCCGCACATCACCGGGCGGCAACACCGACCATCGTCACACCCGACCCCGTGACGAAAAACGGGCACGGGGCCGGCGGCAGCGTGCTGGAGCGCGCCCGGCGCCCGGGTACGGGAGGTCTGGTGCTGCCCGGCCACTACACCGCGGCCGAACCGGGGCGGGTACGCACGCCCGGCGGCTTCACCATCAATGAGGCAACGGCCCGCCGGGCCGCGCTGGCGGAACCGGCCAACACCCGCCGTTCCCGTGCCTCTCGGGCTGAGGCATTCACGGCCTGGTGCAACGAACACGGCCGCGTGCCCACCAATGCCGGCACCCTGGCGGACTGGGCCAACCACCTCGCCGACCAACAGCACCCCACCGACACGATCACCAGTTACGTCACCACGGTGGCCAGCGTCCGCGCGCTCAACGGACACCCGGTCCGAGACGACGAACGCGACCTGATCGCCCGAGTGCTGGCGAGCCGGTCCACCGAAGAGGCCACCGACCCAGCGGGCGCCGGCGACGTGCTGCAGGCCACCGAATGCACCCGCGAGCACCTGGCCGCGATGGTGGCCACCTGCGACCGGAACACCGCCCGGGGCCTGCGGGACGCGGTCGCGCTGCTGCTGCACTGGTACATGGCCGGCCGCGCCAGCGAGCCGGTCTCGCTGTCCGTCCTCGACGTCACCGAGGTGAGCGCGGACATCTACGACCTGGCCACCGGCAAGGTGATCCAACGCCCGGCCCTGGAACTGACCTTGCGCCGCTCCAAGACAAACCCCTACGGCAAGCTGCGCGACGTCGTGCGCCTGGTGGCACAAGACGATGCGGCCCTGTGCCCGGTGACCGCGTGGCGGGCCTGGATGGCACTGCTCGCCGAACACGGCGCGGAGCACACCGGGCCGCTGCTGCGACGGATCGACCGATGGGGCCGCCTCGGCGACACCGGCCAGTGCGCCGGGCGCCGCCCGGCCGACGAACGCCGGGCCGGCGGTATCGGCGACCGCACCTTGCGCAACATCATCGCCGACCGCGCCAAAGCGGCCGGCCTGGTGCGCGACCTGCGGCCAGAGGAACGCGAACTCCTCAGCACCTGCGCGGAACGCGCCGAACTCGCCGCCGCCGACAGCGACGCGGAGCGCGAGGCGATCCGCACCGAACGGCGGCTCCGCCGCCGGGCCCTGCGCCGCAAACTCAAGCGGTACACCGGGCACTCGATGCGCCGCGGCTGCGTGCGCCACATGGAACGGGCCGGCACTCCCCGCCACGTCATCGAGCTGCATGCTCGGTTCGCGCCCGGATCCAAGGCACTGGCCCGGTACCGGGTCGGAGCCATCCCCTGGGAACACAACCCCACCGTGCACATGGGCGACCCCAACGCCGCCCGGCGCCGCCTCGCGTACCTGGCAGCGGCCGGCGCGTAGCGCAAGCGGACGGGGCGGCGTCGCGGTGGTGCCCGTGAGGTCGGCGTCGGCCGGGGGACAGGTCGTCATGGGCGGGGCCGTCGGCCGTAGCGGTACGCCTCGGCGCGGCCGGTGAGGTCGCGGGGTGCGGGAATCCAGCCGTCGGCGGCGCCGGTGGAGTGCCGCCGGGCGGACTTCCAGCGGAAGTACGCCTCACTCAGTGCGGCGCGCACAAGCGTCATCTCGTCGGTGGCCAGCACGTCCAGGCAGGCGTTGAGCCGGGTGCACTCGTGCTCGTCGTCGCGGGCTTCGGCCTGGTCCCATGCGACGGTCAACTCGCAGGTCCGTTCGAGCTTGTGGGCCAGGTCCGGCGGCAGCAGCTGCGGCAGTGCGAGCGCGGTGGCGGCCACGGGGTCGGTGACCGTGCGGTACAGCCATACGCCGGTGCGGTCGCGGGCAAGTTGGTCCCACCACCGTGCTGCCATATCCAGTCCGTCACACTCGCCATCTACGTCGCGGGTCGTGCGGATGGGCCGGTAGAGCACCGCGTCCGGGCCGGGCATCTGAAGTGGCAGCATGAAGACATTGAGCGTCTGCCGCGTCGGGGTGGTCACCGGGCCGCCTCCTCGACGGCGGCCCGGATCACGTCGGCCTCTTGCCACCTGCGCACCGCGTCGGCCGCGGTCTGCTCGAACTCCGGGCGGAGCTGGGCGAGGCGGGCCCACACGTACGCGCGGCGCCGCCGGTATCCGGCGAACTCGTCCGGGGCCGGGCTGGTCCCCTCCAGGGCGAGGGTCAGCCGCTCGTCGGCCTCGCCCTCGATCTGAGCGAGCAACCGCAGGGCCTCCACCTCATTGGTGACGGCCGGGCCCGGGGCGGACAGCAGGAAGCGGCGGGCCTGCACGAGCTCATCGGCCCGGTGCTCGCTCATCGCCGCTGTCCTCTCGTCGGGGTGGGCTTGTGCTGTGGTCAACGAGCCTACCGGGCCACGGGGTGCGCGCGGGTTCATTCCGGGTCCTTGGTGGGGCGGATCCCAAGGCGTTCGAGCCGGGCCCGCATCCGGGCGGCGGCGACGGGGTCGACGGTGCGGGCCTGCTTGCGTTCGCGCTTCTCGCGCCGGGCCTTGTCCAGGGCAGCAGCTCGTGCGTCCTCGCCGGTACGCGGCGGGTTGAGCTCGTCGGCGATGGCCTGCATGACGTGCTCAGGCTCTCGGATCGGCTGCACGCTGAT
The DNA here is from genome assembly GCA_019243445.1 of Streptomycetaceae bacterium. GTDB lineage: Bacteria > Actinomycetota > Actinomycetes > Streptomycetales > Streptomycetaceae > Streptantibioticus_B. The sequence goes on along the minus strand of JAFAUH010000367.1, from coordinate 16,684 downwards.
GCCCCACCGGGCGTACCGGGCCCGGCGTTCGGCCTCGGCCTGCGCACGGCGGCGCTCAGCCTCCTCGCGGGCCTTGGCCCGGGCGGCTTCGGCGAGCGGGTTCGGGGTGCCTGGCACCTCGGGTTCTGCGGCGCGGGAGTCAGCACGCATCCGCATCCGGGCGGCCGGGCTGGCCTCGTCCCACGTGGTGACGTGGGCGGCGATCTTCACCGCTGGGGGCTTGCGGTACGGGAGTGCGTCGGTGCGGGCGTTGATCAGGCGCCACAACCGCCACCCCACAAGGCGGCTGACGTCGCCGATGTCAGCCGGGATGTTGTGCGTGATCAGCTCGACCAGCTCGGACTCGGTCGCGCCACGGCGCAAGGCGATCCCCACCGTGCGGTGCAGGTCATCCCAGGACGAGCCGCTGTGCCGCTCGGTGAACGGCGAACCGGCACCGACCGGCAAAATCACCTTGTCCCGGCCCAGTTGACGCCTCCACGCCGCCCACGCGCGCCGCATGACCCGATCCGCGACGGCGGGCAGCGGGTCACCGGACGGAACCAGCCCCCTTCTTCTAGCTGCCGCCGAAGGCGTCGTCTTTGTCTCTTCGATGTTCTTCGACGGCCTAAACCCCTTACTACCTGCACTAAAACCAAAACCAGATAGTTGTGAGCCCTCTCGGTATAGAGGAGACGTTTCGGGTTGGGTGTATGCGGCGAGTTCGAGCCACTGGTCGAGGCGGTCGGTGGTGGCCGGCTTGGCGATCGCTGAGCTGCGGATCCACTCGCGGGGGCGCTCCTCCTCGGGCAGCCTGGCGGCCGCCTTGCGGAGCTCTGAGGCCGCTTCGGCGGCCGGGCTGCCGTCGGGGTGCTCCCAACGTGGCATGGCGGCCAGTGTGGCGGCCTGGCGCTCGGTTACCTCGTGGGTGACCGGCTCGGCCCACGATGCGGGGTCCACCGCCTCCGACAGGCGCCCGTACAGGGTGTCTTCCTCCTCGGCCGGCTCCTCCTCGGGCAGGGCCCACACGCGCAGTTGGCGGGCGAGGTCTTCCGGCAGGCCGTGGGGGATCGACTCCGTGCGCAGGCACAGCGCGTAGACGGCGTGACGGCCCGGCGCCGGAGCAACGACCCGTTCCGCGAGTCCTGCCGTGCGCAACCCTGCCCAATCCTCCCAAAATGCCTTGGCGTGCAGCTGGTGGCGCTCGGCGTACTCCTCGGCGAGCTTCATCCCGCCGTCGGTCTCCTCGGTGAACCACAGGCCTAGCACGCGGCCGGTCATGCGGTCGACCCGGCACTGTGACAGGAATTCGGTCAGCCGGTACAAGCGGTACGGCATACCGCGGTCATGAATGATCCCGACCGTCCGGAACCACGCCCGCTCGGTGAGCTGCGGGAACCGTAGAACAGCCGGACGGGTTTCGAAATTTTGTACGGTAGCGGTGTCGACATGTAGATCCGGCCAAGACACACCGGATCCAGGCATGGGGGTACCGCCACCGCTGCCATGTGGCATCATGGCAGCCGTGTCCTTCCTCTGTGTGGGCACAAAAGAGACCGGCCCGACGGCGTGGCAACCGTCAGGTTGGGTTTCGCAGGGACTTGGCAAGGTCCCTAGTGGGTGAGGCTTCCTCGGCTGGATTGGCGTCCGTTTTGAGGCGAGGGGCCTCGGTGATCTTCTTTTGTCCCTGTTGGCGCGCCCCCTACTCGGGGGCCTTATTTATGTCGTCAGCTGGCTATCTGCTGAGCCTCCTCCGGCGTCATGCCCCGTTGAGCGGCCCTCTTCTGCCAGAGCTCCATCACAGCCTCGCGGAGTACCTGAGCTCCGGACACGCCCATGTCATGCACCAGCCACTCGAACGCGGGGCGGTACGGCTCGTCACCGGGTGCGAACTCGACTTCGGCGCGGATCGGGCGGTCCGGCTTGAACTGGGCCGTCTTTCCGCGCTGCTGTTTGCCTCGTGAGGGTGGCACAGTGAAGATCGTAGAGCATCGCCATGGTCGTCCGGGACATCCTTCGGTGTGTTGCTGGAGTTTTTTTCTGTCCACCACAGGTTCAGAAGGGAAGTTGTGGCCGGATTGCCCTATTTCATTTCTTCCTGGCGTGATGTCAGTTCTTGAGCCTCCCGCCCACCTTTCCGTCACGCTCCTGTGGCGTGACGGAAAGGTGGGCGGGAGTTGGCGGCCTACAGCTGGTCGTACTCGTTGATCCAGGCGAGTCCTTCGTTGTCGAGTGTGAGGCGGGCGCGGGTGACGGCGACGTACGCCAACATCGCCTCGTCGCGGCGGATGGGACCGGGGTCGCCGTTCTCCTGCCGTTTGGGCTCGCTGAAGTCGGAGGCGATCAGGACGGTGGGCCACTCGCGGCCCTTGGCCTTGTGGGCGGTGCTCAGGATCACGTCGGCGGCCTTCTCCTCGACCAGGGCGTTGGCGGCCTTGATGACCTGCTCGGGGCCGTAGTCGTCGATGAGGCGGACGAACACCCGCAGGTCGCTGCCGCTGTTCTCGTCGCGGACGTACCGCCGGAGCTGGTCCCACGTCTGGAACGCGAGTAGTTCGGGGTGGCTAGTGGGGCGGCCGGATCGTAGGTCCAACGCGGCCTCGGCCAGTGCCCTGATCTGGCCGGCGCCGCCGACCAGGGCCGGGCGGCGACCGTTTTCGAGCACGGACATGGCGCGGGCCATCGCCTCCGCATTGGTGCGGCACAACACGGCATCGGCGTACTCGCCGCAGCTCCCGGGCAGGACGCGGGATTTCATGGCGGGGTTGCCGTAGAGGCGGATGGGGGCACCGACCTGGTTAAGCCACCGGTTCGCCTCGTCGGCGACGGCCTGCCCGAATCGCCATGACTGCTGTAGGTACAGGCGCTTTTGGGCGGGCCACGTGGCGAGCGCGTCGACGGCTCCGCGCCATCCGTAGATCGCCTGGGCGGAGTCGCCCACGGCGATGCGCTGGGCGTCTTGGGCCTGCACGAGGTGCGCGACCACGGGGTTGGAGTCCTGGGCCTCGTCCAGTAGCACGAAGTCCGCCTTCAGCTTCGGGCAGGTGAGGGCCCACGCTTTCAGGTAGTAGTCGTGGGTGTACCGGTGTTGGCTGTCGAGGTTTTGGGTCTCGCGCCACAGTCGGCGGGCGTGCGGCAGGATTTCGCGCCGCAACTCTTCCATCTCCGCCCGCGTCACCCCTTCGAGTGGCGGCACGTGCTTGACCATCACCTCGGTGTCGGCGGAGTAGGCGAACGCGTCGACCGCGTCGGAGGCGAGCCGGGCGAGCGCGGCCGGCGCCAACACGATGTCGCGATTGACTCGCAACGGCTCCACGATCCGCAACAGCTCGGCGGTGCGCTGGGCCGGGACACGGAGGTTGAGCCGGTGCTTGTAGTCACGGCCGTGGGCCCGGAACGCGAGGCTGTGCGCGGTGGAGCACTGCACGTGTGCCGGGAACGCCTTCTTCGCGTCCTGGGCGATGGAGCGGTTGTAGGCGACGTACAGTCCGCGGCCGCGCATCTGCGTACTGGCCATGCGGAGCGTGGTGGTCTTGCCGGTGCCCGCGCCGGCTTCAACGACCAGGTCGACGCCGGAGGCGCACGCGTCGATGATGGCGGCCTGCTCGGCGGTGGGCCGCATGCCGGCCACTTCGCGCAGCTGCACCGCGGGGGCCTCGCTCGGCGGCGGGGCGACGGGCGCCGGGGTTTGCGTCACCGGCTCCTCGGTGACGCTGGCCGACTCCGGGACCGGGACGGCAAGCTGCTCGGGGGTGGCCTGGTGCTCGGCGAGTTCGTCGCCGGCCGCCGACTGGGCGGGCACGGTAGCGACGGTGCCGTTCACAGCGGGCTCGGCGGGGATGAGTTCGGTGAGCCGGGCGAGGGCGGTACGGGCGGCCTGGGCCTGCCGGATCACCTCGGCCAGTGTTTTCGCGTCGAGCTGGTCCAACGCGCGCTCGCTGATGACCGGTAGACGCAGGTCCGCGAGGATCACCAGGGCCTCGGCGCGGCCGGGCTGGCGCTTCTTGCGGTGGGCTCGCATGCGGCAGGTGCTGTTGTGGTACGCGCGGGGGCGTCCCTTGCCCGGTGTGGGCGGAGGTAGCGGCTTGCCGCACCCCTCGCACGTCGGCGCCGCCTGCTCGATCACCACCACTCCATCTGCGGATACCCCATCAACCATTTTCGTCACGCACATGAATGTTACGGAAATGGGGCGGGGTGCGCAACCGTGCAGACGTTCGGTGGCGTGTCGTCGGCAGTGCTGGGTGGGCGGCGGCCTCCGTGGATCGGGCCGGTGATGGTTCCCTTGTTGGACGGCAGCCGCGCGGCGAGTGCTCTACGACCCGCTCGCCGACTGATCTATTACGCTGACAGCACCGTGCCCCTCCCCCGAGGCACGGCCCCGGCGGTCCCTGCTTCCCCCGTGGCAGGGACCGTTTGAGTTTTTGGGCTCCGGGGAGTATCCGAGCAAGCAGTACCGCTACGGCGTTCAGTTTCCTGAACACTGGGGCTGTCTGTCAGCGGCGGCCCTGGCGGAAAGGGTTGTAGGCCCTGAAGGGGTCTTCGTCGGTTTTTCCACGTCGGCGGCGCTCGGCTTGGTACGCCGTCCAGGCAAGGTCTCCTTGCTGGGTGGATCGCCACGGTGTTCCGGTGCGGTCGCAGAACTCGTCGACATGTAGATCCGGCCAAGACACACCGGATCCAGGCATGGAGGTACCGCCACCGCTGCCTGTTGGTACGATGGCAACGGCCTCTCTGGTTACGAGGGGCAAAAGAAGACTGACCCGGCGGCCTGGCAGCCGTTCGGGGTGGGATTCGCGGGGACCCCCTGGCAGGGGTTCCTACTGGTGAGGCTCCTCGGTGGTTGCTAGCCGTGGAGTGAGGGGCCTCAGGCAAGCTTCATTTGTCCTGTTGGCCGCCCCCGCAAAGCGGGGGCCTTCTTTTTGTCAGCTGGCTATGCGGGCCTCCTCCGCAGGCGTCCATCCCGTGCGGCTGAGCTCATCGTGAAGCGCCTTCATGCCACGGCGCGCTACTTCAGCGCCGGACACGTCCAGGCGTTTCACGAGCTCCTCGTACAGAGGGCGGTATGGGTCATCAGGCCGGAAGCGGAGGGTCAGGGTCACGACCTCTTCCGGGTCGAATTTCCCCGTCCGGCCGCTCTGTTTGAGTCCTCGTACTCCTGCCACGTACGTGATCATAGACCTGTCGGACTCGGTGATGCACCGACATGCGCATATCGCGGAAGTTTTTTCTGTGTCCACAGGGTCAGGGCGGATAGATAATCCTTCTTGTGCGATTCTTCTTATTTGCTGGGTAGTTGACGTACCAGCGGATTCATTCTAGTTCGAATGATTTGCCCTATTTGTCGAGTAGTTGGCAAGCCATCAACGCTCTGCTGAGGTGACGGGCCACTCGCCGGGCGGAATGGGGGGCAACTGGCGTGCGTCGCAGTCAGCTTCGTGGTGTCCGCAAGGTGTGCAGATGGGGATGTTGCGTGCGGTAGTGGTGCGGGAGCGTGCGGGCTGGTGACCGAGGGGGCCGGTACAGCGGGGGCAGTGGTTCATGAGTCGGTCTCTGGGGTGGGGTGTTGGCGGGCGGTGTTGATGATGCGGGTCAGTGTGGTGTGCGAGGGCGGTTGCTGGAGTTGCTGTGCTAGGTGCTTGGCGAGTTCGCCGGTGGTGGCGTGGGGGTGCTTGGTGAGCAGGCTGCGGGCGAGGTCGAGACGGGGGTCTCCGGTGTATGCGTGGGGCGGGGCGTTGCGGGATCCTGTGCGGCGGCCGGCGCCGGTCCGGCTGGGCCGGGGTGTGCTGGCGTATTCCTGGGCGTGGCGGAGTTTCCATCGGGGGCGGCGGCGTCCGCTGGGCAGTTCGTCCCAGGCTTTGGGGGTGGGGAATCCGGGCGGCGGGTTTTTGATCCAGTGGCTGAGCGTGGTGGTGTCCTTGTGCCCGAGCAGCCGGGCGAACTCGGCGGGTGTGATGAGCCGGTTGGGGTCCTGGTCGGCTGCGTGGCGGGGTGGCATGTGCGGGCTCCTGGATATGAGGTGCGACCGCGCGCTGGTGAGGGCCGTGGTCATAGCGGCCTCCAGCTGCGGGCGCCGGTTTCGGCGAATCGGGTGACGAGCGTGACGTCGTCGATGTCGACGACGGCGGCCCGGTCCTGGTGATCGGGATGATCCTTGCGGTGGTTGAGCTCGTAGGCGTACAGGCTGTGCTGGTCGGCGACGAGGTAGGTCTGGGTCGGGTCGATGCCGGCACGGTTGGCGGGCCGGACCTGGACCCAGTCGTACGGCTCCGGCTTTTCGGGAGAGCGCCGCGAGTCACGTAGCATGGTGGGGACTCCTCGTGAAGGGGGTCGGACGGCCAGGCGAGCTGCCAAACTTTGCCTGGCCGTCACTGTTGTTCGGCTGCGGTATGCGGGTCGGGAGATGCTCCCGACCCCAACTTATTGGACCATGTTTTTTGTGAGGATGTCCAGGCTGAGCCTCTTGGACAGCTCCGTCTCGGGTTCCGGACTGAGCGGTGGTGCAGGGCAACGTGGTTCCGCCGGTGGCATCGGTCGGCGGTCCTTGGTTCGCAGCCTGGTGACGTTGGGGTGTTCAGGGTGTCGTCGGCGGATGGCGCGTGTGGCGACGAGGGCTGTCCGCCACGCGACGGCGACCGGCCACAGCGGGAGTGCGACGGTGAACGCGACGATGGATGCGAGCAGTTCGTGGCGCAGTGGCGGGCGGGTCTTGTCGGTCTGGATGTCGCGCAGCGCGGTGGTGGGTGTCGCGCCGTCGCTGGTGAAGATCAGGGCGCCTGTCACGAGGTACAGCAGGTAGAGGGGGATCACGGATTGCTCTTTCGGGTTGTGGGTGTGGGGTTGTCAGTTGGAGGTGGGGCCGTCTTGGGGTGGGATGCGCCCGTGGGTGGGCGGTTGGCCTCCGCCGGTTTCGTCTTCGCGCCGGGGGCGTGGGATGCGGGGGATGGCGCGGGCGTTGAGGTCCTCGTGCGGGTCGTCGTGTTGGGGCATGGCTGTGCTCCTGGTGGGAGTCGTGGGGGTGTGGCCGGCGGCGTGATCGGGCGGCCGGGGCTTTGGCCGCTTTGGAGCGCGGTGCAGGGGCGGCGCCCTTTGTGGTCGGTGGCGCGCCCGGGGCCGGCGCCCGTCGGGGCCCGGATCGGCCGCTTGCGGCCGGGGCGGGGCGCGGCGGTGAACGCGCCGGTGAGGGGGTGCCGCCCGGAGGGCGTCCGCTTTCGCGCGCTGCGGGTGGGTGCCGGCGGGGTGGTGTTGCCGGGGGCGGGCCTGGTCTGGTCGGCGTGGGTGGCCGGGGGCGGGGTGGGCCCGCCCCCGGCCGGTTAGGTCAGCTCTGGCGGCGCTGGGCGGCGGCGTTAATGGCGTCGGCGAGGGGTTTCATGTCGTCCCACGGGAGAGCGTCACGGTGGGCTACGGCGGTTTGGGCGAGTGTGTCGAACACCGGGGCGGGCATGGTGTCGAGCGTGGTGTGCAGCGGGGTGATCTCGGCGGGGAAGATCAGGTGAACGGAAGTGCCGGGCACGGGGGCGCCGAGTCCCCAGAACCACACCAGCACCATGTCCCGCGTGTGCGCGGTCTCTTCGGGGCCATACGGTGTGACGACGATGCCGTTGCTGGCGGGGATGCGCGTGTAGCGGGGGTGGGGCTGGACGCGGATGAGGGTTCCGGCGGGGAGGTCGGCGGGGGTCGGGCGCTCGGTGGTGGCGTTCATCTTGAAACTCCTTGATGGGTGAAGGGGGTTGGCCCCGGTACTGGGTGGTGCCGGGGTGTCGGGTGGGGGCTGCCATCCCCTCCCAACACATCTATTGAACCATGTTTTTGGCGGTGGGTCAAGCCTCGCGTGCACTCCGTGCGGGTGAACGTCCCTGCGGAACGGCGCTGTTGATGGTCATGGCGGGATTTCTGTTCGAACGAAGGGGCTCGGGGCCGGGTGGGTGCGGGACCGCTCTCCCGCACCCACCCGCCGAGACAGGGTTACCGGCGTCCGGACAGGTCGGCGGCGATCCGGCGGCCGATGGTGACGACGGCGGTAGCGGCCTGCTTGATCGGGGGGTTGTTGGGGTCGTCCAGGCTCATCTCAGGGATGTCCGGCAAGGGTGCGGGTCCTGTGGGCAGTCCGAGCATGAGCGCGGCCAGGTGGGCGGCGGACTCGGCCTCGTCGGCCAGGGTCCGGCTGTCTGTGCCACCGTTGGCGGCGAGGAATTCGCAGTGGGCGAGTACGCCGAGCAGTTCGCGGGTTGTGGCCGGTCCGGTGGCGTCGGCTGGGTCGAGGGGCAGGATCCACATGCCGTCGTCTCCGTCTTCGCGTGCGTCCATGTGGGCGGCTCCGGCTCCGGGGCGCTCCTCGACGCGGAAACCGTGCCGGGCGAGCTGGGCTCGGACGGCGGCGGCGGCCTGATCGGCGCTGATCCGGTACGGGGATGTCAGGTCCGGCTGGTCCTTGCCCTGGATCGGGTCCGTCTGCGCGATGTCGAACACCGTCCCGACGCTGAAGCCCGCCAAGGCACCGCGCTCGTCGGCGGCCTGGTCTTCACTGTCGTTGTGCTGCGGCTCGGCCTCGCCTTGGCGGGGCTTGATGACGGTGGTGTAGATCTTGTGGCCCTTCTCGCCCCGGCGGACCTGGCGGCCTTGGGCCCGCCATCCCTGGAAGGAGTTGACGGCCTCGGCTTCAGGGGCTTGCACGGCGAGCAACAAAAGGTTGACCGTGCCCGGCCGCTGGTGGTGCACGGCGGCGGCCCGCAGGAAGGTCTTCCACAGCTGGGCGGAGGTGGCCAGTGCCGTCATGGCGGTGTCCGCCAGCTGGTTGACGCGGGCGCGGGTCTCGGCCCGCTGCTCGGCGAACTTCTCCTTCTCCTCCGGCGTGCAGCTACGGCCGCGACGGGTCAAGGTGGTGCTCACGGTTTTGCTCCTTGCGGGTGAAGGGGGTTGGTCCCGGTACCGGGTGGTGCCGGGATGTCGGGTGGGGGCTGCCATCCCCTCCCAACACATCTATTGAACCATGTTTTAGATGGGCTGTCAACGCTCGGCCCGTGGCGTGTCGCCAATGGCGGCGGCCGGGGCGCCTTTCTCGCCCCGGCCGGACCTGCTATTAAGCGTTGGCGGGTTCCGCCGTGGTGACGCGGCATCGGTTCAGCACGGTTTGCGCGATGTCGCGGAACGTGTCGTGCTTTTTGACGGTGCCAGTGAGGCGGACGGTTTCGCGCTCGTCGGGGATGTTGCTGGTGGTGGCGTACCAGATGTACACGTTGTCGTCGGGGTCCTGGAAAGTCACCAGCCATCGCTGTTGTTCGCGGTAGCCGTAGGTGCGGCTCTCCAGCTCGTGGACGCGGGCGACGGTGGCGGTGACGGTGATCCGCTGGCCTACTTCGCCCTGGTGGCGGGAGTTGCGGGCGGCGGCTTCCTCGGCGGCCCGGCGCTGATCGCGGGACCAACCGGCGACGGCTGAGGCGAGTACCGCAAGGTGGCGGTTGTGGATGGTCTCGCCCTTGGAGAGTACGGCCACTTTGTGCCGGTAATCACTGTCCGCGCCGTGTCCGGCGAGTGCCCACGCCCGTACCGCCTTGGCGGTTTCGGCGGCGCTGGTGTCGGCATCGACGTCGTTTCGCAGTGTGTTCGCCCGGCGGTTGTAGTAGTAATCGCTCACCAGGTCGGCGGTGGTCGTCTCGCCCCCACATGACATCTCGCGGCTGCGGTAGCCGCCGGTGAGGGTGACGACAGCGACTGTGACGCGCAAGACGTCCAGCACCCCGACCCGGAGATCGGCCGGGAATCCGCCCTCGCCTGCCTCCTCCCAGTCGCCCTCTTTGAGCGTTCCGAACCGCCATAGGGTCTCAAGGCCCTTCAGCGGCAGGCCGGTGTACGGCTCCACGCAGGTGGATCCCAGCTGCAGGACGCGGCCGGTCTCGCGGTGATACGCGAGGTAGGTAGCGGTGCGGTGGCGGGTGGCGTGGCACCCGTCGCACTGCTGGGGGCGGGCTCGGTGTGCGCGCGCGACAGCTGCCAGATCCTCGGGCAGACCGGGGAAGAGGCTCATCACGGTCTCACCGCTTCCGCCGGCCGCCTCGTCCTCGTCGTGATCGAGCCGGGCCACGATCGCCCATCCTCGATGGCGGGGCACCGCGCCGGTGAGAGTCGCGGTCACCGTCGTCACGGTGCCGACCGCACGGCCGGTGAACGGGTCATCCCAGGGCTTCTCGAACGGTTCCGACAACTCAACCCGATAGGCGCTCAGTCCATGCACAGCCGCCCGGCGGTTGGTCGCCTCAACGATGGACTCCAGCCGACAGACGGCGCCGGCCGGGATGTCGAACCGGAAAGACGCGAGATCACTCACGATTGCTGCTCCTTGCGTGAAGGGGGTTGATACCCGGCCTGGTGGGGCCGGGGTGCTGGTCGGGGGCTGCCATCCCCTCCCAACACATCTATTGAACCATGTTTTTGGTGGTGGGGTCAAGCCCTGCTCTCGTGGCCATCGGGTGAGTTGTGGTGGTCGACTCGGGCTCCGGGGGCTACCCCTGGGCCGGGGCGGGTCACCCCGGCCCGCTCTTCTGTCAGGCCAGGATGCGGGCGGCGATATTCAAAGAGGTGAGGGCCTGCAACAGGTGCCCGTCGCCGTGTCCATAGGCGGCGCGCAGCGTGTCGGCGTGCGCGTTGATGACGTGCGCCACTCCCATGATGCTGCTGTCGTCGTCGAAATCGCCCCACTGCTCCTCCGCATGCTCCGCGATGTCGTGGACGAGGTCCGACAGGTCGGGCGCGGTCTCGATGCGGTCCGGGATCGCGATTCCCAGGGAGCGGGTCACCCACGTGCGAAGTTGCACCCGGATCGCGTCGATAAGCGCGGATTCGGTGACTTTGGGCGATGTCGGGGTGAACGCCTCATGTGCCCAGCGGGTACTGACGTGGACCGCGGAGTGTGCAGGGGTGTCGCTCATGTGTTGCTCCTGAATGAAGGGGGTTCCGCCGGCCCGGTGGGGCCGGTATCAGGTAGGGGCTGCCGCCCCCTCGACTTGTGGTGTTGGTGGTGATGGGCTCCGGGGCGGGTGCGGTCCCGCCCCGGAGTCTGGGGGTTAGCGGCTGATGGCGTGTCGGCTGCCGCCACCGATGCGGCTGCCGCCGATGTCGGCGCGGGCTCCGGCGGCCTTGCCTGCGCCGTACCCACGGCCGGTCATGGTGGTCCGGCCTCCCGAGCGGCGACGGGGATAGGCGTCGTGGAACGCGCGGGTGACGACGGCCTTGCGGTCGGCGAGAACAAGATCCGTGCTGCGGCCGCTGACAGTGGCGGCCGTGGTCGCCTCGTTGCGGGCGTGCTGCTCGGCCTCACGGACGCGGGCGCTCACCTTGGCCGCGAATCCGAGGATCCAGGAGCGGCGGAACGCTCGCGGGGTGTCGTTGGCGGGGACGGGGGTGCGGGCGAGTTCCCCGAACATCTGCAGGAGGAGGGAGGTGAACAGCATGTCCAGCCGCTCAAGGTCCGATGCGTACCCGAAGACGTGGACGGCATGGCCGGGATTTCCGTCCTTGCGCGGCACCATGATCAGCTCGCACCGGAGGGCCTTCGCAAGCCCGTTGGCAAGGTGCGCCTTTTCCCTGGCCCAGGGGTTGTCAAGGGTGATCAGCCGGTCGGCGGGCTTGTCGCTGCCGGGGCGGGCCTCGTTCAACAGAGCCTGTTCGATGCCGTACTTGGCCATGAGCTCGAATGCCTTGCCCCGGTAGGTCTCGGCCTCCTCCAGCGTCGTGGCCTCATCGTTCGCCTTGTCGAGCAGCGCACGGATCTTGTTCAGCTTGCCTGTGGTGTCACTCATGTTCGCTCCTTGCGTGTGAAGGGGGTTGGTCCCGGTGCCGGGTGGTGCCGGGGTGCTGGTCGAGGGCTGCCATCCCCTCCCAACACATCTATTGAACCATGTTTTTGGGTGGTTGTCCACCCCATCTCATGGCCCTTACGGGGTTTCTTCTGTCAGTCGGCCTTTGTCCAGCGGCACCGCGTCAGGTAGGTCTGTGCGGTCTCGCGGTAAGTGTCGTGCTTGCTGACGGTGCCGGTGACGGTGAGCCGGTCCCCTTCGCTGGGGATGGTGGCGGTGCTGGAGAACCACACGAACACGTTGCGGTCCTCGTCGCGGAGCTTGATCATGTGCCGTTGCTGGGTGCGGTAGCCGTAATGCCGTTCCGGCAGTTTCACGACGGCGTCCACGGTGACGGCGGCGGTGAGCCGTTCGCCGATGGCGCCTTGATGGCGGGAGTGTGCGGCCTCGTCGGCCCGCTCGGCGGCGCGGTGCGCGCGCTGCTGGTCGCGCTGCCAGGCGACTACTGCGGAACACAGGATCGAAAGATCCCGGCCGGTGGCGTGCTCGGCGCGGGCGAGTGCGGCGAGCTTGGCCCGGTACTCGTTGCCGCTCTCGCCGTCGCGTGCCCATTGCAGGACTGCGGCGGCGGTGGCTGCGGCCTCGGCCTGGGCGGCGTCCATGCGCGGCCGGATACCCCGGTCCATGGCAGTGCCGTTCAGGTAGTGCTCGACGTCCATAACGGTGGGCACGGCGGATTCCCACATGCGCGAAAGCGGCTGGTAGTAGCCGCGTACCGCGATGGCGGCGGCTGCGGCCGTGATGATGTCGAGCGGGCTCGGCGCGGTGGTGGCGGTCCGGGTCATGGCGAACTCCTTTGGGAGTGAAGGGGGTCTCCGGCGGGGCGGCTGCCACGCTGTTTCTGCCGGAAGTGGGGGATTGGTCCGGTGCGGGGGCGGCGTGGTACCGCCCCCGCAGGTTGGTGTTACGCGAGGATGAGCGGGATATCGGCGCCGATTTCGGCGGCGAGTCCGCTGCTGCGGGCGAGGTTGTCCAGTACCTCGGCGATCTCCTCGCGGACGGTGCGCGGGATGGTGACGCGGGAGCCGAACCCGTGGCAGAAGTGCGGGAACCCGTTCGCCCCGAACTTGTCATCGATGACCCAGTGCGGCTCGCCTTCAAGGCGGGAGAGGCCGAACGATGTCGGCTGGCCGCCGGCCCTCAGGGCCATCTTGAATGCCGCGTACAGGCCCACGCGGCGGCCTCCGAAGTAGTCGGCCTCTTCCCGCCGCTCCAGCGCGGTGACGACCATCTCACTGTTGAGGGGCCGTTCTTCGTCCACGTCGTTCAGCGTGACCCGGAAACTCTGGGGAAATTCCGTCATATCGACTCCTTGTGTGCGAAGGGGGTTGGTCCCGGTACCAGGAGGTGCCGGGGTGTCGGTCGGGGGCTGCCATCCCCTCCCAACACATCTATTGAACCATGTTTATGGTAGTCGGGTCAAGTCCTGCTCATGATCTGAACGAGTGAAATCCCCTGGTCAGCTGGCACGTTGGCGACGGCGTCGGCCGGTCCCCGGCCGTAGGCCACATACGGGGGTGGGTTCGGGTCGGGGGCGCCCCGGCGGACGGGCGTAGCCCTAGCGCGCCGTTCGGAGGGGGTCAACCAGCATGCTTTTCGCTGGTTGACCCCCTCCGGGCGGTGTGCTTGCCTGTGGCGGCCGTTGGGGCGCCCCCGGGCCGTTGCCCGCCCCCAACCCCCCACCGACCCGCACTGTGGATAACTTCCCCTGCCGCCCTGGTGGACAGCCCGCCCATCTCGCGCACAACAGCGATGCGCGCAGTCGGCATCCGGCCCGCCATGTAAACCGCTCAGAGATTCCGCACCCGCCGCCGAGCGGAGGCCAGCCCTCTTCCGTGCGCCGTCCGGGGGTTTGGCGAGTTCATTGCCGCTTGTCGGGACAGGCCCCGGACTCCCACGAGAGTGGGGTACGCCCGCACAAGTACCGCCTCACAAGAGCTGCAGAGCCAGCTCGACGCCCTTCACGAGGCGGGCTGCGACCCGGTCTTCTCCGAGAAGATCAGCACCCGGGTCAAGGTACGGCCGGAGTTCGTCAAGGTCCTCGAATTCGCGCAGACCATCAAGAAGGCCGTCCCGCACCAGCGGGTGATCCTCACCGTGCACGAGATGAAACGCCTCGGCCGCGGCGCCGCCGAGCTCCTGACCATCGCCGAGACCCTGCGCACCGACGACATCGAACTCGAACTCCTCACCGGCCCGTTGCAAGGCGTCTACGACCCCTCCGGGCACGGCGCCGCCCTGTTCGCGTTCTTCGCCGGCATGGCCGAGTCCGAACGCGAGTACATCCGAGAGAAATCCCTCGAAGGCCAGGTATCTGCCCGCGAGCGCGGCCGGCACGGCGGGCGCCCCAAGGTCGTCGACGACGACATGGCCGCCTACGCCCGCAGCCTGCGAGCCAACGGCATCCCCGTCCCGCAGATCGCGAGCAAGCTCGTCATCACCTCCGGCAAGAACAAGGGCGAACACCCCTCAGTCGCCACCGTCTACCGCGTCCTCGCCGAGGGCGAAGAGATCGAGCCCACGAGCTGAGCCTCACACACAGCTACTTTGCCCCTCGGGACAGAGCTGGGAGTTCGGGGCCGAAAAACGTAGCTCTGCGTAATGCTCAGGCTGTTCCGTCCGCGGGGTGCGCTGCCCGGCCACGCTCATGCCCCACCCCATCAGCGCGGGAGGGCCCTCATCAGCTGAAGGGCTGCTGAGGGCCTGTGCCGAGGGGGCGGCGCCCGTCTGGTCGGTCCTGCGGCGGCTTCTCGGCGCGGGGTGCCGCCTCCGCTGCCGCCCGTTCGGCGGCGGAGGCTGATTGGCTCGTGCGGGTGACCGTCGCAACGGAGTTCGGGCGGGGTCCGTTGCCAAGTCGGCGGCGGGTGGTGGTCACACCGGAAAGTCTGGCATCGATCAGCAGTTGTTCGCCAGGTTCGGTTTTGTGCTTCGCGAGTGGTGACGCTGTTGGCCGGTGCCCGCGCGGGTGTCAGGGTCCTGCGAGGAACCAGATCAGTTCGAGCCGGGTCTCGTCGTCGTGGATGCGGTACAAGATGGTGACCCGGCCGCCGCTGTCCTCGGCGGGGGCGGTGAGTTGACGCCGCAGCTCAGCGCCGGTCACCGGTTCCTCGGCGCCTGCGCGGGGGTCGTCTGCGAGCAGCTTCAATGCGTCGTAGATCGCGTGCCGCTCGCCGGGGCTGAGGTGCGCGAACACCTCATTCAACCGCTCCGGGAAGTCGATACTCCAGGGTCGGTCGGCGGTCACGCTGCGGACTCGCCGAGTCCGTACCGGGCGAAGACCTCGGTCGCGGGCACGGTCGTGGTGCGGCCGGCGAGCGAGTCGGAGATGGCCGTGGCCACCTCCGGCCTCGTACGGAGGGCGAGGAGGTGTCGGTATTCGGTGATCAGCGCGCGTACCTCGTCGTCGTCCAGGCGGGCGCCGTTCAACCGGGCGTTGAAGATGACCAGGTCGGAGGGGGCCACGGCGGCGAGCGCGGCTTTCAGCTCGGCGAGTGTCTGCGGGCCTTCGTCGGCCCGCAGCCGGTGCGGGTCGTACGGGGCGGGCGTCTCGTACGGGAGCGCGCTCATCTCGGGCCTCCTCCTAGTCCTCAGCGCCACGGTACTCCGTCCGCCTGCCGCTTTTCACCTCCCCTATTCAGGTGACTGCGTGCACGCGGCACGCCAACGGCCGTAGTACGGCCGTAGACCGTGGTCACATGCGCTGCCTGGTCCTGCTCGTCGTCCCAGCCCTGCTCACCGGGTGCGTCACGGTGCACCCGTCCGCGCTCCGGTCCGGTCCCGTAGCCGGTCGACGCCCGGCCGTGGTCACGGCGTCGGCCCCTGCGGCGTCCTCGACCGGCTCCGGGCGCCCGATCACCTCGACGCCCCCCGTCATCCCGTCAGCGCCGTCGCATGCCTCCGCGGCGGCGGTGCCCCGCCTGGCCGACCTGGACGCGAGCGGTTGGCGCCGCAGGCATACGCGGCACCATCACCACGGCGAGCAACTGACGCGCGCCCGTACGCCGCGGCTCCCCGTCCGACCTACGGGGGCGGCGGCCACGCCGCCGCGGTGGGCGAGGCGTCCGCCGGTGGATAGCACCTGGCTGTGCTCGGAAGCGATGGAATACGGGCAGCTGCCCACGAGCATGGCCGGGACGTGCCGTGCGGTGATGGGCGGGTGACGAAGCATCCGGGGAAAGAAGGCTGGCCCAGCCTGCTGTTCACGTCTTGGCCCAGGCCGCTTGCTTGAGCTCTATCCGCGCTGCTGGCACTCCTCCGGGGAGGGTGGCCCAGTACGGGTGCGTGGTGATCTGCACGGAAAGCCGCTGAAGGCGGCGCCGTAGGACCGTCGTCTGAGCTACGTTGTCAGCCGCGGCAAGCTCTCCGTACACGCGGTACCACTCACGCTGGGCGTGTAGAAGATCCTCAGGGAAAGCACGAGTCGTCACATCCACAATTAGCCCATGTGTTCGATTTCTTGTGCAACGCGTATCCACGCGAACGTCTCGGCCAACTGCCCGCGGAGCGATCAGTCCGCCGTTCCGTGTCAAGAGGGGTGCCATGGATGTGCGCCTGATTCGAACACGTACATCACCTGGGGCTCGTTCCACTCGACGAAGCGGTTGACCAACCTCGCACCGAGATCTTCAAGCAGACGACGTGAACGGTCATTGGCTTCCTGTGTCACCGCGACCACGCCCAGCACTGCGGCAGGGACCTCATCCAGTCTGAAGTTTCGCCGTTACGCGGCGGTAGCGGCGCTGGTCGGTGGGGCGTCGTGGAATAGCGGGGGGCTGGGTTGAGCTGCGGTGGCAGCGGTAATCCGGGCCCGCCGGAACGCGATGATCATGTCTTCGAGGGAGACGTGCTGCTTG
>JAFAUH010000303.1 GCA_019243445.1 Streptomycetaceae bacterium | reverse complement strand
CCGGGATCATGTGCTGCGGCCATCTTCCTCCTGTCCCGGGCGCAGGACGGATGCGACCGCACCGACGCCCGCCGCACCCCCCTACCGCGGCCTGCCCAAAACCCACCTCGACCACGCCTACTGCGCCTGCGCCCTGAACCTAATCCGCCTCGAGAGGAGGGTCAGGAGGTGGGGTACTGGCGGAGGATGTGGTCAGGCACCCTGACCCACGTCGAGTCGAGAAACCAATGGAACTGGCCGTTGGCGAGGTTTGCGTTGAAGCTGGTCAGTGCCTTGGTCTGGGTCTGCGATGTCCCGTCGGGCCTGATGATGTTCTCCATCTGCACTCTATGCTGCGAGGAGAACGACGTGGCTGCCGTGCCTAGCCCGTAGGACATCACCTCGCCATCGGCCTTCCCGCCGATGCCGCTGTCCTTCATCAGGTCAGGCAAGGACCGACCGGCGTCCCCGACGAAGAACTGGACGAGATACCGCCCTTTCTCGGGACCGAAGTACCGCGTCCCTGCCGAGTACGACCTGTCCGGCGACAGCCCCTGGTAGCCATTGGATGGCGGCAGCTCATTGCGCCTGGCTAGGGAGGCGAATTCCTGGTCGCCCATGGCCCTCCAGTAGGAGCTCGCGACGTTCTGCCGGTTGCTGGCCACCAGAAGCGCCTCGCTCCCGCCGCTGCCGCCCCCGAACCGCTCCAAGCGAAGACGGCCGGCACGGAACGCACTGGCAACATCCCCTTGCTGGTTGGAGAGCCAGTCCTTGAACGCCGCTTCCTTGCAGGGCACAAGACCGAGTGGGTCGGTCCACGTCAGGGGGTTGTCGACGTAGGCGTGGTGGTTGGGGGCGGGCGCGAGGCCGAGTGGGTCGGGCGTGGTGTAACGGGCGGTTTCCGGGTCGTAGTAGCGGAAGTAGTTGTAGTTCCAGCCGGTTTCCGGGTCGGCGTATTGGCCGGGGAAGCGCAGCAGGCAGTCGACAGCGTGCGTGGTCGGATCGGGGGACGGGGCGCCCCAGAGGGTGGTCCGGTGGTGCCAGGTCAACTCGCCTTCGGGAGAGATGAGTTCGGTTGGGGTTCCGGCCAGGTCCGTGATGACGGCGTGGAATCGGAGGTCCACTTCGGCCTGGGTGAGGTCTTGGTCGACCTGTGTCAGCGGCCGGTATGTGCCGGAGAGGTAGTCCCAGGTTGTGGTCTGTCCGTCGCTGGAGGTCTGCTCGGCCAGGCGGCTGTCGTCCCAAGTGAACCGGACCTCTTCCGCCACCGTGCCACCATCGTCGAGGCGTTGCTTGGCGATGCGGCGGCCGAGGGGATCGTAGAGGTAGCGCCAGCGGGTGCCGTCGGGAGTGACCGTGCCGACGAGTTGGTCCTGGGCGTTCCAGGTGAAGGAGCGGGTGCGCATCTGGCCGTTCAGCAGGCGTTTGGTCGAGCGGATGAGGCGGCCTTGGGAGTCGTAGGTGAAGGAGGTCCGGCCCGCGCGGCGCAGCAGGGTGCCGGTCAATTCCCTGGAGGTGTCAGTGGTGGAAGCGGTGTCAGCCGCGTTGGTGGTCTTCGCTTCGGGTGTCACTGCTTGGGTGAGGTTGCCGACGGCGTCGTAGGCGTATGTCTCGCTCCAGCCACGGGCGTGAACGGCCGTGACGCGACCTGTGCCATCGAGGTCGTAGCGGCGTGTTCCGGTGGTGAGCTCGTTGATTTCGGCGAGAAAGCCGTGGAGGTCGTAGGCGTATTCGCGGTGCTGGATGGGTGGGCGCTTGGTGTCCGGTCCGTGAACGACCGACTGGGTGGTCAGGCGATGGGTGCGATCCCAGGTCTGGGTGAGGGTGACGCCCGAGTTCAGCGTTCGGGCGATTTCACGGCCGTCTGCGTCGTAGGTGAAGTGGAGATCGTGGCCGGCGCTGGAGAGCGCTTCGGGACGTCCGGCCGCATCGTAGGTCCAGGTGGAAACGATTCCACTGGGCGTACGGCGCTCGATGACGCGCCCGAGGTCGTCATACGTGTATGTCATGCTGCGGCCGTTGACGGTCTCGCGAGTCGTGCGGCCCGCACTGTCGTATTCGTACTCCACGATGGTGTGGGAGTTGGAGGCGCGAAGGAGCCTGCCCGAGCGATCATAGGCGTAGGTGGTCACCTCGTCGGCGCTGCGTTGTTCCACGACAGCGCCCAAAGCGTCCCTGGTGAGGCTGAGCGTTTCGCCTGCGCCGTTGCGGCGTTCGACCAGCCGGCCGACGGCGTCATAGGTGTAGCGGAGTGTTCTGCCGTTGAAGTCGGTCTCAGTGACCAGTCGGCCCGCAGGGTCGTAGGTGTAGCTCCAGCGGTCGCCCTGCGGGTTGGTGACCGATACCAGGCGCAGCTCGGTGTCATATGCGAACTCGTAGCGTGTGCCGTCGGGGTCGGTACGGGCGGAGCACAAGTCGAACGGGTTGTACTCGTAGTGCGTCACGCGGCCGTCGGCGGCTCGGTGTTCGACCGGGTTGCCTTCGGGGTCGTAGGTCCAGGTCTCGGCGGTACCGTCCGGCAGCTCGCGACGCGTGATCCGGCCGGTGGTGGTCCAGGTGACGCGCGTGTCGGTGCTGGTCGCGTCCGTGGTCTGCACGATGCGGCCGAACGCGTCGCGCTCGGCGCGGATGGTGGCACCGCCTGCTTCGGTCATCTCCAGGGGACGGCCAGCCGTGTCGTTGACGGCGGTGTACTGGACGGTGCCCAGTGCGTCGATCACCGAGGTGAGAGCACCGTGCTCGTCGTAGCCGTACGTCGTCACGGCTCCGAGGGGGTCGGTGACGGATGTGCAGTTGCCGGCTGCGTCGTAGGTGCGGTGCACCGCCGTGCCGTCGGGGCCGGTGATGGTCACCGGAAGTCGCAGGTTGTTGTATGCGATCGAGGTGAGGCTGCCGTCCGGCTCGACCACCGTCGCCATGTTGCCGTCGGTGTCGTAGGTGTAGGACGTGGTGTGCTCCAGCGGGTCGGTGAGTGATTGCAGGCGGTCGTAGCGGTCCCAGGTGCGTACCGTGGCGTTGCCGAGCGGGTCGGTGTGGCGTATGAGCTGGTAGGCGTCGTTGAACTGGTAGGTGCTGGTGTTGCTGAGTGAGTCGGTGACACTGGTGGTCCGCGAGTCCTCGTCGTAGGCGTAGGTGTAATCGAGGATCCGATCCATCCCCGGAGTGCGGACGCACCGCCCTTTTTCGTCGTACTCGTAGCGGTACCAGGTGCCGTTGCGGTCCTCCCATGCGGTGATGCGGCGCTGGTCGTAGGTGAGTTTCAGCGGCAGCCCCAAGGAGTCGAAGATGTCGGTGAGGTTCCCCGAGTTGTCGTAGCCGTAGCGCATCAAGACAGGCGCGCTGGGGTCGCTGAGCA
>JAFAUH010000346.1 GCA_019243445.1 Streptomycetaceae bacterium | reverse complement strand
CTGATGCTTCCCTCATGGCCGGAGTTGGCGGGGTTGGCGGGGTTGGCGGGGTTGACGGGGTTGACGGGGTTGGCGGGGTTGGCGGGGTTGACGGGGTTGACGGGGTTGGCGGGGTTGACGGAGTGGACCTCGCCGACCCGCTTGAGCCGCTCGACCCGCCGACGCAGGAAACGGCCGGCAGGGCGGTACAGCCCCCCGGGTGGCCGCACCGCGCCACCGCCGATCCGGACGAGTACGCGCGTCCCGCGTACGACGGAGCATCCCCGCGTCCGCGTCACGCCCGGTCCGCCGACAGGCCAAAAGCCGTCACCGAGCCCGGAATCGCCGGCCTCACGGGCAAGGGCCTGCCCAAACGCGTCCCACGTACCAGCGGATGGAGTGCGGAGCCTCCTGTACGGGAACGGGTGAGCGTACCGGTGGACGCCGAGGCGTTGCGTCGCCGGCTCGGGGGTTTCGCACGCGGCCTGCGCGAGGGCCGTCGCGACGCCGAGGCCGAGGAAACCGGCACCGTCGAACTGCCGCGTCCCATGCCTGAATTCCATGACCACTACAGCGGATTCTCCGAGGAGGCACACGGATGAACGCATTGAAAACGGACGACCTGAACAATGGGGCGAGTAGCCTCCGATGGCTGCTCGCCAATCTCGTCGACGAGGTCCCGGGTGTGCGCTCGGTCGCGGTGATCTCTTCCGACGGACTGCTGCTCGGCTCCTCCGAGGCGTCCTGCGGGACGAATGCGGGCACCCTCGCCCAGACATCCGAAGATCTCGCGGCTGTTGTTTCCGGTCTTGCCTCACTCACCGACGGCGCGGCCCGGCTGATGGACGCCGGTTCGGTCAAGCAGTCCGTGATCGCGATGGAGAACGGCTGCCTGTTTGTGATGGCGATCAGCGATGGCTCGCTACTCGGCGTGCACGCCTCCCCCGAGTGCGACATGAGCGTCGTGGCGTACCACATGGCGCTGTTCGTCGGCCGAGCCGGGCACGTCCTCACCCCGGAGCTGCGCAGCGAGCTCAGTAAGGCCCGTACGTCGGGCAAGCCCACCGGAAGCGCGGATTGATGCCTGAGTTGGGGGCGGCGGAACCGGCGGACGTGCCGGCTGGAGTGGCTGCGGTGACCGCGGCGGAAGACGGCCTGCCGGAGTGGCAGAAGGACCGCAGCCATGCCTCCTCCTCCGCCAAAATCGTCATCGCGGGCGGTTTCGGCGTCGGGAAGACGACGTTTGTCGCATCGGTCTCGGAAATCATCCCGCTGACCACCGAAGCGCTGATGACCCGCGCCAGCGAGGGCATCGACGACCTCGACGCGACTCCCGCCAAGATCACCACCACGGTCGCGATGGACTTCGGCCGGGTCACCCTCGACCAGGACCTGGTCCTTTATCTCTTCGGCACCCCCGGCCAGCGGCGCTTTTGGTTCATGTGGGACGACCTGGTGCGCGGCGCCATCGGCGGCATTGTCATGGCCGACACGCGCCGCCTCGCGGACTGCTTCCCGGCGCTCGACTACTTCGAGATATCCGGGCTGCCATTCATAGTCGCCGTTAACCACTTCGAGGGAACGCCTCAATACGAGGAAGAGGACGTGCGCGAGGCACTGTCCATCCCCGCGGACATCCCCGTCGTCATCTGCGACGCGCGCCGCCGGGACTCGGTGATCGAGGCAGTATTGGCCCTCTGCAATCACGCATTGGCCTCGCATCCCGACTGACTCCTTACACCTCATTTGTTGACTGGGCGGCGCCACGCATGTGACGCTTCGGCAACAAACCGCGAGCGCCCGCCCCCCGCGCAGTGCAGTGCAGTGCAGTGCAGTGACATCAGCCGCTGCCGCGGCGGGCAGCCGCTGCCGCGGCGGGCGCACTGGGATCCCGTGAGGGGGGAGGTATCGGTGTCGACGCACGAGCTCTACGTGCACAGCCCCGACCAGCCGGAGTGGGACGTCCAGGCCACCGGCCAGACTCGCTTCACCTGGGAGTACGACGATGGCCGCGACCGGTTGCTCGCCTTGTACCAAAAGGGCAAGGACAAGCAGTGGGACGGCACCAAGCGGATCGACTGGGATGTGGAGGTCGACCCGTATGACCCGCTGGGCGTGCCCGACCAGAATATGACGATCTACGCCACCCCTTACTGGGACAAGATGAGCGAGCAGGACAAACGTGACCTGCGCCGCCACTTCGCGTCCTGGCAGTTCAGCCAGTTCCTCCACGGCGAGCA
Organism: Streptomycetaceae bacterium; assembly: GCA_019243445.1. Taxonomy (GTDB): domain Bacteria; phylum Actinomycetota; class Actinomycetes; order Streptomycetales; family Streptomycetaceae; genus Streptantibioticus_B. Next base: position 10,834 of record JAFAUH010000346.1, on the reverse strand, counting down.
GGGCGCGATGGTCTGTGCGGCGCGCATCGTGGAGTCCGCCCCGGACCTCGACGCGAAGTTCTACTCCGCGACCCAGACCATGGACGAGGCCCGCCACGCCGAGATCTACGCACGCTTCCTGCACGAGAAGATCGGGATGCTCTACCCGATCAACGACAACCTGCAGAGCCTGCTCGGCGACACACTCCGCGACTCGCGCTGGGACATGCCGTATCTGGGCATGCAGGTACTCATCGAAGGGCTCGCGCTCGCCGCATTCGGCATGCTGCGCGATACGACGGACAAACCGCTGCCCAAGCAGATCCTCGCCTACGTCATGCAGGACGAGGCCCGACACGTGGCCTTCGGTCGGATGGCCCTGCGGGACTACTACAAGCAGCTCAGCGATGCCGAGTTGCGCGAGCGCGAAGAATTCGTCATCGAGGGCTGCTACCTGATGCGTGACCGGCTGCGCGGCGCAGAGGTGCTGGAGAACTTCGGCATACCTGCGAAGGAGGCGGCTGAACTCAGTGAGCAGTCCGAGTACTTGGCGCTCTTCCGCAAACTGCTCTTCAGCCGCATCGTGCCATGCGTGAAAGACATCGGCCTGTGGGGCGACCGACTGCAGCGCGCCTACCTCGACATGGGCGTCTTCGAGATGGGCGACTCCAATCTCGACCTGTTGATGGCCCAGGACGAGGAGATCGCCGAGAAACTCGACACGGAACGCTTCGCCGCGGAGGAGGAGGAACGCAAGGCAGAGGTGGCCGAGGCGATCGCCCAGGGCACGCAATCCTGACAACCCCGCCCCGGGCAGGGCCTTTCTGCGGGGCTTTGCGCCGCAGGGCGGCATTGCGCAGCCCCTCAAAGACGCTGGACCGTACGCTGCCTTCAGTAATTCCACGCAGGGGGTGGTCCTGGATGGGCATCGGCGAGGCAGATCTCGACCCGGCGATCGACGCAATCCGGTCGTTCAACCGCTTCTACACCAGCGTCATCGGCTGACAAGGACGGTCGCCTGTCGGCGGGAGAACGGCGAGAACGGGGAGAGCGGCGAGAACGGGGAGAACCTTTCGATATAGGAGCTATTGAGGCTCACTTGTTCGAGGCCCACTTGTTCAGATAAGTGGGCCTCAATAGGTTGTTCGAGCAAGTGCCCCTGCACTCGTTCTCACCTGCGTCCTCTCGGGAGACCCTCGTGACGAGCTTAAGCCCCTGCCTCCGTCTGGTCGGCGCTGCCGCCTGGCTGACCGGCGCCGCCCTCATCTTGAGCGGCTGCGGCGCCGCACCCACCACTCAGACCACCTCTGGCGGCAAGAGCGCCGCCACCGCGACCTCGGCCGCCGACTTCGGCGGTATGAGCGCGCTGATTACCGCCGCGAAGAAGGAGGGCATGCTCAACGCGATCGCCCTGCCGCGCGACTGGGCCAACTACGGTGCGTTGATCGAAGAGTTCACCAAGAAATACGGCATCAAGGTCAACGACGAGAACCCAGAGGGCACCAGCCAGGACGAGATCAACGCAATCACCTCGCGGCAAGGCCAGGAACGCGCCCCCGACGTCGTCGATATCGGCAGTTCCTTCGCGCTTCAAGGCCAGCAGCAGGGCTTATTCGCCCCGTACAAGGTCGCGGAGTTCGCCAAGATCCCCGCGGGCCAGGCAGCGCCCGACGGCACTTGGTACAACGACTACGGCGGCTACATCTCCATCGGCTGCAACGCCAAGAAGGTCGCCACCTGCCCGAAGAGCTTCGCCGACCTGCTGAGGCCCGAGTACAAAGGCATGGTCGCGCTCAACGGCGACCCCACCCAGGCGGGTGCGGCCTTCGCCGCTGTCTACGCCGCGGCGCTTGTCAACGGTGGCAGTTTCGACACCATCCAGCCGGGCATCGGCTTCTTCTCCAAGCTGAAGAAGGCCGGCAATTTCAACCCGGTCCAGGCCAAGCAGACCACCGTCGAGTCCGGCGAGACCCCGATCACCATCGACTGGGACTACCTCAACGCGGGCTACACCGACGAGTTCAAGGCCAAGGGCATCGACTGGCAGGTCAACATCCCCAGCGACGGCAAGTACGCCAACTACTACAACCAGGCCATCAATAAAAACGCCCCGCATCCGGCCGCCGCCCGACTGTGGGAGGAGTACCTCTACAGCACCGAGGGCCAAAACCTCTTCCTTCGCGGATATGCCCACCCGGTGCTGATGTCTGCAATGGAGCAAGCCGACTCCCTCGACAAGGCCGCGGCTGCCAAGCTGCCCGCGGTGAACGGCACACCGAGCTTCCCGAGCCAAGCGCAACTCGACAAGGCCAAACAGATGCTCGGCCAGGGCTGGGAACAGGCTGTCGCCGGATGAACGCGAACACAGGCCGTCGGCGCGCAGCGACAGGCCCGCAGCGACATCAACCACTGGCGCGGTGGGCCGTTGTCCCACTCCTGCTCTTCGTGGCCATCGCCTTCGGCATCCCCGCGCTGGCGATGCTGGGCGGCGCGTTCACCACGAGCGACGCAGGACCCGGCACCGCTGTCCACTACACGACGGGCAACTTGACGGCCTCCTTGCAGGGCGCCTATTTCACCGCGCTCCTCGGCAGCGTCAAACTCTCCCTCACTACAGCGCTGATAAGCACCGTAGTCGGACTGTTGCTCGCCCAAGCGGTGGTGACCTCCCGTCACGGGATGCTGCGGCACGCCGTGCTCAGCGCCTCCGGGGTGCTCGCCAACTTCGGCGGCGTACCGCTGGCGTTCGCGTTCGTCGCCACACTCGGTAACGCGGGCGTGCTCACCCAGCATCTCGGCCTGGACAAGGCGGGCTGGAGCCTTTACAGCTTCTGGGGCCTGGTCCTCGTCTACCTCTACTTCCTCGTCCCGTTGATGGTGCTCACCGTCATCTCCTCACTCGACGGGCTACGCGCCCAATGGCGGGAGGCCGCGCGGAACAACGGTGCGACGACATGGCAGTACTGGCGCTACGTCGCGCTGCCGGTGCTGGCGCCGTCGCTACTCGGGGGTTTCGTGCTGCTCTTCGGCAGCGCCTTCGCCGCGTACGCCACCGCGCGAGCCATGGTCGGCGCCTCGGTGCCGCTGATCACCCTGCAGATCGCCAACACACTGGGCGGCAATGTCTTCGCCGGACAGGGAAACGTCGGTCTTGCGATGAGCCTCGACATGGTCGTGGTCGCCGGCCTTGTGATGGCCGTCTACATACCACTGCAGCGCAGGAGTGCACGATGGCTGGTCTGACCTCGTTACGCAATGACACCAGCCTTTGGCGCGGTGGGCGCAAGCCGCGGCTCAGGGCGGGACGGGGCACGATCCTCGTGGTGAGTGCGGCGTACTTCGCTGTGCCACTGATCGCCTCCGTCGTCTATACCGTCGACGACCCGGTCAAGGGCTTCACCCTCTCCGCCTACACAGAAATCCTCAGCGCCGATGGCTTTCTGTCTGCTCTGCTGCTCTCGCTGGAACTGGCCACCGCCACCATCGCCGTCATGCTGCTCCTCTTGGTGCCGGCCGCCATCGCGGTGCGGCTCGGCGGGCCGAGGCTGCGCGCCGTGGTTGAGGTGGTGTGTTCGCTGCCACTGGTCGTGCCGGCGATCGCACTCGCCGCCGGGCTCACCACCGTCTTGAAGTGGGGACCCGAATACCTGGCCCGTACGCCGTTCTACCAGACGATCGTGGCGCTGCAGAATCCGAACTTCCCGATTGTCCTGACGCTCGCCTACGTGGTAATGGCACTGCCGCTCGCCTACCGGGCGCTCGACGCGGGGCTGCGCACGCTCGATGTGGCCACCTTGATGGAAGCGGCGCAGAACAACGGCGCGGGCCTCATCCGCGCCGTGACCAGTGTGATCCTGCCGAATCTGCGCGCAGCCCTGCTCAATGCCACCTTCCTCACCCTGGCCTTGGTGCTCGGCGAGTTCACAGTGGCCTCGATCCTCGGCTTCCAGCCCTTCGCAGTGTGGATCGTCAACGGCTCCAATGGCGCACAGGGTTCGGTCACCATCGCCGTCTCCGTACTCAGTCTGCTGCTCACCTGGGGGTTGCTGCTCATGCTCTCCACGGGCGGCGGGCGTCGTCCTACACATGAGCCACGTCCTACGAGTGGGCCTCACAACGAGAAAGAGGGAACCACCTGATGTCCACCTCCGCAGCGACCACGGCCCCGCCGGCCGCGGCCACCGCCCAAGAAACGAGCGCCACCGTGGAGTTCCGCCAGGTGCGGCGCGCCTTCGGGGCCGCAGTCGCGCTCGACGGCCTCGACCTCGCCGTACGCCCCGGCGAACTGCTCGCCCTACTCGGCCCTTCCGGCTGCGGCAAGACCACTGCCCTACGCATGCTCGCCGGCTTCGAGACACCCGACTTCGGCGACGTCATGGTCGACGGTGAGGACGTCACCGCAGTACCGGCGCACCGCCGTGACGCCGGCATGGTCTTCCAGTCATACAGCCTTTTCCCGCATCTGAGCGCCGCCGACAACGTGGCCTTCGGGCTGCGCATGCGCAAGATCGGTGTCGCCGAACGCCGCGCCCGCGCCGCCGAGTTGCTTGAACTCGTCGGACTGCCGCAGCACGGTGACCGCTACCCGCACCAGCTTTCGGGCGGACAGCAGCAACGCATCGCGTTGGCACGTGCGCTCGCGCTGCGCCCCCGCGTCCTGCTGCTCGACGAGCCGCTGTCCGCGCTGGATGCAAAAGTGCGGCTCACGCTGCGGGAGGAGATCCGGCGGCTGCAGCGGGAACTGGCGATCACCACGCTCTTCGTCACCCACGACCAGGAGGAGGCGCTGTCGATGGCCGACCGCGTCGCCGTGATGCATGCCGGACGCCTCGAACAGTGTGCAGAACCCGCCGAGTTGTACGCACATCCGGCTACCGCGTTCGTTGCCGAGTTCGTCGGTACGATGAACCGCATCCCGGGCCGTACGGGCGATGATGGCAGCGTCGTCGAGGTGCTGGGTCGCAGGCTGCCGGTGGACGGACCGCAAGCAGCCCCGCACCGGGAGGTGGAGGTGCTGGTCAGGCCGGAGGCGGTCGAACTCCTCGCAGATGAGGAGGGGAAGGCGCGCGTGACGGGCACGATGTTCCTCGGCGCCCTTACGCGGATCACCGTGCGCCTTGCCGACGGCACCGTTGTCAAGGCCGACATGACGACGCATGCCGCCGCCACGTTCCCGGCGGGCGCCGCCGTCACCGTAGGGCTGCCGGACCACCCGGTCCTCATCGATGAGCGTCGCGCATGAGCGTGCCCACGGCTTTGCAGGCCGTTCTCTTCGACATGGACGGAACCCTCGTGGACACCGAGGTGCTGTGGTGGCAGGCGGCCAAGGAGGAGGCGGCACAGCTCGGTTATCTGCTCTCCGACGCTGATGCTCCCGATGTGCTCGGCCAAGCGGTCGGCCACACCGCCGCCCACCTGCACCGCGTCACGGGCGGCGGACAGCCCGCCAGTGAAATCGGCGCGCGCCTCGACGCACGCTTCACGGCACTCGTCTCCGCCGGGCCGCGCCCACTGCCCGGCGCCTTGGCGCTGCTCGACGCGCTCGCGGCCGACGGTGTGCCGCTCGGCCTGGTCTCCGCCTCGCCGCGCTCGGTCGTCGACTTGGTGCTGGAGGCGCTGGACGGCAGCCGCTTCGCAGTCTCGGTGGCGGCGGGGGAAACCCCTCGCACCAAACCGTCGCCCGATCCGTATCTGGCGGCGGCGCACATGCTGGGCGCCGTGCCGGACCGCTGCGTCGCGGTCGAGGACACGCCCACGGGCGTCGCCTCCGCCGAAGCGGCGGGGTGCCGAGTGCTCGCTGTGCCCTCGCTCACCCCGATACTTCCCGCCGCGGGTCGCGTCGTCGTACGCAGCCTCGCCGAGGCCGATCTCGCGCTGCTGCGCGCACTGGCGGCCTGATGCGGCGATGCTGCGTTTGAGGGAAAGCGGGAGGGGAGAGCGACCTTGAGGGGGCCGGGGTTTCTCGTAAGAGATCGCTACATCTCGTCGTCGCGGCGGCGCCTGAGATCCTCGGTCTTTTCGGACTCCGGCTCCAACTCCGGCTCCGGAGCCTCCTCAGCGTCGCGCAGCTTCGCACGCTCGGCGGGGCTCTCCGGGACCTCTTCGGTCTTCCGGGTCTTCGCCTCCTCCTGGCTGTGGTGCCGAGCCTTTTCGGTCATCTGCTTGGCCCGCTTCCTGAAATCCTCTATGCCAGGCATGGCAGGATCCTTCCTGACTTCGCATCCCCCTCGATTTATGAACTTCGCCCAGCGTGGCATGGCGCCCCTGATGCCGCACATCGAACACATGTGAAGGTATAGGAATACCTACGCATATAAAGGCATATGAATGCATAAGGCGGCTACCTGCTCAGCCTGCTCCCAGCCGTCTTCACCATTGCGCCGAAGGGACACGAAGGGACGTGCAGGGACGTGCAGGGACGTGATTACCGTTCGAGGCGTCCGGGGATGGTGAGTTCGCGACCGCGGTAGAACGATTCCCGCTCCTCCACGACCCAGGGGGACATGGCCTCACGCCGTCGTGTCTCCGTTTCCGATACGCGATACGCATCGCACGATTCCCTGGTGTCCCAGAAGGACACCCCCATGACCTCCACACCGTCCTCGGACCAGTACGCAAAGGCACGGCGCAGACCCTGGGGGGTGGGTTCCGGTCGCCAAGCCCTTTCGAATTCACCCAATGCGCCAGGCTTGATGCGGCGCGTCGTGATCCAGACGAATTGCTCTTCCATCATGGCTCCTCCAGATCGATCACTCCGCCCGAAGGTGCTCCCCCGCCCACCGTATGCCTCCTGATCCTTGTGCGCCCCTCTATGCGGCCGACCACCTGAAGATGCCGGACCTTCCGCTCGCGCAAATCCTCGACAAGGTCATCGCCGATGAGCACGTGCCCTACCTCGCCGCCATGCGCTACAAGGACTCCGGGCTGCGCACCCGCAGGGAGTGGGAGAAGGTCTGGAAGAAGCAGCGCGAGGAGGACTGTAGAGGACTGTAAGGGACTTCGGCTCGACATCGACCCGCCCACGAAGTACAAGTCCTCCCACTTCCTCAGACCGTCCTCCTGGACCCACCGCGGCAAACTCGACGTGCCCAAGGAACGGTTCATCTCCTACCCGGAGGCGGCCCCGGACAGCGACTCCACGCTGATGCTCGGCTGGGCCGGCTGGGATCACAAGGACCAGGCGGTGGCCCTCATGCAACTCATCGAGACGCGCGTCAAGAGCGACGCTTGGGGCGCCGAGCGGCTCGTGCACACCCCCGCCGACGCGCTCGTACGCGTCGAGGTGTCCGACACCCATCCCGCACTGCCGGTGCTTCCGGTCTCGCCCGCGGCGGCCGATGCGGAAACGGGCTGGGCCTGCCCCTGGTTGACACCCTGGCTTCCCGCTGGAAAGCAATCTCACTCAACCCGAAAGCGCAATCCGTGAAATCCATGACCAAAACAGGCGAACAGGGTTCCCGAGAGATTTTACACCTGGAACGGGAAAATCCGCGCGGAACAAGGTCGCACCGCCGAGTTCACTGATGTGATAGAAGTGACAAGATAGTTTGTCCGTGAACCATCTCGCCTCTCGGTGCCGTCTCGTTGGCATCGCGTCCAGCACTCGGTGAAAGGAGTTAGTGGTGTTGCCAATCCCTTTGTCGCGATGGGATGAAGGTCGCATCCGCGGCCCCGAAAACCGCAGGAAGAAACCGTCGCCCCGAAGCGCCGACGGCTATTCGCGGCGTGCACCGCAACGCCCTCCAGGGTGCTGGCGCCGTCCCACGCTCTGTACGCAACGAAAGGCATCACGGTGCTCCGGAAGATGAAACGCCGCTCGCTGGGCTTAGCCGCGGCGGTAATCACGATCGGCTCTTTCTGCCTCATACCAGCAGGCATCGCACTCGCAGGCCAGGAGGATACAACCTCCTGCGGCAAGTATGATGTAATTCATGCCAGCGGAGGAGAATTCATACAAAATGACGTGTGGAACTCCGATAGCGAACAGTGTGTTACGACTACCGGCGGCACAGCGTGGTCGGTGACCAAGGCGAATTTCAACGGTCCGGCCGCTGGAATGCCGGCGGCCTACCCGTCCATCTTCAAAGGCTGCCACTGGGGGAATTGCACCGAGGGGAGTAATCTGCCCATTCAGGTGAGCAAGCTGGGGAGTGTCACCTCGTCCTGGAGCACCGTGCAACCAACGTCAGGCGCCTATGACGTGGCCTACGACATCTGGACCAACTCCACGCCCACGACCTCTGGCCAGCCGGACGGCACCGAGATCATGATCTGGCTCAACAGCCGTGGCGGTATCCAACCGTCCGGCTCCCAGAGCGGCACCGCCACGGCGGCCGGCTACAAGTGGAACGTCTGGACCCATCAGGGCTCGTGGAAGATCATTTCCTACGTGCTGCAGGGCGGTACCACCTCGGTCTCAAACCTCAACGTCAAGGCGTTGCTCGACGATGCCGTCTCCCGCAACATGCTCGACCCCTCGACCTACCTGATCGACGGCGAGGCAGGTTTCGAGATCTGGCAGGGTGGCCAGGGTCTGGCCACGAAGAGCTTCTCCTTCGACGCCACCGCGAAGGACGGCACAGGCAGTAGTAAAACTACCGGCGATGCCGGCAATGCCGGCACCGGCGCAAGCACCGGCAGAAGCACGGACGCAAGCACCGGCGGAAGCACGGGCGGAAGCACGGGCGGAAGCACGGGCACAAGCACCGGCAGAAGCACGAGTGGAGTCACCGAGAGCAGTAAGGCGAATTGCACCGCAACGTACTCGGTGAGTAGCAACTGGGGCGACGGCTTTATCGCCAACGTCACCGTGAAGAACACCGGATCCGCGCCCATCTCAGCTTGGATGGTCGGCTGGAACTGGCCAGACAACCAGCAGATCAGCAACATGTGGAACGCCACTCTCACCCAGCACGACCAGTCCGTCTCGGCGACTAGCGTGGCGTACAACGGGCCCATCGCAGTTGGCGGTACCTCCAACTTCGGCCTCACAGCAGCCACCCACAAGGGAAGTCACTCCCCCGCATCGCTCACTTGTACCGCAAGGTGACTTGACTAGCCTCGCGCCATTCGAAACGTCCCGCTCCAGCGACATCGGAGCGGGACACGGCGTTTATCGGAGTGCCGGGAGGCCAGCGGCAGACACGCACGTGAGCGCGCCCGGTGATCCGCGCCTGGACGGTCACCCATCGTGATACCTCGTCGTGGAGGGCGTCACGATCTCGCCTTCCTCTGTCGTACCCGCCTGGCAAGATGGGCAACGCGCCAACGCCATGGGGGGCGCTGTCCGGGCCGGCCGCCAGCACAGTGAGGGGATGATCGCCTGATATCGCCTGATGTCGACCACAGAGTTGTTCCTCCGCGATGTCATCGACATCAAGGAGGACGTCCACACGAGCGATTTCAAGGTCGACCTCTCCCAGGGCTTCCACGAGGCCGACGAGCGGGTGGTGGAGTACGTCGTCACCGAGCAGTTGCAAAAGGCGTTCCGCAACGCGCTCGGCATCGTCGCGAAGGCCGTGCCCGGTCAGTACCGCGGACTGGATACGTGGACATCGGCCCGATGTGGCTCCTCGGCGTGCATCAACCGTCGCACCAGCCGCACCAGCTCCGTCGGCTCGAACGGCTTCCCCAAAAACGCGTCGACCCCAATCCGCTCTCCCCCTTCGACCTCGCACCGGCTGCACGCGCTGACGATCGCGATCGGCAAACGCTCCGTCCGCGGATCGGAGCGCAGCCGCGCCGCCGTCCGCAACCCGTCGAGGCGCGGCATGACGACGTCGAGTGTCACGACGTCCGGCCTCACCTGATGCACGACGTCCAAGCACTCCGCGCCATCACCCGCGGTCACGACCTCGAAACCCTCCAGCTCGAGGTTGACCCTGATCAGCTGTCGGATGACCTTGTTGTCGTCGACGACGAGCACCCGACCGGACACCCCATACACAGCTGAAGCCTAGGCACGCCTCTCCGGTTGCGTCCGCGTTTTTCTGCTTCTTCCCCGTCCGTGAGAGCCTTCGTCCTCCTTCGCATACGCCCAAACCAGCCCGAGTAGCCACCGTGTGCACCTCAGCCATCCGCGCACACACTCCAGAACCCTGTCCACACGCATCCTCCGCAAGCTGGTAGGGTTCTACCCGTCGCCGCTACACAGCACGACACGCCCCCGTAGCTCAGGGGATAGAGCAACGGCCTCCGGAGCCGTGTGCGCAGGTTCGAATCCTGCCGGGGGCACCCAGAACATGGGAACGGTCCCGCCGATCACGGCGGGCGGGAACGTTCTGGGTGCCGGGGCGATCGGCTGCCCGTTCGGTGTAGACGCCCGGTTCCCGTTCGCTCGCAGCCAGTGTGATCTTCTGCTGCAGCTCATCCAGCGTGTTCCCGTCAATGAGGACCTTCAGCATGAGTTCCTCTTGTGGGCGGTTGTAGCGGATCTCCAGACCAAAGGCGTCATAGAGGAGCCGCTGAACGTTCTCCGGGGCAGCTTCCAGATCAAGATCAAGCTGGGGAAGCTCGTCGAGAAGCTCTACGTCACCGGGGTGGTTGTCGGGGCGGGGCTCGGTGAGTGCCGCTAGTTGATCTTGGAGCGTCTGGCGCTGCCTCCCCAAAGTGGCGTGTTCTTTGCGAATGGCGTCACGGAAGAGCCGTTCCTCCGCCGGATCGATTTCGGTTTCCGGGGTGTCGCCACCGAATCCTTCCGCCAGATTTTGGATGAGGCGGTTCTGGCGGCGCTCGATCGCGTCGATGGCGGCCTGCAGGGCTTCGCGTTCCGGTTCCTGCCGAGGGTTCCCGACGGGCCGGGGTGCGAGTCGGAGGGCGTCGGCGAGATGGGTGCGACGGTTGGGGCCGAAGACGC
>JAFAUH010000337.1 GCA_019243445.1 Streptomycetaceae bacterium | reverse complement strand
GCGGCGGACACGAACACCCTCCACGTCGCCTCTGCCCCGTGCGGATCGATGGACCCTGTGGAGGATTGAGGCGAGCGAGCGGCCCCGGCGGGCAGACCGAAACCCTACGCAGAGAGAGCATTTATGACCAGTGCGAGGAGTCCTGAGATGCGCCGCCGGGGTGCCCGTTCTCCGGGTCATCCGATCCTGGCTCATCCGATGCAGGCAGACGCTGCCCTCGACTCTCGGCGATCCGGAGAAGATCCCGCAAGGACTCCGCCAAGCGGGCGGCGGTGAAACGCAACTCCCGCACACCCACTTTGGGGTCAGCCATCACTGCCTTGGCACCGCCAAGCACCTTCACCCCGTTGGCAATCTGTGCCTCCTCCATCTCGTCGGCGAGCCGGGAAAGACTGCTGTTCCCGCTGTCCGCGCTCAGGTAGCAGGGCTTGCCTTCCGGGCTCGTCCACGGCAGCAGCTGCAGCGATGTTTCGAAGCTCTTCGCGATAGGTCGGCCCACGTCGGCCTGCTCCTTACAAGTTGGCCCCGCCCAGGACCGTTCGCGCGGTCACGGGGGCTGTCGTGCATGACGGACCGCCTCCGGCATTCCCCTGCGAGGGCCACCGAGAGGCGATTACCTTGAGTTGTGCCATCGCAGCCCTATGACAATTGTTCTCAACAGGGGCTTTTCATCCCACTGTTGGGCGTGGGACGACAGGTGCCATCCCAACTTCACGCATGGGACGAGAGGTTCAGATAGATGAGGTTCCAGTAGAACTCTCTGACCCCCGACCGTTCCGTCCGGCACTTCTACGGCGGCGAGATGCGCCGACAGCGCGAGGCTGCGCAGCTCTCGCTCATCCAGCTCGTCAAGGTGCTCAACTCCAGCAAGAGCACCCTGGCCCGCGTCGAGACCGCCGAACTGATGCCGCCGCCCGACCTGTCCGAGAAACTCGACGCAGCCTTCGGAACGGATGGCTTGTTCGGCAGGTTGTACGACCTGGCCAAGCGCGAGGCGCATCCGGACCAGTACTGGCGGTTCATGGACTTCGAGGCGCGGGCGGAGGTGATCGAGAACTACGTGGCACATGTCGTGCCCGGACTGCTGCAAACGGAGGCGTACGCCCGCGCATTCCTGAGCTGCCAGGATGACCTGGCGGAGGAACAGATCGAGGAGCGAGTTGCTGCCCGTATGGCCCGGAAGGAGCGGCTGAAGTCCGAGTCCCCGCCACTCCGGTGGGCGATCCTCGACGAGGCCGTGCTCCGGCGCCAGATCGGCAGCAGGAAGTGCATGTACGAGCAACTGGCTTCGCTGCTCAAACAGGTGGATGCTCCAAACAGCAAGATCCAAGTCATGCCGTTCGGCGCCGGAGCGCACCCCCTGCTCGGAGGCTCGCTGACCTTGCTGACGCTCCTCAATGGCTCCACTGTGGCCTACGAAGAAGGCATCGAGGCCGGTCACCTCTACGAAGATCCAGAAACGGTGAAGAAACGCCAGCGACAGTACGATGTGCTGCGGGCCAACGCCCTTTCGTTTGCGGAGTCGGTGGCGTTGATTCGATCGGTGATGGAGGATTACAACTGAAGGTTTGCGATTACAAGCCATGCAAAGCACCCCCGACCTGAACGCTTCCATCTGGCGCAAGAGCAGCTACAGCAACTCCCATGGGGGAGACTGCATCGAGATCGCCGAAGGCTTCCCCGGCGTAACCCCCATACGGGACAGCAAGAGTAACCAACTACGGGGTTTTGTGAGCTGCGGGTCTTCGGCAGTTGGTTGCGGGGGTTGGCGCACGGGGTCGTAGGGCCACGTCGGTGGCTGTGGCCCGGGGTTTCGCATGGGGCCTGAGGGTGCGGTAGGTTCCGCTGGTGCCCACAACCGCCGAACAGCCACCCTCCTATGAGGCGTTGGCGTTGGCGCTGGTCGAGCGCGACGCGCGGCTGGCGCGACAGGCTGACCTGATCCGGTCTCTGACGCGGGACGTGGCCGAGCGCGACGCGCGGCTCGCGGCGCTGGAGACGGCGCGCGAGGCCGACGCCGTCAAGCTGGAGGCGTTGGAGTCGCTGGTGGGCGAGCTGGCCGCGAAGCTGGGCCGGGACTCGCGCACCTCCTCCAAGCCGCCCGGCTCCGATGGCCCCGCCTCCCGAGCCGAGCGTCGCTTGCGGCAGAAGGAGCTGCGCCGCGAGGAGCGGCAGGCCCCCGGCGGCGGGGTGAAGAGGAAGAAGGGCGGACAGCCCGGACACGCCGGACGCGGCCTGGAGCTGACGCCGAACCCGGACGCGCGCATCGCCCTGGAGCCCGAGTCGTGTTCCGGCTGCGGGGCGGGGCTCGCGGGCGCCGCCTGTCTGGGCGCGCGTCTGGTGCAGGTCATCGACATCCCCGAGGTCCGCGCGCTGACCACTGAGTACCGCCTGGCCGCGCGCCGTTGCGGGTGCGGCCAGGTGACCCGCGCCGAGGCGCCGACTGGTGTGGTGGGTGCGCCCGTGTGCTACGGGCCGAACCTGAGCGCGGCGGCTGCGTTCTTGCACGCCCACGGCCATACCTCTCAAGAGCGCGCCGCCGAGCTGGTCGGAGGCCTGTACGGTGTGGGCGTCTCCACCGGCTGGATCGGCAAGGTCGCCTCCCGCCTGGCCGCCGCGCTCACCAGCTTCGAGGCCGACCTGAAGACCGCTCTGCTGGCCGAGCCCGTGCTGCTGGGTGACGAGACCCCGGTCAACACCGCCGAGGACAGCCCCGATGCCGACGAGGCGATCGGCGCCGACGGCGGCTGCGGGGAGGAGCGGGCCTTCCACCCCCACGTCTTCACCATCCGCTCCGCCTCGATGGTGTGGCTGGGCGCCGGGCACACCCGCGGCCACGCCGCGCTCGACGCCTTCGGCCTGCTCGACCGCTACACCGGCACTCTGGTCTCGGACGACTACAACGGCTACGCCGAGTACGAGAAGACCCTGACCGCCCGGCAGCTGTGCAATCAGCACCTCATCCGCAGTGCCCGGGGCGTGCACGAGGCCGAGCCCAAACTGCAGGAGTGGGCGACCCGGGTCATCGAGGCGATGTGTGCCGGCCGCCGCGCAGTCGAGGACGCCCTCGCGAAAGGCGGGGCGAGCCTGACAGACGAGCAGATCGCGGCACTGGAGGACGCCTACACGACCGCCGCGGAAGAAGGGGTCACCCACAACCTCCACCGGCGCACCTCCGCTGGCGCCAAACACCCCGCCTGGATCCTCGCCCAGCGCTTCCTCGACAAGAAGGACCAGGTCCTGCACCATCTGCGCGACTTCAAGGTGCCGTGGACCTCGAACCTCGCCGAGCAGGCCCTGCGCGGCGTCAAAGTCCACTTGAAGATCAGCGGCTGCTTCCGGACCCTGGCCACCACCAGGGCCTACTGCCGTATCCACTCCTACCTCGCCACCACCCGGCTCCACCACATCCCCCCGATGACCGCGATCCGCGCCGCCCTCGCCGGTCACGCCTGGAGCCCACTCACGCCGGTCACGGCCTGACCCCGTAGCTGGTTACCAGCAAGAACCCCGAGGGCCCCGCGCTGATCTTCCCGGGGGCGTCCTGGGCCTCGTTCGTTGGTGCCGTCAAGAGCAAAGCGTTCCTCGTCGGCTGAGGCACTCGACCCGGAAACTCAGCAGCATCCCACCCGCCTCAGGCGATCAGGCGATGTTGACGCGCTGGCCGGGAGGAGCCGCTTCGAGCCAGGCGAGAAAGCCGGTCAGCGCATCGTCGCTCATCGCAAGCTCGAGACGGGTGCCGCGGTGCGTACAGACCAGCACCACGGCGTCGGAGAGCAGCGCCAACTCCTCCTCACCCTGCGGCGCGCTTTTCTGCGCTGGCGTAAGCAACGGTCGGTGCAAGTTATGAGGGCCGCCACCGCGGCTATGATGCCGAAACGGAACTTCATCAGGACCCGCACAGGGATGCCCCTCGCTTGAAGACACCGTTCACTCACCGCTGCGTCAGCGTCAGCGGACAACAGTCTGAATCTCTTGAACTCTCAGCGGGGTTGTCGCACCGAAGATCCCGTTCGGCAGCGTGCCGCCAGTGTTGTTCGTGCCTGTCCAGCTGATTTTCCATGTGATGGTGGCTCTGAGCGGGTACGGGCTGCCACCCGTCGTAGCGTGCAGATATGTGAGTCCGCACGGCGGAATGTTGTTGCCGTCGGCCGGCTGGTACGGAGTCCCGATGCTGCCGTCCGGGTTGATCGGGCAGTCCCCGGAGGCGGGGTAGACGGTGGCGTTCGGCGTGCCTGGGTCGATGTGCAGGGCGACGGGGGTCGCGGTGGTGGTGGCGGAGATACCGATCGCAGGGACGGAGGCCGTGACGGACACCGGCTTGAGGGTTGTCTTGTCGAGCCAGGCCCAGGTGTTGAGATTGACCGTCTGCTTGCCGGAAGGGCTCAGGCTGACCGAGATGGTGGGCACGCGGAGTTGTGCGTAGGCGAGAGCCGAAAGAATCTGCGGATTCAGAGCATTCGGCTCGGTCGGTTGCTGTTTCGTATCAGCCCAGAAGCCATCGGTGGTGTAGCAGGCGGTGATGTTACCCGTGTTGGGGTCAGCGTTGATGTAGTTGGTGTCGGGGTTGAAGACGATGGTCCACCAATAGCCCTTACCCGTCTTGTCAAGATTCCAGTTCTTGTACGGATGGCCGTTCTGATATCGGTCGTATATAAACTTCACGTACGACTGGTCAGTATTGCCAGGGAGTTGCTGATTTGTCCAATAGTCCTTGAACTGCGCAGGAGTATAGGTCGGCGCGAACCAGCACGCGGGGGGCGTCCAGTCGATGACCGGTCTCAACGGTCCCGTAGAGCTTCCTTTGCCGTTCTTCGACTGATCGAAGACGACGGCCCCGACCTGCGCGGAGATCATGTTGTCGTGGGCATTGCCGGATGCCGATATCTGCGGCGGTTGAGGCGGCGATGGGTGATTGTCCAAGCTCCCCGGATCAGCAGCATACGCGGCGTTTGACGCCAGGCCGACAACTGCCACTGCCGCCACGACACCGCAGCGGAACTTTGTCACGACTCGCACTGCGACGCTCCCCGCAGAGTATCCACGTAAGTGGTCTGCCACACGCCCGCGGAATTTCTCTTCAGCTGGGTGAGGTGAAGGACGAAGGAATTTATGTCGACGGGAGTCGTCAAAACCTTACCGGTCTTACGCACCTTGCCGAATCCCTTGCTTTCGTCGCCGCAGTAATTGAGCCACGCGGTGTCGTTGTCAACCTTGATGCGTGGCGCGTAGTAGCGATCGGTGCCGGTAATGGTGAGGCCGTCAGTCACATACCCCTCGACGGATCGAGACTCGGCAGATTGAGCGATCCCCATCGAGTAATAGAAAAGTGCGGGCAAACTCGGGTTTCCCTCAGCGATGGCCTCGTCCTGGGCCAGGACGCGCTGCGCCCCGTCGTACCAGATCGCGTCCTTTACCGGATCCCCCGTGGAGGTGTCCTCGATGATGTCGTGGACATCGGCGGGGAGGATGATCTTCGGGCGGTGTGCCGCGTCCGCCACAGACAGTCTCGGGGACGGAGCGGCTGCCGTCTGGGCGCCCTTGATGGTGTCGGATGGTTTCGCATCACTGCTG
>JAFAUH010000331.1 GCA_019243445.1 Streptomycetaceae bacterium | reverse complement strand
GCGGCGGACACGAACACCCTCCACGTCGCCTCTGCCCCGTGCGGATCGATGGACCCTGTGGAGGATTGAGGCGAGCGAGCGGCCCCGGCGGGCAGACCGAAACCCTACGCAGAGAGAGCATTTATGACCAGTGCGAGGAGTCCTGAGTAGGGTCGGGGACTGGCGCGGTGGCCTGTGAGGGCTCCGTTTCCAGCCCCCGCCCGTCAAACCGTGCATGCGCTTCTCGCGCACACGGCTTACCGACATCGTTCACCGGCTGGCATGCGCTGCCACCCTGCGTACGTTCCCGGACAGGCGGAACACGGGACTTCCCCGACCGCGAGGCCATCTCAGCCGCCCGCTACCGCTTCTTCGCTCACGTTGCCGACCACGCCCACCTGCCCGAACTCGTCACTCTCGCCGAAACCGTCGAGCAGTGGTGGGACGGCATCCACGCCTACGTGACGACCGGGATCACAAACGCCGCGAGCGAGGGCAACAACCGCGTCATCAAGCTCGAAGCCCGCAAGGCATACGGCTTCCGCAATCGAGCCAACCAACGCCTCCGATCACGCTGTGCAACCACCCGCCGGTCTCGAGGAGTGCTGACTCCCCATCAAGTTCTATGACTCCGATAACCGTCACACTGCTTGGCGCACTGCCCAGTGGTGCGCATGCCCGTACGCGGGCTCAGCCGCAGCAAACCGGTAACTTCCAAGGGGACACGCTCACCAGTCGTGTCACGGTCACGATAAGCGGCGACACCAAGAGTTCGAGCGGAACGAATGACGGCCCAACCTGACCTGCGGCGGAACGCCGACGATGCCTTTGACCAGGCGTTTCCTGGTTGGCGGGCGACGGCAAGCGACGGTCGCTTTCGACTGTCCTGCGGACTGGCTGCGGACTGGCAAAGTCACCTACGCGTTGGCCTCGTAGGCGTGGATGCGATGGGCATAGCCACCGTCCAGACGTGCGCTGTTCCGCTTCGCCCGGCCAGAAACCTCGCGGCGGGCTTTCGCGTCACTTCAGGGATTCTTCAATCGCTTCGAAGATTCCGGCGTCAGTCTCCTTCTGCCAGTCCGGCAGGTCCGGCCAGTCAGCAACGTAACCCGGCTTCGGGTCAGCGAAGTGCTTGTACATCTGCGCTGTCCAGCAGATCGCGACGAAGCGGCCCTTCTGCTCGCGAGTGAGCCGCGCGGCATGTCCACCGCTCAGGTTGAGAAATTGGCGCACCTGCTCGTACACGGCCCCTGCGGCTTCGCGTTCCCACTGGGGCGTGCCATCCCAGGGAGTGACGTAGCCGGGTTTCGGCTCGCCGGGGAAGTGCTTGCGCACTCCTGCGATCCATGCCTCCCGGAACAGCCGAGCGCCCTCGGTTCCCGACATGTCAACCTCTCTCGTCACGTCGTGCACAAGACACCTATCTCAGCGTCCAGTTCGGCCACGCGGCGATCCCGGCCCAAGGAGCCAAGCTCCGCCCGTAGCGTTTGGAGTCTACGGGCGACGTACCCCGAGCCGGATTGCTTGGCCAGCCGGAGAGCCTCACTGCCGTAGCTCACCACTTGCTCCGCGTCTCGGCGCTTCGCCCCGATCGCCGCAAGGTCAGCCAGGACGACACCGCGGCGGCGGAAGGACAGCCCCTCGGCGAGCGCGCCGGAGTCGAGCGTGCTCCTCAGCGCTGTCTCGGCGAGGTCGAGCCGACCGAGCTGGACGTACCGCGCTCCGCGCTCCTCGACCAGACGTGACCCGTCGAAGCGGAGCCATCCGCCGTTGTGGATAGTCCCGGGCAGGTCTGCGACACCCTGCGCCTCGTCCAGAGCACGCTCGCAGGCGGCGAGATCCCGCAGACCGGCATACGCCTCTGCCTGGACGGATGCGACCCAATACCGCGTGGACAGTGAGCTGTCACCGCGCGCTGCGACCTTCCGCGCGGCCTGAAGGGTCTCGGCTGCTTCAACGAAACGCTTCTCGTACACGTCCACGTACGCGTGGCGGACGAGCGCGCAGGCCCACAGGTCGAACGCGCGAGCGTCGCTGCTGGCTGAGGTGGCCAGCGTGTACGCCACTGCTGCGTCCGTGTACCGGTTGCCGTCGAAGGCCAACTCGCCAGCGAGCTGCCATAGGTCTCCTGCGGCCTCGCACAGAGCGCTGGCTCGGCGAGACGGGCTGGTCTTGAGAGCATCGTTGAGCACATTGAGCTGATCTTGAACGATCGTGATGACGGAGCCCTTCGAGCGGGCCAATTGATAGACCTGCCACAGGTGCCCGTTCATACGGTGGAAATCGCCGAGCGAACCCCGCTCCACCGCCTCCGCCGTTGCCTCGGCCTCGTCGGTGCCCAGTGCCGTAAGGGCTCCTGTTACCGCCATAAGGCGCAGAAACTCACGTCGGATCATGTCGTCGATTTCCCCTGAGCTGTGCCGGTCTTCAGACGGCGACGCTGCGGACTCCAGGAGGTCAGCTTGTGGCGGGGTCAGCAGTGCATCGAGTTCGGCGAGATCCAGTTGCAGCAGTTCGGCCATCCTTGGGCGTTGGACAGCTTCAGGCGTTGTCTCTCCGCGCTCCCAGCGGCCAACCGTTGTGCGGTCGACGCCGAGCGCGTGGGCGAACTTCTCTTGACTGTAACCCATGGCTTTTCGCCGCTTGGCCAGGTCCACTTTGGCCCCCTTCCCCGTTCATCCAGGGTCTTA
Organism: Streptomycetaceae bacterium; assembly: GCA_019243445.1. Lineage (GTDB taxonomy): Bacteria > Actinomycetota > Actinomycetes > Streptomycetales > Streptomycetaceae > Streptantibioticus_B. The sequence continues at coordinate 8,097 of JAFAUH010000331.1, read as the reverse complement.
CCCGTGCCGCGCACCCGTGCATCAGAAGTGCATCAAGGGTGCCGTATTGATGCCGTGGCTCGCTGTGCTTTCCGGCAGTTGGCTTGGCTTTGGTCGTCGGACCCGGCTCCCCCGCCGGAGATTGACGGCTTGGAGAAGTGCCCGCCCCGGCGTCCCCCGTCGCTAGGGCGGGCGTCCAGCCCCGGAAGGATGCTCCGTGACCATGACTGCCGCCAGACCTGCCGCGACCGGCGCCCCGGGCTACTGCGAGACCCTGCCGTGCGAGCCGGAATCCGCGCACCGAGCCCGTCTGCTCGTCTCGGCCGCCCTGAGAGCCTGGAGCATGGGCGAACTGACCGACATGGGTGAGCTGATCGTCTCCGAACTCATCAACAACGCCGTCCAACACACGCTTTGTCGCATGGTTCGTATCCTGGTGACCCGGCCCGGAGACGGCGTCGTCCGCATCGGTGTCGCTGACAGGTCACGGGCGACGCCCGAGCTGGGAAGCCCAGGCCGGGATTCCGAGGACGGCCGCGGGCTGTTCTTGGTCGATGCCCTGAGCTGGCGTTGGGGCTGCGACCTGAAGCGCTGGGGCAAGGTCGTCTGGGCCGAATTGCAGGTGGCGGCCGAATGCTGACCCCTCGCATCTCCGTCCGGCTCATGTCGTTTGAGGAGTTGGCGGTCAGCCCTCACCCGGATGCCTGCGTGGAGGTCGCCTTCGGCCCCATGCGTCCCGCGAATGACCCGAACACCGTCGTCTACTCCGAGCCTCTTCGCATGAGGGCCGTGGATCTCGTACAGCTGCATGTCGAAGCGGATCTCGCTCTCGGACAGCTCCGGGCCGAGGTGCTACGGGCAGAGATCGCTTGGAAGCAGCAGCTCGGACGCTGGTACGAGGAGGGACGCCAGGCCGTCGAGACAGGGCTTCCCGACGTTGCTCTTCTGCAACGGGTCCTCGACGCACTCAAGAAGCTCGATCCGGTGGCGACATAGGCGCCGATGGGCGTCACCCGCCGATCCTGCCGCCTGCCCACCGAGGAATCACTCCGTTCAGGCCCTGTTCGGGCCCCTTCCCCCGGGAGGTCCTGTGCACGCTACTCAAATCCCGCTTTCCGCCCCCACGGTCGACTGGACCGCGCTGCAAAACTTCGCCGCCCTTCGAGGGCAGTTGCGGGTCTCCTTCGGGCCCGCCTGCAACCTCCTGTGCTGGTTCTGCCACAACGAGGGCGACGTTCCACCCCCACGGACCCGAGAGGACCGGAGCCAGCAGCCGCGCGAGCGTTCGTTGTGCCCCGACCACTACGTCACCGTGATCACCACACTCATGGAAGCCGGACTCCGGCGCGTCTATTTCACGGGCGGAGAGCCGCTGATCTCCCGCCTTGCCCGCGCCCCGTGCTGGAGCACCTCCCCGAGCCCGGTCCCGACGCCTCGTACACGCTGATCACAAACGGCCTCCTTGTACGGGCCAACCAGGAGTGGCTGGCCCGCTCCCCCCTGGACAAGGTGAAGATCAGCCTTCACTACTTCACCGACGAGTCCCTGCGGGCCATCGCCAAGACCCGCATCGGGATCAACGCGGTCCTCGACGGCATTGAGGCGGCGCGAGAAATCTTCGAGCGCGTCGAGCTGAATACCCTGCTCCAGAGGGAGAACGCCCACGAAGTGCGGGACATCCTTCACTTCGCCCTGGACCGCAGGATGCCCGTCCAGTTCATCGAGCTCGTTGGGACGGACTTCAACGAGAGCCGCGCATCCTCCGCCGTCTCGGCCGACGAGATCGTGAACTACCTCCGCACGCTCACCACCGACGAACACACCGAGGTGGCCGGCGTCGGGCAGGGGCGCCGAGTGTTCCGCATCGACGGCGTGGAGATCGACGTCATCCACCGCAACCTCGGTCGGCACCACGTCGGCCAGTGCGGCACCTGCCCCTTCCGAGCCAAGTGCGTCGAGGGTTTCTGGGCACTGCGCTTCGATCACGACGGCGGACTTCAACCGTGCCTCCTGCGCGAAGACCTGCGGCTGGACCTCAAGGAACTCCTGGCCACTCCGCGGCGACTGGCCGAGGCCGTCGCCGGACACGTCACAGCGTTCACCGAAGGAACACTATGAACCTCCCGCCTCCCTACCGGCCCCTCTACTTCGACGGGACCAGCTCTCCCCTGATCGTCCTGGAAGGCGTCTCAGGCATCGGCAAATCGACGCTGGCCAAGACCCTCGCTGGGCGACTGCAGGGCACGGACATCCACACGCTTCCCCTGCCTCACTCCAACTGGTCCCATCAGGTGAACACCAAGCTGCGCCCACTGCCCCAGTTCGCCTTCTACCTCTCCGGGCTCCTCCACGGCTCCGACTCGATCCGCAGCACGCGACAGGTCAGTACGGTGATCGCCGACCGCTACGTCTCGTCGGTGATCGCCTGCCACGCCGCCGTTCACGAGGTGGACGTCGAAACGGTCAGTGGGCTGATCGCCCCCTTCCGGCCCTACCTGGAAGTACCGACGCACACCTTCTATCTCCGCTGCTCGGAATCAGCCCTGCGCGAGCGGCTCGCGAGCAAACAAGACGTGACGGACGACGACACCGCACTCCTGCGCATACCCGGACGGCTGGCCCGGCTCCTCGACAACTTCCAGGCCGTCGCCAACGCCGATCCCACGGCCGTCCTGCTGGACACAGACGGCAAGACCCCCGACGACCTCGCCGACCGGATCATTGATCACCTCGCGGAGGCCCCAGATGCTCAACCCCATCGACACTGACAGCGTCATCCGCGACGGCGGCGCCGTAGGCAAATACCCCAACGAGATCCACGAAGGCGTGGCCTGGTGGCTCGGCGCCTGCCTCGTCATCACGCAGCAGGCAACCAGGATCGCCGTGGCCCACGATGGGCACCCGATCACCACCAAGTTCGCGCACCGGTTCTGCAGTGGCGCCATCAACGCTCAGCACTATGCGTGCAACGTCCGCTTCATCGGTCATCAAACCGAGGAGCAGTTGTTGAAGGCTCTCACGCACTTCAACGGGGTGCCCGGCGCCATGCTCACGGCGAGCGGAACCGACGATGCGCCCACGATTCACATCAAACTCTTCAACCACCAGGGCATCGTCTTGGACAACACCAACGGTCTCGCCGAGATCCGCCGCCTCATCGCGGAGGATCGCGTGCCCATCCCGGTGAATACCCAGGCCAAGGGCACGATCGAGCCGTGGCAGCACCGGCTCGCCGAGGGAGGACGAGCGTGATCAAAGCCGCCGAGATCATTGAGACCGGCACGAGCATCCTCTTCGTCACCCTCGACTCCCTCCGCTACGACGTAGCCCGCACCGCCCTTGAAGACGGACGCACACCCTGGCTGAAGTGCCTGCTCCCCGAGGGCGGATGGGAGCGTCGGCACACCCCCGGCAGCTTCACACTCCCCGCCCACATGGCCTTCTTCAGCGGCTTCCTCCCCAAGGTGCCGCGCCCAGAGCAGCCACCGCGGTTGTGGGAGTGCCGCCCGCCCGCGTTCAAGACGGTGGCCAAGGAGACGTTCATCTTCGACGCGCCCAACCTCCTCCAGGGACTCCGACAGCACGGCTATAGAACCGTGTGCGTCGGAGGAGTGACGTACTTCTCCCGCGAGACTCCGCTCGGCTCGGTGCTACCCGACCTCTTCGACGAGGACCACTGGCGGCCCGAGTTCTGCTCGCCCGAGATCGACTCCACCCGCCACCAGGTCGACCAGGCCATCGAACTCACCGAGCGATACAGGGAATGCCCGCTGTACCTGTTCGTCAACGTCTCAGCCACGCATGTCCCTCACGGCCATTACGTCAACGACAGCCGCGACAGCCTCGCGTCCCAGACCGCTGCTCTCGCCTACGCGGACAGCCATCTCGGCCGCCTGATCAGCACGCTGACGGAGAAGCAGCGGTGGTTGATCATCATGTGCGCGGATCACGGGGATGCGTTCGGTGATGACGGCTTCCACGGCCGAGGAATCGCCCATCCCGTCGTCATGAACGTGCCGTTCGCCGCCTGGGTGAGCTGATGCTCGCTACGCTCGCGTGGCATGAGCGACGACATCCAAAGGCGCGGGCCCATCCGCGACGCCTCAGTGGTGGTGGCCCGCGACTGCGACGGCCTCATGGCCATCCTGAGCGCCGACTTCCCCCGGCACGGCGGTGAGTACCTCTTCCTCCCCGGCGGGCGCAGAGAAGACGGCGAGACGCCGGAGCAGTGCGCCCGCCGAGAACTCCTGGAAGAGGCCGGTATCACCGCCGATGTGTGGAGATCGCTCGGCTCATACGCCATCACACTCGACTCGGCAGCCCGCGTATACCTCTTCGAAGCGACCTCGCTGACCTGCGGCCCGCAGCAGCTCACCCCCAGCGAGGAAGGCTTCAAGCTGACGTGGTGGCCCATGGCGGATGCACTCAACGCCGTGTCGCGGGGGCGCTTCCTCCTCCCGGCCGGGCCGTTGGCCCTGCTTCTCGCCGCAGAGGCCGCAGGCGCGCCATGAACCAGCCGGGGCTCTGCCGAATTGCCGGTGAGAGCTCTCCAAACGCTAAGATCCGATGCGCTTGTGGTGGTGCCGTATACGCATACCGACGAAGGCACGGGGCAGGGGAATCCGCGCCTCCTCATGCGGAAGTGTGAGGCGTCTCTTCCGAGACTGATGGAACCGATACCTGATTTCGCCTGCTGGGACTTCGACGCCTATTGGCAAGCACTTGATCGATGTCAGTTATGAACAACCCCAAGAGATCTCCCTTCTTAACGGCGATACCTTTGTGCCCGAAATCTTTACGAATGGCAGCAAGTAGCTCCTCCAGCAGGAAGACCTGCTCCTCCTGTGGCAATGTTGGAACTTTACGCTTGAAACGCGACCATGCCACCAGGACTTCATCCGAAGCCCATGCGATAATTTCTGGTGTGATCGTTTGGAAGAGATCAGTGGCAGCAGCCTGGCGCTCAGAGTCACCAGAGGCGTTGAGAAGGCCGAACAGCCCTGAAACAAGGCGGGAGTAGATCGGTATCTTCTTTTCTCTGATCTGGGTTTCGATGGCCTTCTGCTTCTCGAAGAAGCGCCCCAAGACAAGCGTGCCAATTGCTACGACGGTAGTCGACATTGCCGCGACGATGGCGGCAGACACCGTCGGATTCACGCCATGAAAGAGTTGATGGCCCACATGGCGCGTGACGAACCCGAGGCCCTCAGCTGCCGCCATCGAGATCAACACGAGAAGTGCGAGCATGCTCGCACCCTTCAAGACTGTGCGCATGACCAAAATATGGCACAGCAAGCGCCACGGCACTCCACTTTTAGACGGACAATCTTCGTAGCGGGCCAAGCTTCAAGCTGCATGGATGCCGACGAGGTCTCTCAGAGGCAGTGCCGGTCATGACTGATCGTCGGGCGCCTTCTTCCTACTCGCCGTATCGCTCAGGGCCGCCTCGGCTGCGGAGCCCAATCGGCCTCGCGCGGACGTCCTGACCGGTGCTTACCGATGACGGCAGCTGCTCTCTACGGGTGCGGTGGTCGTTGCCGCAGTGGACTCGGGTATCCGCTGCTGCGTCAGCGTGCCGAGCCGGGTGGAGCGCAGGCGGGCGGCTTCGGCGCGGGAGTTGGGTGCGGGGTTGCGGGCGGTGTGTTGGATGCGGGTGAGGAGTACGCGGGCGGGGAGGCGGGCTGTGTCGAGTTCGCGTTGTGCGGCGGCTTGCTGGAGGAGTCGGTGGGGGCTGTGGCCGCGGGCTTCGGCGTCGGCGAGGACGGTGGCGAGGGCGGGCCAGTTGGAGTCGGCGAGGATGCGGGAGGCGTGGCCGGGGACGGCGGCTTTGACGTCGGCTGCGAGCGTGTTGCGGTTTTCCTGCTTGGGTTGGCGGCGGGTGAGTTCGGCGAGCTGCTGAGTGGCGGCCTGGTCGTAGGCGGTCTGCAGGTGCTGGACGGACTGGCGGGCGGCTGCGGCCTGCTGGGCATGGTGGCGGGCTTGGTGCCAGCGTTCGGCGAGGATGACAGCCCAAATGAGGGCGTCGATCAGTACGGCGAGGGCACTGCCGTCTTTGCCGGTGCCTGCGGATGCGATGTCGCGGGCGGCGGTGCGCAGGCCATCGGCTGCGGCGTCCTCGGCGCGGATCCGGGAGCGTTCGGCTCGGGCGAACATCCGGGCTGCCGCTTGAAGTTCGGTACGCAGGGTCTCGGGTGCGGTCTGGGCGGTGGCTTGGATCACCTCGCTCAGGGCGGTGATCTGTGCCTGGGCTCGCGCGTCGCCGTCGCTGCCGTCGGATTCGGTGAGGTGGGTGGTGAGGGTGTCGAGGGTGTCGGTGGCGCGTTGCCAGGGGGTGGTGGGCCGGTTGCGGCGGGCGGTGGGGTGCTCTTCGGGATTGGTGGTGGCGAGGCGGGCGCGGAGTTTGGGCAGGGAGAGGTCGGGGGCGATCTTGCTGCCGGGGTGGTAGATCTGCTGGTCGTTGTTGTTGAGGTCGCCGGGTCGGCCGGCGGCGTAGCCGAGGAGGTCTCCGGAAGGTCCGCGGCGGGTCTTGACCTGGACGCCGTCGGCTTCGAGGTAGGTGAGGAGTTCTTCGATGGTGGCGGCGTGGGGGATGGCGGCGCGGATGTGGTCTTGGAGCCATTCGTGGCTGGTCTGCTGCCAGCCGAGGCGTTCGACCTTGTGCATCTCGGCTTGGGTGGGGCTCCTGGTGGCGGTGCCGTCGCCGGGGTTCAGTTGGCGCAGGCCGTAGTCTTTTTCGATCTGGCGGCATTCGGTGCCGGCGCGTTTGCCGCTGTCGTGGAGCTTGGGGCGGCGGCCGTCTTCGCGGACGGTGGTGGCCAGGATGTGGATGTGGTCGTCTGCGTGGCGCACGGCGATCCATCGGCAGGCCAGATCGTCGCCTTCGGGTGCGATGCCGGTCGCTTGGACGATGCGCTCGGCGATCTCGCCCCAATCGGCGTCAGAGAGGTAGCGGTCTTCGGGTGCGGCGCGGACGGGGCAGTGCCAGACGTGGTCGGTGAGCGGCTTACCCTGTTCGCTGTTGCGGAGCTTGACTGGTTCGTCGAGGTGGCGGGCGAGTGCGGTGAGGGTGGCGTTCTCGTTGCGGCCGGGATCGGGCATGCCGAGCATGGCGAAGCCAGCCACGATATGCGGATCGAGGTGCTCGTCACGGCGGCCGGGTCCATAGAGGTAGGCGAGCAGTCCGCGGGTGTTGGAGCCGGACTTCTTGATGGACGCGATCACGGGACTATCAGGCTTCCTGGTCAGCGGGCTGGCGGAAGGCTTCGGCGATCTGGGCGAGCAGGTGGTGGAGTTCGTCGAGGGTGTGGCGGATGTCGGCGGACGGCTCATAGCCACCGTTGAGGGCGCGGGCGATCTGGTTGACGTTGTGACCGATCCGGTTCAGCGCACGCAGGAGTTGTGCGCGGAAGATGTGCGTCTTCCGGCGTTCTTCCGCCAGCGGCAGGTCGACGAAGAACTGGCCGTCGATGAAAGCGAGGGTGACATCGGCGGCGAACCCGGACTCGCCTCGATAGCCGTGGGCGGTGGCGGAGATCTGCAGGCGCACGCGCTCCTCGGGCGTGAACCGCAAAGGGCCGACGCGCTCGACACGTTTGTCGCCGGTGAAGCGGCGGATCGTCGGCTCGGGACTCTGCTCGGCTCCATCAGCAGTGGGCTCGTTGGAACGGACGGTAGTGAGGATGTCGCGCTGAACGGCGTGAAGCTCCTCCGGGTCGGGGCCGCCCTCGGCCCCGGCCTTCTGGCCCGGCGCACCCTCGCGCTGGGCCGTCTCCGCCTCCCCTGGGGCGGAGGCTCCCCGAAGCCGGCCGCGAGTCGGACTCGGGGTACTACTGGCTCCGCCAGGGGCCCCGAAGTTGAGCGCCCGCCGCAAACGATCCTTCCAGCCAAGCGACTTCGCAGGCTGCTGAAGGTCGTCTGCGGTGTCGGCGCCGAGATGTGGGCTGGTGCTCACGGCATTGTCTCCCAGGTGGCGAGTCGGTGGTTGCGAACAGCAGCAGGACTTTCCGCGAGGTGCAGCTCGGATGGTCCGGACAAGGCACGACTTGCCCGTGCCGGATGCGCGGTGTAGACGGGGCGGCCGACCGCATTGGCGGAAGTCGGTGACGGGTGACGGGACTT
>JAFAUH010000307.1 GCA_019243445.1 Streptomycetaceae bacterium | reverse complement strand
GGACGGCATCGGGGGGTGTGGCGGTGCTGTGGTGCTGCGAGGCGGAATTGTGTTGCTGTTTGTGCAGGTGGGCGGCGGTGTGGCGGCCTGGCGTGCGTGGTGCGACAAGTTCCCTTGCCCATGTGATCCAGCTGCGGGCATAGTTGGGCATGCCTGATGCTCCTTCTCAGCGTTGGGCCATGCCCCGGGGCCGGTAGGACGGTCGCCGGGGTCTGTCGTGTTCTGTCACTCCATCAACTCACTGTTGTAGGTGTAGCGTTAGGGTTGAACAGCCGCTATTCAAGACAAGGGCTAGCCGCATGACCAGCGTGGACCGACATCACGGGAGGTCAGGAGCATGGACACCGAGAGTCCGTCCGAGCATTTGAATCCCCTTCAACGCTTCGGGTTTGAGGTCAGACAAGTGCGCCAGGGGCGCAAGATCACTCAGACGCAGCTGGCGAAAGGGACCGGTTACACGGTCTCGTACGTCAGCAAGGTTGAAGCCGGAAAGGTAGCCCCGAGCGAGAAGTTTGCTCGGGGATGTGATCACGTATTCGGAACACATGGCCTGTTCGAACGCTTGCACCCGAATGCGGACGGGGATCACCCGTCATGGTTTGAACCGTATGTAGATCTTGAACGGAAAGCGGAGGCAATCCTGGATTACTCGTCAACGCTATTCATGGGGATGCTGCAGACGCCGGAATATGCAAGTGCGGTCATTCGTGCCGTAAATCCGCGTAAAGAATCGTTCGAGATCGAAACTATGGTAGACTCCCGCATGGGAAGACGCCGAGTAATGGAACGAAAGAAACCGCCTTTACTGTGGGTGGTCTTGCATGAGGCTTGCCTGCGAACAGTTGTCGGCGGTCCACAGGTGATGTGCGAGCAGCTTTATCACATTGTGCGCGCCGCCGAATCGCCGCACCTAACTGCTCAGGTTCTTACGTTCAATGCTGGTGCGCCTCCGGCACATCTCCCGTTTACGCTGTTGGAGCGGGCAGACGGGTCTGTCGTGCTGTATTCAGAGACGCAGTATCGTGGGCATGTCGCAGACTCAGAAGCGGCTGTAAGCGAGGCGCAAGCCACCTTTGACCGGCTTCGCGCCGTGGCGCTGTCTCCGGACGATTCACTGGCTATAATCAAAAAGATAATGGAGGAATACGCCCTATGAGCACCATCCCTGACCTTTCCCGTGCGGATTGGGAGAAAAGTAGTTACAGTGGCGGCAACGGTGGCCAATGCGTCGAGTTCTCCCGCACCTACGTGGAGTCAGAAATGATCCCAGTCCGTGACAGCAAGCTCCCGTCCGGTCCCGCCTTGGTCTTCGCTGCTGCAGCGTGGTCATTGTTTGTAGCGGGTGTAAAGGGGGGCGATTTCGTCTGAGCGGTTGCATGGAGCCCCGCCCGACTGTTTTGGGCGGGGCTCTTGTTCGTGGGTGGGACGGCTCGTGAATCGTTCTGGGGGCAGGTCCGGTGATTTCCTGGAGGTTCTTGACGTTCCGGAGAAGGGTAGCTGGCTCGTGGGCGACTCCAACATGCCGGGCAAGATCTTTCCGCTCACCGAGTCCGAGCGGGGGTATTCGTGAATGTAATTGTCGATAGGGACCTTGTTAAAGAGTCAAATATCAACGGCTTTCCGTGAGCAGTCCGCGGCTGCGCAGCACGCGCCGTTCGGCCGGTTTGAAGACAAGTAGTTCGATGCCGATGCCGACGACGAGGATGAGGAGGATGGCGGCGAGGACACCGGGCATGTCGGAGTTGGTGCGGGCGTTTTCCAGGAGCTGTCCGAGGCCGGTGCCGAGCGCGGGGGAAGTGGCGATGATCTCGGCGGCCATCAGGGAACGCCAGGCGAACGCCCAGCCCTGCTTGAGTCCGGCGAGGTAGCCGGGGAGTGCGGCCGGCAGCAGGATGTGCCGCACACCGCGCAGGCCGGTGGCACCGATGGTGTGGCCGGCGCGTAGGAAGAGCGGTGGCACCTGGTCGATGCCGGCCACCAGGCCGTTGGCGATGGATGGTACGGCGCCGAGGAGCACCACGGCATAGATGGTGGAGTCGTTGAGGCCGAACCAGATGATGGCGGCGGGCACCCAGGCGACCGAGGGCATGGACTGCAGCCCGGACAGGATCGGGCCGATCGCCGCGCGGACGGCGGGGATACGGGCGACGAGCAGGCCGAGCGGTGTGCCGATGGTGACGGAGGCGAGGAAGCCGAGCGCACCGCGCGAGATGCTGGTCCAGATGTATCCGAACAAGGTGCCCTGCAACCACTCCTGGTGGAGCGAGCCGAGGACATCGCCGGGGCTGGGCAGCAGGTAGTGCGGTTTGAGTTGGAAGTGGTAGGCCAGCTGCCAGGCGGCGAATACCAGCACGATGGCGAGGAGGGGCGGTAGCGCCTTCTCGCGCAGGATCTGCCCGACGGGCACTTTCGCAGCTGTACGGGTCTCCAGCGCGTCCAAGCCCGCTTCGAGCCCGGCGAGATCCGGTGGGGTGTTCGGTGGGATGTTTGGTGGGATATCTGGTGGGATATCCGGTTGAAGGCCCGGTTGCTTGGTCTTCGGCCTTGTCTCAGTGCTGGCCATGGCGGCGGATCTCCCTCCGGAGCTCTTCGGTGATTTCCACGGACAGGTCGGCGACGGCGGCGTCCTCGATACGGCGCGGGTGCGGGATGCGGACTTGCCATTCGCGGGCGATGCGCCCGGGACGGGAGGAGAGCAACACCACCCGCTGGGCCAGTCGTGCGGCTTCGCGCACATTGTGGGTGACGAACAGGACGGAGACGCCCGTCGACTCCCAGACGCGGGTGAGTTCTTCGTGCAGCACGTCGCGGGTGATGGCGTCCAGCGCGGCGAACGGCTCGTCCATCAGCAGCAGGTTGCTGTCCTGGGCCAGTGCCCGGGCCATCGCCACACGCTGGCGCATGCCGCCGGACAGTTCGTGCACCCGCTTGCCGTAGGCGCCCTTCAGCCGTACCAGCTCCAGCAGCTGTTCGGCGTGCTCACGACGCTCACCACGCGCCACGCCGCGCATCCGCAGCGCCAGTTCGATGTTCCTGCCTGCGGTCAGCCACGGGAACAAGGCGTGCTCCTGAAACATCAGCGCGGGTCGTCCGCCGGGGGTCTCGATGGATCCGGCGGACGGCTGGTCGAGCCCGGCGACAAGGCTCAGCAGTGTCGACTTGCCGCAGCCTGAGGCTCCCAGGAGGCAGACGAATTCACCGGGTGCCACATCGAGGCTGATGTCGTCGAGGACCTGCTGGGCCGCCCCTGGCCGGCCGAAAGCCTTCGAGATGTGCTCGATCCGGGCGACGTAGGGGACTTCCGTCCTGGTCCGGGCCGACGTTTCGCTGATCGTCGTGGTCATGGGGTCGCCTCCTGGGAATCGTGGTGCGGGCTACTGGCCCACGCTGCCGAGGCCGGCGTCGGAGACCTGTGGCTTTCCTTCAGATGTCAGTACGGTGTTGAGTGGGATGAGGTCGTAGATGCCCTTCAGAACGGGCTGCTTGAGCAACCCTGCGGCCACCCCGTGAGCGGCTTCCTGCTGCAGAGTGGAGGCGAGCGGGTCGTCGGTGACTGTGATGTCGGCGAAGGCCGCATCGAGGACCTTGTCCGGCAACGGCTTGCCGGACAGCGCCTGCAACTGCGCGTTGATTGCGTGCTTGGCTGCCGCCGGATCAGCCTTGATCCAGGCGTTGGTTTGCACCGAGCCGCGTAGTACGGCCTCGACGACATCCGGGTGCGCGGCAAGGAAGGACTGCGAGACAACGACGTTGGTGGTGACGAACTGCCCGCCCGGCCACAGCGACTTCTCGTTCACAAAAGTCTTGGCACCGGCGGCGACCAATTGGGAGGCGGTCGGCTGCGGTACCCAGGCGCCGTCGATCTGTCCCTGCTGGAAGGCGGTCACCGTGGTCTTGTTGTCGATCCGGGTGACGGTGACATCGCCCTTGCCGGTCTGCGGGTCCTCCTTGTAGCCGTTGCTCGCAAGGTAGTTGAGCAGCGCCACGTCCTGGGTGTTGCCCAGCTGCGGGGTGGCGATCGTCTTGCCCTTCAGATCACTGACGCTCTTGATTTTATTGGGGTTGACGACGAGCGAGGCGCCGCCGGAGGTCGCGCCCGAGATGATCTTCAGGTCCTTGCCGTGCGACTTGACGTAGCCGTTGATGGCGGGGGAGGGGCCGATCCAGCCGATGTCGATGGCGCCCGCGTTGAGAGCCTCGATCTCCGACGGGCCCGCGTTGAACACCTGCGTCTTGAGCTGGGTACCGCCCAGCGTCTTTTGGAACAGGCCCTGTCCGACGCCGACCAAAGCGGTGGCGTGCGTGACATTGGCGAAGTAGCCGATCGTGACTGTGCCGGTGGAGAGCTTCTTACCGGCGGCGGTCACCGATCCTGCGGTGTGGTCCTTTGACGCCTGGGAACCGTAGCTGCAGGCGGCGAGAGAGGTGAGCAGCAGCGGAAGGGCGGCAACGGCCGCGATGAGGCGGAACGGGCGACGGGCGGGCCGTGCCGGTCGTGCTGGTCGCGCTGGTCGGGCGGGGGTGCGATCGGCTTTCACAGGAGGGGTTCCTTTGCGCAGGCCCGGGATCTCGCGCTATGGCGCAGCCGGGTCGTGGGAAGGGCATTGCGGGAAGGGCATTGGCGGTACGGTTTGCCTGTTTGCCTGCGATTGCGGGGCGGCAGTTATCGCGCACACCGCACACACTGCGCACATCGCGTCACTCCACCCTGGCCGCTGCCCCGGCTGCCACTGCCGACGCGGCCACCCTCCTTCGCGAAGGTGGAGAATGCTTCCCTGGCCATCAAAAGTCCCACCCCTCATCGTCGGCCTCAGGGGGTGCTGAGGTGGTGAGGGGAAAAGCTTCGCCTGCCATGCCGGCGGTAAGGGTCTGGCCGTCGGCAGGATCGATGAGGATGAACGCGCCGGTGCGGCGGGAGTCGGTGTAGGCGTCGATGGGCAGCGGCTGAGCGGTGCGCAGCACCACGAAGCCGATGTCGTTGACGGCCAGTTCCCCGGGGTTGTCGACGCGGGTGAGGCCGGTGCCGCGGTCGAAAGAGGTGACGTCGATACGGCCCGGCAGATCCTTGACGATCGACTTGACAGTCCGGGTGCCATGTCTGAGCAGCACGCGTTCACCGATGCGCAGGGGGCGTTCGTGCAGATGGCAGAGGGTGGCGGTGATGTCCTGGGTCGGGGTGGGTGCACCGGTGAGGGGGGCGATCAGGTCACCGCGGGAGACGTCGAGGTCGTCGGCGAGAGTAAGGGTCACCGACTGCGGGGCCCAGGCCACATCAACTGGTTCGCCGAGAGCATCGATGGAGGTGATGGTGCTCATCTGCCCGGAGGGCAAGATGGTGACGGGCTGGCCGACGCGGAGCAGACCAGAGGCGATCTGCCCGGCATAGCCGCGGTAGTCGTGATGCTCCGGGGTTTGCGGGCGTATGACGTACTGGACCGGGAAGCGGGCCGGAGCATCGGCCTGTTCGGTGCCCACCGGCACGGTCTCCAGGTGCTCCAGCACAGTGGGCCCGCCGTACCAGTCCATGTGCGCCGAGGCGGTGACAACGTTGTCGCCGGCGAGCGCGGAGATGGGTATCGCGGTGATCTGCGGAACCCCGAGCGCGGTCGCGTAATGGGTGAACTCCTCGGCTATGGAGGCGAAGACCGCCTCGGTGTAGTCGACGAGGTCCATCTTGTTCACCGCGAGGACGACATGCGGCACGCGCAGCAGGGCAGCGACGGCGGCGTGGCGGCGGGTCTGCTCGACCATCCCGTTGCGGGCATCGACCAGGACGACGGTCAGTTCGGCGGTGGAGGCGCCGGTGACCATGTTGCGGGTGTACTGCACATGGCCGGGGGTGTCGGCGAGGATGAACCGTCGTCTGGGAGTTGCGAAGTAGCGGTAGGCGACATCGATGGTAATGCCCTGCTCCCGCTCCGCACGCAGCCCGTCCGTGAGCAGCGCGAGGTCGGGGGCGTCCTGGCCGCGGCGGCGGGAGGCGTGCTCAACGGCTTCCCACTGGTCGGCGAACACCGATTTGGAGTCGTGCAGCAGGCGGCCGACCAGCGTGGACTTGCCGTCGTCGACAGAGCCTGCGGTGGCAAAGCGCAGCAGCGAGGTCGCCGAGGTGTCAACGGTGGCAGTCATCAGAAGTACCCTTCGCGCTTGCGGTCTTCCATCGCCGCCTCGGACAGCTTGTCGTCGGCGCGAGTCGCTCCCCGTTCGGTGAGCCGGGAAGCGGCGATCTCAGCGATCACCTGCTCGATCGTTGTGGCGTCGGAATCCACCGCACCTGTGCAGGACATGTCCCCCACCGTGCGGTAGCGCACCCTCCGCGACTCGACGGTCTCGCCGTCTTTCGGGCCGCCCCACTCACCGGCGGTCAGCCACATGCCGTCCCGAAAGAACACCTCGCGCTCGTGGGCGTAGTAGATCTCGGGCAGTTCGATCTTCTCTCGGGCGATGTACTGCCACACATCCAGCTCGGTCCAGTTCGACAGCGGGAAAACCCGCACATGCCCGCCCGGTGCGTGACGACCGTTGTACAGCTGCCACAACTCCGGCCGCTGGCGGCGCGGATCCCACGACCCGAACTCGTCCCGCAGCGAGAAGACCCGCTCCTTGGCCCGTGCCTTCTCCTCATCGCGCCGCCCGCCGCCGAACACGGCGTCGTAGCGGCCGGCGTTGATCGCATCCAGCAGCGGCACAGTCTGCAGCGGGTTGCGGGTCCCGTCCGGACGCTCGCGCAACCTGCCGTCGTCGATGTACTCCTGCACGCCGGCCACATGCAATTGCAGCCCGTGCTGGGTGACTGTACGGTCGCGATAGGCGAGCACTTCGGGGAAGTTGTGACCGGTGTCCACATGCAGCAGCCCGAACGGCACCGGCGCCGGCGCGAACGCCTTCAGCGCCAGATGCAGCATCACAATCGAGTCCTTGCCACCGGAGAACAAGATCACCGG
This sequence comes from Streptomycetaceae bacterium, assembly GCA_019243445.1. Classification (GTDB taxonomy): domain Bacteria; phylum Actinomycetota; class Actinomycetes; order Streptomycetales; family Streptomycetaceae; genus Streptantibioticus_B. Next base: position 16,630 of record JAFAUH010000307.1, on the reverse strand, counting down.
CCGCTCGAACTCCCCTGCCACCTCACGGAAGATATGCACACCCTCGGATTCCAACGTGTCCAAGTGCGACAGTGCATACGGATTGTCGTCACTCACAGCAGGCCCCTCTCGCCGAGCAGCGCGCGCAGCGCCGCGACGGATTGGTCCACGCTTTGCGTATGCGCCTCGATCCGCAACTCCGGAGCGGCCGGGGCCTCATACGGGTCGTCGACACCGGTAAGACCTGAGATCTCACCCGCCGCCTGCTTCGCATACAGGCCCTTGACATCCCGTACTGAGCACACCTCGACCGGCGTGGCCACATGCACTTCCACATACGTGGTGCCCGCCGCCTCATGGCGCTTGCGCACCGCCTCACGGCTGCGCTCGTACGGAGCGATCACCGGCACCAGAGCCTTGACGCCGTTCGACGCCAGCAACTCGGCCACAAAACCGATCCGCTGCACATTGGTATGCCGGTCCTCGGCGGTGAAACCCAGCCCCGCACAGAGGAACTCGCGGATCTCATCCCCGTCGAGCACCTCCACCCGATGCCCTTCGACACGTAGCCGTTCCGCCAGCGCGTAGGCGAGGGTGGTCTTGCCCGCGCTCGGCAGACCCGTGAGCCAGATCGTGGCTCCCTGGTCTGTCACGCCCATTGCTCGCTCCTGTGCTTGCTCCTGCTGTGTCGCATCCCTCATCGGTGCAGCCCACACTCGGTTTTGGCCCGGCCCGCCCAGCGGCCGGCCCGTGCGTCCTCGCCTTCGAGCACTCGTCGGGTGCACGGCGCGCAGCCGATGGAGGCGTAGCCGTCCGCCAGCAGAGGGTTGGTCAGTACTCCGTGTTTGGCGATGTACGCGTCCACATCGGCTTGCGTCCAGCGGGCGATGGGCGCGACTTTGACCTTGCGGCGTGCGGCATCCCAGCCGACGACTGGCGTGCCGATGCGAGTGGGGGACTCGTCCCGACGCAGGCCCGTCACCCATGCTTGATAGCCGCGCAGCCCTTCCTCAAGAGGCCTGATCTTGCGCAGTGCGCAGCATAGATCCGGATCGCGGTCGTGCAGCTTCTCGCCGTACTCGGTGTCCTGTTCGGCCACCGTCTGGCGTGGCGTCAGCGTGATGACATTGACGTCCATCACCGCGGCCACGGCGTCGCGGGTGCCGATGGTTTCCGGGAAGTGGTAGCCGGTGTCGAGAAACACCACGTCGACGCCGGGGAAGACGCGCGAGGCGAGGTGCGCCACGAGGGCGTCCTCCATCGAGGAAGTGACGCACAAGCGCGGCCCGAAGGTTTCGACGGCCCAACGGAGGATGTCGAGCGCGTCGGCGCCCTCCAACGTGCGGCCCGCCTGCTCGGCCAGTGCCCGCAGTTGGTCCTCCGCGCGGGAGGCGGCGGCGGTCATCATGTGCCCCCTTCATCCGTGCCGTATGTGTCCGTGCCGTATGCGTCCGTACCGTGTCGCAGGCCCTTGGCCAGCAGCCCGACGAACGAGAGCCGGAAGGCCCGATTGCACGACCTGCATTCCCACACCCCATGGCCTTCCTCAGAAGGCCGCAGGTCCTCGTCGCCGCAATACGGGCAGTAGAACGGCGCAGCACGTTCACTCACGACAAAGCCTCCTCGGAAGCGCGCGCAGCCCACGTCGCGAACCGCTCGCCGTCCTTGCGCTCGACCTGGTAGCGGCGGAGTACCCGCTCGATGTAGTCGGGGAGTTCAGCGGCAGTGACTTTCAAACCGCGCACCTTGCGACCGAATCCGGGTTCGAGGCCGAGGCTGCCGCCCAGGTGCACCTGGAATCCCTCGACCTGTTCACCGTCGGCGTTCATCACCAACTGGCCCTTGAGGCCGATATCTGCGGTCTGGATGCGGGCACAGGCGTTGGGGCAGCCGTTGAGGTTGATGGTGATCGGCTCGTCGAATTCCGGCAGGCGCCGCTCCAACTCCTCGATGAGCCCCGTGCCGCGCGCTTTGGTCTCGACGATGGCGAGCTTGCAGTACTCGATGCCGGTGCAGGCCATGGTGCCCCGCCGGAACGGCGAGGGGTTCACCTGGAAGCCGAGCGCTTCGAGCCCGCTGACCAAGGATTCGACGCGATCCTGCTCGACGTCGAGAATGATCATCTTTTGTTCGACGGTGGTCCGCAAACGGTCCGAGCCGTGCTCTGCGGCGAGCTCCGCGATCTTGGTGAGGGCGGCGCCGTCCACCCGCCCGACGCGCGGCGCGAATCCTATGTAGTACCGCCCGTCGCGCTGCGCATGGACGCCGACATGGTCGCGCCGGCGTGAGCGCGGCTCCTCGGGCGCAGGGCCGTCGACGAGCTTGCGCCCCACGTACTCGTCCTCCAGCACTTGGCGGAACTTCTCCGTACCCCAGTCGGCCAGCAGGAACTTCAGCCGGGCGCGGGTCCGCAGCCGCCGGTAGCCGTAGTCGCGGAAGATACCGACCACACCGGCCCATACGTCGGCCACCTCGCCGAGCGGCACCCAGGCGCCGAGACGCTCGGCGAACCGGGGGTTGGTGGACAGACCGCCGCCGACCCACAGATCGAAGCCGGGCCCGTACTCGGGATGGACGACGCCGATGAAGGCGACGTCGTTGATCTCGTGGACGACGTCCTGGACTGGTGAGCCGGAGATAGCAGTCTTGAACTTCCGTGGCAGATTGGAGAATTCCTTGCTGCCGATGAAGCGGTCGTGGATCTCCTCGATCGCGGGCGTGCCGTCGATGATCTCGTTCGCGGCGATCCCGGCAACCGGCGAGCCGATCACCACACGCGGGCAGTCGCCGCACGCCTCAGTGGTGGACAGGCCGACTGCCTCCAGCTTCTCCCAGATCGCGGGCACGTCCTCGATCCGAACCCAGTGCAGTTGGATGTTCTGACGGTCGGTGATATCGGCGGTGCCGCGCGCATAGCTCTGGGAGATCTCGCCGATGGTGCGCAACTGGGCTGCAGTGAGGCGTCCGCCGTCGATGCGCACCCGCATCATGAAATACTTGTCGTCGAGCTCCTCCGGCTCGAGAACAGCGGTCTTGCCACCGTCGATGCCGGGTTTGCGCTGGGTGTACAGACCCCACCAGCGCATACGGCCACGCAGGTCGGCCGGGTCGATCGCGTCGAAGCCGCGGTGAGCATAAATTGTCTCAATGCGTGTCCGCACATTGAGACCGTCGTCGTCCTTCTTGAACTGTTCATTGCCGTTGAGCGGCGTGAAATGACCGACGGCCCACTGGCCCTCGCCGCGGTGGCGGTGGGCCTTGCGGCGTTGCGGAGCAGCCTCGGAGGTGTCGGGGGTGGTGACCATGGCGTTGCGGTCCAATCAAGCAGACTCAAAAGCGGATGCGTGGCGTGGCATCCCTGACCGGCGAAGGCTGCGCAGTGGGAACCCGCGCGTCCGTCACGAGGGGAAACACGTGAAGGGTTAGGGATACCGGGCTACGGTACTGGGCGGTCAGCTCACCGGACAGATGGCGCTGGACATGCGGCCGAGGTCGACATGCAGCCGACCTACCAAGGCGATGCCAACGCGAGACATGACGGCAGCGTGGCACGGCCCTCTCGCACGAGTCCACCATTATCCACAATATGAGCGTGATCATTTCTTATGGTGAGACGTTGTGTTGTGCGTCACCACCGGGTGCGGCCAGTGGACGCGGGCGCGGGCGCGGGCGGGTGCGGCCAGTGGACGCCAGCGGGCACGGGCGGGTGCGGCCAGTGGACGCCAGCGGGCACGGGCGTGGGCGGGCGCGAGCACACCAAAGCCCCCTCGCGTGCCCGCTCCGCTTCGACGTGCCGGTACGCCATACGAACCCTGCCGCCTCCTTTCACCCGCGTGCCGCCACTGGATGCGAGGCCCCCACGGCAGGGTGAGGGTCGGGCCAGGCCACGCCCCCGAGGAGGTTCAGCATGCATGTCTCCCGCACTTTCGCTGCTGCCGCGCTCGCGGGCGTGGGCACGCTGCTCGGCGTCGCTGCCCCACTCGGCGTGGCGGACGACATGAGCAACACGGGCCCGAGCAACATCATCGTGATGCCGGCGTCGGTGAAACAGGGCGGGATGCTCACTGTCACTGTCGACGGCACCACCTGCCGCGGCACTGGCAAGGCGTACGACGCAATCGTCGAGTCCCAGGCATTCCCGCGCACCCCGCTCAAGGGCATGGCCACCTTGGGCGCTTCCTACGCGACCCCGCAGATCTTCCCCGCGGTCAAGCCCGGCACGTACCACACCACCGCGACCTGCGGCGGCAAGACTGTCACCGGCGGCCGGTTCACCGTCGTCGCGGCGACGGGCGCGGCCACGGATGCGGGCGCTTCGTCGAGCACCCCCGCAAGGTCGGGCCTGCCCGCCATGCCCCCCAAGGGCGTCAAGGCCGACCTCAGCGTCGCCAGGCGATCCATGGGTTCCACCGAGACCGCCCTCGGCGCCACCGCCTTCGCCGCCGCGGTAGCGGCCACCGGCGTCTACCTGATCCGCCGCCGGGCCTTCGGCAAGGCGTAGCTGCCGCAAGCCCTGCATGTTCGCGCACTGGCGTCTGACCACGAACACCGCCCTGGCTTGATGATCAGAGCAACAAGAGCGGAGTGGCGAACAAGCCAATATGCCCTATGCCTTCCGAGTGCTGTCAAGACACCTGCCCCGCCTCGCGGGCGGCGAGGACGGCAGGCGCTGTGGAGAACGGCAGCAACTCCAAGGGATTGGCCGGGCGCAGCAGTTGTACGTCGACCTCGTCGGTGAAGCGGTAAGGGCGGTGGGCGAGTACACCAGCCAACTGGCGCCGCAGTCGGGAGAATTCGGCCCGTATCGTCACGGTGCGGGTCGGCTCGCCGAACAGGTCGGCGGCGAGTTGCGCCGCAGTGCGGCCCTCGCGGTGCACGGCGAGCACGAACAGCAGCTCCGTGTGGCGGGGGGAAAGGTGCTGCGCCCAGCTGCCCGCCGCGCCGTCGACCGAAACCGACCAGGTGCGGGGCCGCCTCAGGTCGAGGACGACCCGGCTCGGAGCCCGCGGTGTCTCCTGCGAGTGGATACGCACCAGCCAGCCACCCGGCAAAGGCTCCAAGGAGCACAGGCCCAGCGCCGGCAGCCAGGCATTGCCGGTCTGCGGCGAGTCGGGCAGCGCCACCCTGTCCGTCGGGGATATCCCGATGACCCCTGCCGTCCAGCCGTAGTGGTCGACGGCGATGGCCTTTCCGCCGATCCTCGCCAGTAGCGGTGCCGCCGCCGAGCGGAGTCGTTCTACCGACTCCAGGTGACGGGAGCGCAGTTCGCCCTCGGCGACCCGTGCCACCGCGGAGACCAGCGCGAGCGTCGCCGGATGCACCTTGTCGGCCGGGCCGGTGACGTCCACCGCGCCGAGCAGCCGCCCGTCCCGTGGATCGTGCACGGGGGCGGAGGTGCAAAACCAGGAGTGGAACATCCGTACGTAGTGCTCGGCCGACGTCACCTGTATCGGGCGGCGCGCGAGGAGCGAAGTACCGACGGCGTTGGTGCCGGCCACCTCCTCGGTCAAGCATGAGCCTTCCTGCAGACCGAAACGGTCCGCGGTGCGCTGTCCGGCGTGGCTGCCTGATCGCCACAGCACCCGGCCGTCGGCGTCGGTCACCACCATCAGGTGCCAGTCGTTTTCGGCGACCGCCGCGAGGCCCTCCCGGAAGGCAGGCAGTACCTCGCCGAGCCCGGAGCTTTCCCGGCGCTTGTCGACCTCGTCGCGTGGCAGCAGCCCAAGGTGGCGGTTGCGGTCGGGGTCCATCCCCTGGATCACCATCCGCTTCCACGATTCGAGGATCAATGGGTGAGGACGAGCGGCAAGTCGGCGGCTGGTCAGGGCGGCTTCGTGCATCCGCGCCAGCGCCGCCCGGTCGAACAGGTGGTGGGTCACGGTTGGATGGTCCACGACTTCGCAACCCTCTGCAACGTTTGCTGACTGAGCTCATCCTGACCCAGTGTGACAACTTGTCGCACCAGTATCCGGTGGGCAGTAAGGGTGGTGCCGAGTCGGCGCGGCACCACCCGCTCCGGCTACCGTTGATGGTCGTCAGTCACCTGATGGCTGTCAGTCACCGGACGTGCCCGGTCCACGATCGCGGCAAGATCCAGCGTGTGCGGCAGCCACGGCAGCTACGGTATGCAGGTGCAAGGAGCAGAGGGAACACCACCGCCGACGCCGACACGGGGACGGTGGTACAGAGCGCGCGTCCTGTACCGGAACGTCTCCAAGCGCAAGGTGGCGTGGCTGCTCCTGAAGGATACCTTCCGTTCCTGCATGGAGCACCGGGTCACCGGCCTCGCCGCAGAAGCCGCGTTCTTCGTCCTCTTCTCGCTGCCGCCGCTGCTCCTAGGCCTGGTGGGCGCCCTGGGCTACCTCGACAGCGTCATAGGCGCGCACACCATTGACCACATCCGGCGGAACATCCTTACCGCTTCCGGGACGGTGCTCTCCGACAACGGCGTCAACCAGCTGGTGCGCCCGCTGGTCAACGACGTCTTCCGCGGTGGGCGCCCGGATGTGATTTCGCTGGGCTTTGTGATCGCCCTGTGGTCGGGCTCGCGTGCCGTGAACGTCTTCGTCGACACCATCACGATCATGTACGGCCTCGAAGGCCACCGCGGGATCGTGCGGACTCGGCTGCTTTCCTTCGGGCTCTACATCGTCGCGCTGATTGTGGGGGCGGTCGTGCTGCCGCTGATGGTGGCTGGGCCCGGGGCGGTGGTAAGCCTGCTGCCGCAGATTGCGGGGGTGGTGCGGGTGTTGTACTGGCCGGTAGTCATCGTGCTGTCGATCGTCTTCCTCACTACGCTGTACCACGTGTCGGTGCCGGTGCGCTCACCGTGGTCCGAGGATGTGCCCGGCGCACTCGTCGCGCTGTTGATGTGGGTGCTCGGCAGCTTTGTCCTGCGGGTTTACCTCGTTCGTGCGATCGAGGGCCCGACGATCTACGGGTCACTCGCGGCACCTGTCGCCGTGCTGCTGTGGCTGTGCGTGTCCGCGTTCGCGGTCCTCGTCGGAGCGGCGGTCAACGCGGCCATTGACCACATCTGGCCGTCCCTGGGGACCTCGGCAGCCCGTGAGCGCAAGGCCAGGGCCTCCGAGCAGGCGACGGCCGAGGCCATCGCCCGCGAACAGGCACGCCGCGCGGAGAAGGAACAGCAGGAAAAGCCGGGCGGCAAGGGCAACGGCAACGGCAAGGGCAAGGGCGAATAAGGCGAATAAGAGGCCGCGCGGAGGAGTGCGCGCATTCATTGAGCCTGACGAGACTGCCTCATTCCGATCTCCGGGAAAGCCAGGCTGCCCCGGTGGCGAAGCCGAGAGCTGTAGCGATCAGGTGTCCGACGGTCGTGAAGTCCGGCAGTGGGCCGCTCCACTCGGCGCCGCCGAGCGGCCAGGCGACAACGAACACGGCCCACCACGGGCGGACCCGTTTCGGCAACAGGAAAGTGGTGGCCGCGAGCACGGCCTGTGCCCCGTAGCTGATGCCGAAGTCCAGTGACTGCCGGACGGACTGCGGATACCACCCGTGCGCGAGGGCGGCCTCGATTATCACGGCAGTGAGCAGCGTGGCTCCGACATGGCCGAGCAGGAAGAGCGCGAAAGCGCGCCGCGCTCCCCAGCGCCGTTCGAGCCAGGCCAGGCACTGGGCAATGCCGAGGCCGAGCGTGATCAATGTGCCAATGAACAAGAGCGAATTGATCCGGGTGAGAGTTCCATCGAAGAACAGGGCGCTGCCCAGCAGCGGACCGACCGGCTCGTGCGCGAGATTGTCCACATTGGTACTGACCGCGAGCAACACAGTGCGGGCCATGGCCGGAGATACCAGTAGCAGCCAAAGGTGGGTGAGCACCAGGAGGACGAGATATCCCGCAGTAAGGGGGTTGCGCCGAGGATATGTCGTCAGGGTACGCAGAGTCATCGCAAACGTCCTCCAAAGCGAGGCGCCTCGAGGTTTCCCGCCCGCCGAACAGGGACTGGGACACCCTCCTCGCCCCGTGGTTCTTCGACCGTCTCCAAGTGGTGGACGCGGCCCTTCGCGCGGGCGGAACCGCATACATCGAATACCAGGTAACGGACTTCAACGACCATGCCTGACGGTACATGTGTTAACTCTCACTCATGATGGTGTCCGATTTCCGCCAGCCATGGGCCCTGTCACGGCGCAGACTGGAAGACGTGATCGACGAAGAGACCGCATACCAGGCCGTGCGCAGCCGCGATGCACGCTTCGACGGTGTCTTCTTCACGGCGGTCAAGACCACCGGGATCTACTGCCGCCCCAGTTGCCCGGCTGTGACCCCCAAGCGCCAGAACGTCACCTTCTACCCCACCGCAGCTGCCGCCCAGGCTGCCGGCTATCGCGCTTGTCGCCGCTGCCGCCCTGACGCCGTGCCCGGCTCGCCCGAGTGGGACATCCGCGCCGATCTCGTCGGCCGGGCGATGCGGCTGATTCGTGACGGTGTCGTCGACCGCGACGGCGTCACCGGGCTCGCCAAGCGGCTCGGCTACAGCGAACGGCAGGTGCACCGACAGCTCACCGCAGAGCTCGGTGCCGGACCCGTCGCGCTCGCCCGCGCACAACGTGCCCATGCCGCGCGCATTCTGCTGCAGACCACCGAACTCCCGGTCACCCAGGTCGCGTTCGCCGCGGGATTCGCCAGTGTGCGGCAGTTCAACGACTCGATCCGCGAGATTTATGCCCGCACTCCGACTCAGCTGCGCCAGGCCGCCCATGGCCCTGTCCGGACGATCTCCGTGCCTGGCAGCCGTACCACGACCGTGCCGCTGCGGCTCGCCTACCGCGGTGCGTATCAGGCAGACAGTATCTTCGACTTCCTTGCCCGCCGCGCCATCCTCGGCATCGAGGAGACCACCGGTGCACCCGGCGCCCGGACGTACCGCCGCACGTTGCGATTGCCGTATGGCGCCGGAACGGCCGAAGTCGACGAGGTACCGGGACACGGCACAGCCGGAGGCGGCTGGCTCAACTGCCGGCTACGTCTCACCGACCTGCGCGATCTGACCACTGCCGTCCAGCGCATCCGCCACCTTTTCGATCTGGACGCGGACCCGGACGCCATCAGCGAACTACTCGCCTGCGACCCCGTACTCGCCCCCGCCGTGGCGGATCGTCCCGGCCTGCGCTCACCGGGCGCCGCCGACTCGTTCGAGCTCGGCATCCGGGCCGTCATCGGCCAGCAGATCACCGTGGCCGGCGCACGTACCATGCTCGGTACGCTCGTCGCCGCCTACGGTGACCGGCTGCCAGGCGAGCCGGACGGCGGACCCACCCACCTCTTCCCGGCTGCCGACAAGCTCGCCGCGGCGGATTTCACCGAACTCGGCATGCCCGACGCCCGACGGCGCACCTTGCGCGTCCTCGCCGAGGTGGTGGCAAGCGGCGCACTGTGCCTCGACCCGGGCGCCGACCGCGACGATGCCGCCGAGCGGCTGCTCGACCTGCCCGGCATCGGCCCTTGGACCACTGGATACATCCGGATGCGCGCCCTCGGCGATCCCGATGTCTTCCTGCCAACGGATGTCGGCGTTCGGCGGGGGCTTGCCGCCCTCGGCGTCCAGGGCAGCCATGGCAGCCGCAGCGGCTCGAAGACCGAGTTCGCCCATCCCCATCCGCTCGCTTCTTCGCCCGCTCGCGCGCTTCGCGGACGGCCTCGCCCGCCGCGCCAGCGGCTGATGTCACGGTCGGCCGGCCACTCCGCTTACTCGCGTGCGTCGCTCACGAAGATGGCTGAGGCGTGGCGTCCCTGGCGCTCGTACGCCCTTCATCATCTGTGGACCGTGGACCACGCGACCGACCTCAAGGCCAGCACACCCAATGGAAGTAGATCATGCCCATGACCCTCTACACGACCGCCGACAGCCCCCTGGGCACCCTCACCCTCACCGGGGAGGAGACGGCGGACGGCCACGTCGCGCTGACCAGCGTGACCGTTGCGGACCAGCGCGGCGCCGTGACCGTACGTTCGCAATGGCGGCATGACCCGACCGCGTTCGCGGAGGCGGAGCGCCAGCTCAAGGCTTACTTCGCCGGCGAGCTGCGGGAGTTCGATCTGCTGCTCGCCCCCCACGGCACCGACTTCAGGCGGCGCGTGTGGGCGGCGCTCGACGTCATCCCGTACGGCTCCACAGTCACCTACCGCGAGTTGTCCGAAGCCGCCGGGGTGCAGGGCGCGGTGCGCGCGGTCGGTGGCGCGGTGGGAGCCAATCCGCTGCTGGTGATCCGCCCCTGCCACCGGGTGATCGGCTCCGATGGCTCACTCACCGGCTTTGCGGCCGGACTTGACCGCAAGCGCGCGCTGCTCGCCCTCGAAAGTGGATGGCGAAGGTAATTACCCTACCGGTCGGTAATATGGCGCAAGGTAGTAGTGTTGTGCAAGTTGAACGATTCGTCAAAACGGTGCGTCTGGCTGGGTAAGAATCACGTTCTGCCTCCTTCTGCAGCAGTGAGCGTCAGTTGGCGTCGGCAGTGAGGAAGCGAAGCCGAGGGCCGATGTCCACGGAATGGCAATCCTGAGTTCGGTAACCGGAAAGGACTGGACCCGTCATCAGGAATGCCGTGGTTTCGTGGCGAACAGGTCGTTGCGAGCCCAAGGTCGGATTCCAACAGCACATATCGAAAGGAGCGACGCAGTGCCGCAAAGTCCATTGTCAGCATGGAACACAGATCGGGACGAGAGCGCGGAAGGCAGCCGACGCAAGGCGTTCAAAATTGTGGCTGCAGCGACTGTGCTGATCATCGGAGTGCTGGGAACCGCGCAACTGGCCGGCGCGGTCACATCAGGCGACAAAGAACACCACCACAGCAAGAAGGACCAGGACAAGAAGGACCAGGACAAAAAGGACCAGGACAAAAAGGGGGATCAGGACTCCAAAGGCAGCAAGAAGGGCAAGCATCACTCCAGCGACATCCCGGCCGGTGCCGCGGTCGGTGCCTCGCTCGATGCCACGGCCGGTGCTTCGATCGGCGATGGAACCGTGGTCGCCAGTGGGCGGGCCGCGGTGAACTGCGAGGGGTTCGCGGCGATCAGCGGTGAGGGAGACGGCCCGACCACTGGCGGCGCCGGTGGCTCTACGGTCACGGTGACCTCGTTGTCCCAGTTGGAGACTGAGGCTGCGCGCAGCGGAGCCGAGACCATCAAGGTCGATGGGCTGTTCTCCGGCTCCGGAGAGGTCTCTGTAGCCTCCGACAAGACCATAGTGGGTGTGGGCGCCCACTCCGGGCTGACCGGCATTGGCCTGAAGATGAAGGGCGTCCACAACGTGATCATCCAGAACATGAACATCTCCAAGGTCACCTCCGCGAGTGGCGACGGGGACGCCATCCATGTGGAGAAGAGCGACCACATCTGGATCGACCACAACGACCTGTCCAGCGATAGGGACCACGGCAAGGACTATTACGACGGCCTGGTCGACATCACGCACGCTGGCGACTATGTGACCGTTTCCTGGAACAAGTTCCACGACCACTGGAAAGTGTCTCTGGTTGGTCACTCCGACAGTAACGGCGCCGAGGACATAGGTCACCTGCACGTGACCTATAGTCACAACTGGTTCTACAACGTCAACTCCCGCTTGCCGAGCCTGCGATTCGGTACCGGGCACGTGTATGACAACTACTTCCAGGGCGCCGATACCGCTATCGACTCCCGGATGGGCGCGCAGATCCTGGTCGAGAACAATGTGTTCCGAAATGTCAAAACACCGATCATGACGTCTGGTTACAGCAAGGTTGACGGCCACGTCAATCTCTCGGGCAACGACCTCGGCGGCGTCACCAACAATGTCACCCAGGACGGCACCTCCGCCAAGGAGCCCTACTCCTACCACCTCGACCCCACATCATCGGTGATCAGCATCGTCACCGCGGGGGCGGGCACCGGAATCGTCGGCTGATCCACGAAGTCGGGGATCAGCACTCCTCCTCTCGTGTCCGAAGTCGCGGAACGTGGCGTGAACTGGGGGCCACTCCAGAGACGTTCCAGCGTACGGAGCCGTATCTTCTACTGGCGCGGCAGCGGCGGTAGAGGCCCGTTGCGACGACGTGCCGAGGGGAGGAGGGGATCCGTGATACGAGGCCGCCAGCCGGTCATCAAGCATCAACGGCTCACCGCGGTTGCGTGGCCTCGGCGTTCTTATGAAGTCTATGGAGTCCCGCTGAAGTCTACGAAGTCCCGCCTCCGGCGGTGAGTTTCTGTATCGTCTGGAACGTGGTTTCCATCACCAGTTGCTTCACATACTCCTGCTCCTGTCCTGGCCGGTTCTCCTGTTCTGGCCGGGAGTCGACCAGTCGGAGTCTGCCCTTGCGCAATTGCACCGTGGCGGTCAGCCCGGTTTCTTTCCCGTCCGCAACGTGCGTGGCCTTGCCCTGTCCGTAGTCGATGTGCCACTCACCATCGGCGAGGGGGTGAGCTGCGTAGTCATCCTGCGCATCGATGACGTGGGCGACCAGCCGGTCCGTACGGGGATCGATGATCAGCCGGTTGGCGACGCCTGCTTCCTTTGACCAGACATGCCAGACCTCCAGCAGTCCGTCATTGCCCAGCTGCGCCGCGAACGGCACCGGGGCCGCTGCGCTGTCACCGTCGGTCTCGCTCGTCATCAAGGGCGGCCGCTTTGGGTCTGCGGTGTCCACCCGTACATGGAACTTTCCGGAGTGCGGCGCGAGCAGCTCGTGGTGGACAGGCACCTGCCGAGGGAGGGAGGGGCGAGCGTACGGACGGGCCTGGTGGGAGCGCGGCGAAATCCCCTGCTCCGGGCTGGCTCACCTGCCCGGAAGTCAGCCCGAACTCCTCGTTGTCCAGCATAGACAGAATCTCCCGGTGCTGCTCCTCGGTAAAGTCAGGTACATCCGACATCAGCTGATCTATCGTCAACAATTCATCCCCGTGTCCTGTTGCGGGCCAGGTGTCCCAGGCGGTGCTGGAGTCCGTCGGGGCCGACTCGCTGCCTGCAGCGACACTGTTCAAGCCGTCGGTCGCGCTGGTGGTGTGCGTAGGCGTCTGCGGCCACTGAGGCAGTTACTCGGTCCGGAACGACGGCCCCGCCTCAGCAACGTTCTCCAGTCCCCGCCCTTCCCGAGGCGAGGACTCGGAGTACACAGGCGGTCAGTGCTACGACGGAAGCGCCCCGCTGAAGACCGTGGAGGTGTGGAATGTCAAACCTGGCCAGACCATCGATCTCTCTCGCTATGCCGTCAACGGCGCCGGGTAAGAAACTGCCGGATAACTGATCGATTATGTAGCGTTGTGTCCTGCCATGCTCCATCGTGGGGCCGACCGGGTGAGCCTGATCAGCATCAGGCGGATCATCGTCACTTTGATCGTCGCTTCGGGCGTGGCAGTCGTGCGTTCGTGCGTGCTTGGGGTGCTTGAACGATTCAGCTGTGCCCAGCTGGGTATGTATTGCGCGTAACTGTTCGAAGGGGGGCGTGTAGTGGAGGTTGGAGCAGAGTCGATGGATTGGCCGATGGATCGACGGCCGATAGGAAGCATAGAGCGGGCCGGTTGGGGCGGTGGTATACCCGTCCAGGGACACGGTTCGCGCACAACGACCACGGAGGCGACGGCGGATCGACGCCCTCATGCACATGGCTGTGACACAACCCGCCGTGACACCACCCGAAAAGAACTGCGTTACCGACTGCGGCGTGCTGACCTGTCGGCGGTCGCCGAGGTCCGCCGACTACTCCGCGACCATCTCCATTCCTGGAACACACCCGGCCTTGCAGACACCGCAGAGCTGCTCACCAGTGAACTTGTCACCAACGCGCTGGTCCACACCGACCACGGCGCGGAGTTCACCGCGACGCTGGCCGGCGGTCCCGTGTGCCAACTGCGCGTCGAAGTGTACGACTTCACCGCCTGTCACCCGAAGACGCGCAAGGCATCCGACCATGCAGCCTCCGGGCGAGGCATATTGCTGGTGCAGGCACTCGCCGACACTTGGGGCGTGAGGCAGCACGGGGTGGGCAAGATCGTGTGGTTCGAGTTGGTCGTCACCTGTGGCTCCTAGGCCACTAGCCGAACTGCCGCTCCAAGTCCTTAAGTTTGGCCTCCAGCGAGTCCAGGTGCGGCAGCGTCATCGTGTCGTCCTCCGCGGTCAGGTCGATGGTCACGCTCTCACCCGGGACCGACTGCAGCGCGGGCCTGGCGCGACCCGGCAGTTCGGCTGCCTCGGCAGTCTGCGTGGCCGTGGCCGTGGTCGTGGCCGTGGTCGTGGTCATGGGTGCGGGTGCGGAGGCCGGCTCCGTAGCGGCCGACGGGCCCGCGGTGAGCTCCACCTGGCGGCCACCACGGGTATGGCCCCACCCTCGGTGCTGGCGGGTGATCGCCTTGATACGAGCCCGTTCCAGACGGTCGCGGTCGCGGCGGCGGATCCGCTCCTTCTCTCGCTCGCGCCGGTCCTCACGTACCTCGTCAACCGCCTCGTCGAGCGTGCGCACGTTCTCCAACAGCATCAACGACCAGGCACGGTACGTCTCGATCGGCGCACGCACCCAGCGCATCACACGGATCTGCGGCAGCGGACGCGGTACAAGGCCCTGCTCGCGGAGTGCGGCACGGCGGGTTTGCTTCAACGCGCGGTCGAAGAGCACCGCGGCCGACAAAGACATCCCGGCGAAGAACTCCGGGGCGCCCGCATGGTCGTAACCCCGCGGCGCATGTATCCAGTTGAACCATGCCGACGCCGCCGCGAAGGTCCACACCAGCAGCCGTGAACCGAGCGCGGCGTCCCCATGGCTGGCCTCCCGCACTGCAAGCACTGAGCAGAACATCGCGGCACCGTCCAGACCGAAGGGCACCAAGTACTCCCAGCCGCCGCTGAGACCGAGATTCTGCTCGCCGAAACCGACTAGGCCGTGGAAGGAGAGTGCTGCAGCGACTGCCGCGCAGCAAAAGAGCAGTACGTACGAGGCGCTGCCGTACACTGCCTCCTTCTTACGCCTGCGTTCCTCGCTGCGCTCCCACGAATCGAGCTGCTCGGCCTGGGCGATGCGGGCTGCTTTGCGGTTACGCAGGAACACCGTGGCTACCGTGGTGGCGATCACCAGGCCCACAACGGCCGACAGCATCCAGTCCGGCGATATGTCCGAAAGTTTCATCTGGGCGTGATCCCTTGTTGTTTCGCTTGTCTTCGCGCTGCGCGCCATCCTGGCGAATGAGCCGCCTCCCCGAGGCGGTTTTCCGGTCAAGAGAACGCAAATGAGCGCTCCATGCCGGACGAAGGGGGCTGAAGTCTCGAACTGCCAAGCGATTACAGGAGAGTTGGCCCCCCGCAATCACCCGGTCGAATGATACTCGCGGAGTTTACGTGATCGATTCGCATCGCACACCGTTGAGTGTTCCTCGCTTGTCCCTGGCCTTCGGAGCCCCTCGCGGAATAGGGACCATGGTCGCCCATGCTGGGAGGAGCGCTCAGTCCTCGTGCCGGTAGGAACTCTCAGTCCTCGCCGAGGATGTCCGCGAGCCACACCGGGATACCGCCGAGCAGCCGGAAGAGGCGGTAAGCTTCGGCACGCAGACGTGACGCCGTCTCAGCCTCCGGTTCGACGTCGGCGAGCGAGACCAGAGCTGGCGTGATGCCGATCAGATAGCCCAGCTCCTCACGGATGCGCAGCGACTGTGCGAAGCCGTGGCGTGCTTTGACAAGATCGCCCTCGCGCAGCGCGAGACCCGCCAGATGGCGCCAGGTGAACGACGAGAGCAATTGGTCGCCGTGCGCGGCGGCAGCCGCATGCGCACGGCGGTAGGCGAGCTTCGCGCCGGCCGGATTGCCCGCCAGCTTCTCGGCGATCAGGCCGCGCCGCAAGTCGAGCAGCGCGCGGTCCCGGACCCCGGGTGGCAGGAGTGCCGCGCAGCGGCCGAGTGCGGCCCGCGCCTCGTCGGCGCGGTCCCGTACATGGAGCAACGTGGCGATGTATGCGAGGTGTC
Source organism: Streptomycetaceae bacterium (assembly GCA_019243445.1). GTDB lineage: Bacteria > Actinomycetota > Actinomycetes > Streptomycetales > Streptomycetaceae > Streptantibioticus_B. Next base: position 708 of record JAFAUH010000307.1, on the reverse strand, counting down.
CGCGCTCGCAGGCGGCCCGGCCGCGCTCGGTGTCGGTACTGGCCAGCGCTTCCGCGGTACGCAGCGCGTCCTCTGCATCGGCCCAGCCGGACGCGGTGAACAGGCAGCGTTCCGTCAGCAGCGATGCCCGGCGCAGTGCGGCATCCGGGTTCGAGGTGTTGTCGGCGGCGAGCAGCTCCGCCGCCTCCGTCCAGCAGCCACGTGACCGCAGCCGCCACAGTCCGGGGGGATCCTCGTACGTATGCATGCCCGTCGTACTGGGCGCGCCATGAGTCTTCGATTCCGCCATGGAGGCGTCCGCCACAGTTCCCCTCCCGAGCGCACCGTTGAGCCCAGCTCAGCTCAGCCGTCGATCTTCGGTAGGGGGAAGTTCAGCACGCCAGGGGGGAGTTGGCCAAGAGGTAGGTAAAAACTTTCATAAAGTTGCAGAGAGGGGCGATCTTGACATTTGCGCATAATGCATACTCGCGGCTTCAGCCCATGGAGCTGCTCATGCGCAATGCCAGGAAAAAGTCCATTTTGTCCTAGAAGTTTGTCGAAGTTTGTCCTCGAGGTATGACTGCACTCACATGGCTGCTGGTCTGGGTACTGAGCTTCATTAAGCATGAAGACGAGAGGGACATCCGAAGAGCGAGACAGCCCCCACGAGAAGAGGCACCCATGGACTTCCTGCGACCCGCCGGATGGGAGGATGCGCTCGCCGCAAAG
>JAFAUH010000247.1 GCA_019243445.1 Streptomycetaceae bacterium | reverse complement strand
AGCGGATCACGGGGGCCACCGACGGACGGTTACATGGCCAGGGAGATGGTGCCGCCTTCGCCGACCGAGAAGACCGTAACGCCTTTAGCTCCTTCGGCGTCCGGTTGAGGGCCGCTGTTGCCTCCTCGGCCGGAGCGATCCATGGTGTATCGGTCGAATTCGGGCTACCTCAGCCCCTCATGCTGAGAATCTGTCGATAAGGGCGCACCATTGAATGGTCGCTTACGACTTTGGGTCTGCGTCGCGGCCTTCCAGAAATCGACGCACTTCATCGAGGGAGACGACCCATTCTGAGATGGGCCTGCCGTCATCACTGACGGTTTCACGGGGGCCGACCGAGAGCCATGGTTCGGAGGCATTGAAGGGCTTGTCGAGATCTTCGGGGAAGAGAAGCTCGTTTTGTACGTGGACCTGGTTACCGATGCGGTAGAGAGGCCAGATAGTGAGGAAGTTTGAGTACTTGGCCTCGAACATACTGGTGATGAGACAGGAGACTTCTTCGCCGTCTACTAGCCGATTGAGGGCTATCCGCCAGCTCTGCTCATAGTCACGGGTGCTCCAGTAGTCGATAGGGGCATGGAAGCGTTCCCAATCCTCGCCCAGCGTGATCTCCCCTACCGCTACGAGGTCGTCATCTTCTGCGGTTTCGCCAGTGAATTTGATGTTGAATCTCATCGTGTCAATCCTTCACTCTCTTCAGGTCCCACGTGTATGTTCCGAGACGCTTCACTTTTCCCCCCTTGAGCGCGAACATCTTCCATCCATTTTGAATGTTATGTCCGTCAACATCCGGGGTGATCCATTCTTTACCGTTGAAATATCCCGGCTGGCCGTGTGAATTGAACGGGAGCTGCGGAGCGCTCTTCCGCGTCGGGTAGCCGAGTGCTTTCGCCTGCTCTGCGTACTCCTCCTTCGTCTTCTGAGGCTCGGAACTGTTACCTCCTTGGCCGGAGCGCTCCATGGTGTATCGGTCGGGTCCGGCCGCATCTTCGGCGAGGCTGATGGTCGCGTCCGCCATGGCTCCGGCACCGATAGCCACCGCGCCCGCAGCTAGGGCCGCGATCGGTACTCCGCCGATCGCGCCTACGCCCGTTGCGCTCACCCCCACGCCGAACGTTTCGGCGGCCCCTCCCACACCAGTCAGGAGCGCACCGCCAAGGAGCTCCCCGGTCGCCTTCGGATCGTTGATCATCGCGTTGCCCACGGAGGCCAGGTCTGAGACGAGTTCGTAGCCCGCGTCTTCGAGGAAGTTTCCGGTGGTGTCGAGGGCGTCGCCGATGTCGGATTCGGCCTTGTCGATGAGTGAGTCGTGCAGGCCGTCATGGGTGATGGCGCGGCGTACGGCTGCTGCGGCAGCCCGGCCGGCGTTCTGATGATCTTCTTTGGCGCGTTGCACGGCGGCGCGGGCGCGGGCCAGGTCGTCTTGGGCTGTTTGCTGCCCTCTGGTGAGACTGATCCGGAGGGGGTCGGTGTCCGGTGTTCCGTGCGGGAGTTGGCCTATTTGGTGTTGGAGGGCGTGGAATTCGGCGTCCGCGTTCTGTGCGTCCCGCAGGGCTTTGTCGGCTGCGGCTTGAGTGCGGGTGACCACGGCGGCGTAGGCATCGCCGCCGTCGGATTGGGTACCGAGGGTCCGTGAGGCGACGTCGTAGCGGTGAAAAGCCTTGCGAAGCTGGGCGACCGCGTCGCCCGCCGCATCTCGGAAGGCGTCGGCGGCCTTGCTCTGCCAGGACTCCACGGATGCCAGGGTTTTGATGTCGGTTGCCCGGCGGTTGATGGCGTCCGCGGTGTCGCGGAGGTCTTGCCCAAGGAAGGCTATGGCGTCGGGGTTGCCGGGAGTTGGATCGCTGCTCTCGCCGACGACTTCCCATGCGGGGGCAGGAGGCCGGGCCATCAGTTGCTCTCCGGATCGTTCGTGCGGAGGGCGGCGGCGAGGTCTGCGTCTATGGATTGGTAGGTGTTGGCGGCCTCCTCGGTGATCTTCCCGAGAGTTGCGATTTTGTCGGCCAGTTCGCGGCGGTGGATCTTCCAGTTGTCGGCGAACTCCTCGAAGGCATTGACCAGATCGTTGGAGCCGAGGTCTTCGGTGGTGTAATCGTCGGCCGGGTTGGCTCGGTTGGTGAAGTCGTTGTAGATGACGCCCAGCTCATCGGAGCATTCACGTATGCGCTGGATGTCCGCTTTGATATCGCTCACGTGGCTCCCCTCCCGTAGCCGGCCTCATGATGTCACAGCAGAGTTTTCCCCCTTCTTCCTCCTCCGACGGACAGTTACGCCGCACCCTCGGCGGTGACTGCGACGGCGGTGGAGCGGATCGAGTGGATGACGGTTACCATGGCGTCCACCTCGGCTTTCGGGAAGAGCGCCTCGGGACCGGTGGGGGCGAGTGCCGTGAACGGGGATTCGTAGAGCGAGGCGACGTCGATCGTGCCATTGCAGGCCAGATAGTCGATCAGCTCGCCCACGAAGCGGAGCTGGTTGGCGGTGAAGGGCTTGCCCTGCTGGAAGGTGTCGAACGCCAGGGCGGCCGCCTCGCGCTCCAGGCCGGTCAGTGACCGCAGGAACAGGCCGAGACCGCCAGCGGTGTCCTTGGCCTGGTCGATGTCGGCGCTGGTGCCAAGCCCGGCCTCGACGAAGACCTTCTCCAACTCGGCCAGGTCGAGCGCGGTGATCTGCCGGTTGCGACGGATCTTTTGGACGGCGAGCTGGTCCTGGTGGGTGTTGAGGTAGATACGGATCTTCTGTTCGAAGCGGGTGAGGTCGGTGCCGACATCCATACCGCGTAGTGAAGCGGCGGTCAGATCGCCGAGCTCGTCCGCGAAGTCGGTGTAGACGACGGTGCGGTTGGTCTTCTCAATCAGGCGGACGAGGCCACGCAGGCGGCGGCGCATGGTCTCCAACATGGGCAAGGTCACGTCCTGCCACCACTCATCCCCGGCAACCTCGTCGAGCAGGAGCTGCTGGGCCTTGATCGCGGGGATGGTGAGCTGATCCAGCAAAGCGGAGGCGATCTGCTGGACGTGATCCTTCAGGCGGGTGAAGCCGGGATCGCCGTTTACGACGGCGAGCTGGAGGCGGAGAAGGAGCAGGTCGAAACGCTTGGCCTCCTCACCGGTGTCGTCCTTCTCACGGAAGGCGGTGGGCAGTCCGGCCAGGTGATCAACGACCTGGGCGTGGGCGTCAGGCGTGAAGGCGAGCCAGGAATCGAAGTCGGCGAAGGCGTCGAGGTATTCGCGGTGCGGGCGGACCAGGAAGTTGTCCGGGTTCATCGCCGTGACCTCGTCGTGCAGGCGAGTGGCCAGATCCCAGCGCAAGCCGCCCTCACTGACCGTGCCGTCAGACTCCGGGCGGGCCTGCGGACGGGCCTGAGGGAGGGCGGTGGCCTCGGTAGTCGGCTCGCTGTCGAGAGCGAGCAGCAGATCGGCGCGGCGCTCGAAGATCCGCTGGCTGAGGGAGGGCGCAAGCTTGCCCTCGGCGCGCATCAGATTCTGGTTGAAGAATTCGAAGTTCTGGCACAGGTCGAAGACGAGGAAGCCGTCCTTGCTGCGGTTGGGGCCGAACAGGTCCGGCGCGAGCCGAGTGCCGCGGCCGATCATCTGCCAGAACTTGGTCTTGGAGCGCACCAGTTTGAAGAAGACGAGGTTGACCACTTCGGGCACGTCGATGCCGGTGTCCAGCATATCCACGGAGATGGCGATTTGCGGGAGCTGGACCGAGTCGGAGAACTGGTCGATCAGGCTCTGTGCGTATTCCTTGCGGTAGGTGATGACTTGCGCGAAGGCGCCTTTGAGATGTGGGTAGTTCTTGTCGAAGCGCTCGGCTATGAACTCCGCGTGCCGGTTATTGGCGGCGAAGATGATGGTCTTGCCCAGCTTGTCGCCGCCATCGACCTTCAGGCCGTGCGTCATCAGGGTCTGCAGCGCCTTGTCGACGGTGTCGGCGTTGAAGAGGTACTTGTTGAGCTCCTCGGAGGTGATTTCGTCGGGGACGGTGCCGTCCTCGCTCCACTCCGTCTCGTCCCACTTCTCCTTGTCCTCGTCGGACAGGTCGTCGTACTTGATGCCGCCGCGCTGGAACTTCAGCGGCACATCGACGGCGCGCGGTGCGACCAGATACCCCTCGCGCACGGCTTCGTCCAGGCTGTAGACGTCGGTGGGGACGCCGTCCTCCAGCGTGAAGCGGCGATAGGTGTTGCGGTCGATCTCGTTCTTGGGTGTGGCCGTCAGGCCGATCAGCAGTGCGTCGAAGTAGTCGAAGATGGCGCCGTATTTCTGGTAGATCGAACGGTGCGCCTCGTCGATGACGATCAGGTCGAAGAAGCCGGGGCCGAAGGGGCGGTGGCCTTCGGCGTCGGTCTGGTTGATCAGGTTCATCATCGTCGGGTAGGTGGAGACGAAGACTCGCGCGCCCCGGTCCTTATCCTGAAGCAGGTTGACCACGGGGGCACTCGGCAGGTGCTTTTTGAACGCGTTGGTGGCCTGTGTGACGAGGGCCTGGCGGTCGGCGAGGAAGAGGATGCGCTTTGCCCAGTTGGCGCGCATCATCAGGTCGCTCAGGGCGATCACGGTGCGGGTCTTGCCGGAGCCGGTCGCCATGACGAGCAGAGCGTGCCGCAGGGAGTCCTTTTCGAAGGAGTCGGCGATCCGGCGGATGGCGCGGGACTGGTAGTGGCGGCCAGCGATCTGCTCGTTGATCGGCAGCTTGGCGAGGGTGAGGCGGCTGGTGCGGCGCTGGATCAGGAGGCGAAGTTCGTCCTTGGTGTAGAAGCCCTGGACCGAGCGGGGCGGGTAGGCGCGATCGTCCCAGAGGTGGGTGTGGTAGCCGTTGGTGTAGAAGATCACCGGGCGTTGCTTGAACTGTGCTTCCAGGGCATTGGCGTAGAGCTTGGCCTGGTGCTGGCCCTGCTTCGGGTCGCGGGTAGTGCGTTTGGCCTCGACGACGGCCAGCGGCTTGCCGTCGTCGTCCCACAGGACGTAGTCGACTTTGCCCTTGCCGGAGGGCGTGGCCGAGGTCGGAAGGCCGGTGACCGGGTATTCGCGGTCTTGCGTCTGGTCCAGAGTCCAACCTGCCTCTTTGAGGAGGAGGTCGATGATCAGGGCGCGAGTCTCGGCCTCGTTGTAGTCGTGGGTGTCCGGATGAGTTTCGTTAGCCGCTTTGGCTGCCTTGATCTGTGCGCGGGTCTCGGCGATTTCGGTGTCGAGGTCCTGGTTCTGCTTGCGTGCGGCGGCGCGCGCGGCGTCCTGTGCGGCGTGCTTCTCGGCCTGGGCCTTGAGCTCGGCCTGCTTGGCGACCCGCGCCTCGGCCGGGATCGGACGGGGGATCAGGGACGCGTCGAAGGCGAGGACGGGGGCGGGGCGATGGGCCTGGTCACGGGTGTAGGTGTGGGCGAGCCAGTACATGACGTGAAACAGCTCGGCGACCGTGCGCACCGCGTCCTTGGGCGTGACGGGGGTCTTTCGGTGTACAGCGATGTTGCCATGACGGCGAATCACATCCATCTTGGCTCTGATCGCCGGTCCGGCGGCCTTGACCAGCGTCGGCTCGGCGATGCGTGCGGCGAGATCGTTGCGGTAGGGCGATTTGAGCGTTTCATCCGCCTCGAATAGCCACGTCAGTGTGAGCTCAAGCGTCCGGCGTGCGTAGAACGCGGACGCGCGCGGGTCCACGTGCGCCAGCCGCTCGGCGTGAACCGCCTCGCCGTACAGGTCGGGCCACTCGGCTTGGAGGAACCGGAAGTTGCTCACGTGGTGCCCTTTCGCTGGTGCGGGCGGAGAGGTGGGGTGGGTGCCGCGGGTAGTCAGGCGGCGGGCGCGGGGGCGGGGCCTTCCGGCCACAGCTCGCCGCGGAACGCGCGATGCTGCAGGGAAGCGAACAGGGCGTCGAGCTCGGCGAGGTGGGAGTGTTGCACAGATTGAAGCTGCAGGACCGCTCGTACACGCTCAGTGAAATCCGCCTGGAGTGCAGGAGGAGGGTCGAGCAAGATTAGGGATTCGAATCGCGACTTGCTTACCAGTCCCTTCATGCCGCCAGTGGATTTTTCTAGCACCAGCGGCTTAGCAAGACACAATTGAAAGTATAGGAAGAGTGAATCCGTATTGGATGGAGTCAGGGCGTTAATTTGCTGATTAAATGCCACTCGCCGATTGGCGATCGCGACGTTTCCGATGCTTGCCGGACTGCCGGCGATGCAGGTAACGAGTAGTGATCCAGTTTCCACAATCCTGGCGGTTTTCATTCCGGCTACAGACAGGCCCTCGGATGCTCGCCTCAGATATATGCTCGAGCGGTCGATATTGTCAGACTTGATCCACTCGATCGCGGAGCCGTAGTTTCCAGTTTCCGAGCGTGAGGGCGTATTTCCAGTCGTAACTCGTCCAAGTTCACCAAGAGGGCGAACAGGCCATCCCATGGGGTTTGTCAGGGGACTGCCGAACATGTCGAGGAAGATGGACTGGGCTAGATTGTCGAGCATGGTGAGGGTCCCGCGGCGCTTGGCGCGCAGCGTGTCCACCTGGTCCAGCACCTGCGCGATCCGTCGCTGTTCAACGAGAGGAGGAAGGAGCAAGGTTTGGCGATAGGCATCCTCACGGTTGAGCCCTGGAATCGCAGCAGCCCTATTTAGAGAGGTCAGCCCGAGCGACGAAATCCGATAGGCTAGCCATCTGAGATCACACTCTGTCGCGCTGGCGTCGACGTAGTAGGTTGTATCGATCGGCCAGCAGGGAGCGTCCGAATAGTGAACTTCACCAAATGACCCCTTACGGCCAACTATAATCGTGGGTCCCAAGGTGGCGGCCTCGATATGTGACCCCACTGCTCCGTTCGATCCGTACACACCGAATGGTCCTGGAATGCGCGACTTCGCGGGCAGGCCCTTGCCGTACTTGAACTCGCAAATCTCGCCAAGGAAAACTTTGGGCCAAGTCGAAGTTGAACTCATCCCAGCATCCCCTTCAGCTCGCTCATCCCCTGCTGGATCTCCGCCTCAATCCGCGCCAGCTCGTCCATGATCTCGCCCGGTGCCCGGTGCTCGATCTCCTCGTGGACGATCTCCTTGTACCGGTTGAGGCTCAGGTCGTAGCCCTGGGCGGCGATGTCGGCTTTCGGGACGCAGAAGCTCTGCTCTTTCCGGGTCCGTTTCCGTTCGCTGTCGTTGCGGTGTTTCCAGCGGGCCAGCACGTCGGGCAGGTTGTTCTTCGCGTGCTCGGTTTCGTTCAGCGCGCTGTCGGTGACCAGCGGTCCCAGTTTGTCGTCTGGGAGGAGTGGCGCGCGTTTGTCGTCGAGGCTCCAGCCGTCCGCCGTGACCTCGTAGAACCAGACGTTGTCCGTGCCGCCGCTGTTTGTCTTGGTGAAGAACAGGATGGCCGTCGAGACCCCGGCGTACGGCTTGAACACGCCACCGGGTAGCTTCACCACCGCATCCAGCTTGTGACCTTCGACCAGCAGCTTCCGCAGGTCCTTATGAGCCTTGCTCGATCCGAACAGTACCCCGTCCGGGACGATGACTGCAGCCCGGCCGCCCGGCTTGAGCAGGCGTAGGAACAATGCCAGGAAAAGCAGCTCGGTCTTCTTGGTCTTGACGACTTTCTGCAGGTCGGTCGCCGTCGCGTCGTAATCGAGGCTGCCGGCGAAGGGCGGGTTGGCGAGGATGAGCGAGTAGCGGTCGGCCTCGCTCGCCGCGCTCTCGGCCAGCGAGTCCCGATAGCGGATGTCGGGGTTCTCGACCGAGTGCAGCAGCATATTCATGCTGCCGATGCGGAGCATGGTGCTGTCGAAATCGAAGCCGTGGAACATGCTTTTGTTAAAGTGCCGTCGCTGTGCAGGTGCGAGGAGCGCTTCGCGATGTGTGCGTTCGACATACTCGGCCGAGGCGACCAGGAAGCCAGCCGTGCCGCAGGCGGGATCGCAGATCTCGTCGCCCGGTGTCGGGGCCATCATCTCGACCATCAGCTGGATGATGTGACGAGGTGTCCGAAATTGGCCGTTCTGTCCAGCTGTGGCGATCTTGCTGAGCATGTACTCATACAGGTCGCCCTTGGTGTCCTTGTCGCCCATGTCGATGTCGCTGAGCATGTCGACGGCCTTGGCGAGCAAGTTCGGGGTGGTGATGGTGAAGCGGGCGTCCTTCATGTGGTGCCCATAGGTGGAGTCCTCGCCGCCCAGTGTGCGCAGCCAGGGGAAGGCGCCGTCACGCACTCGGGTGAGCATGTTCTCGGGGGACTCGTTGACCAACACCGACCAGCGCAACACCTGGGTATCGTCGGTGTAGATCGGGTTCTCGATCGGCCGGCCGGTGCGGTTGGCCTTGTTTTCCTTGGCCTGCTCCAGGATGTCGAGGCGCCGGATGAACATCAGATAGGTGATCTGCTCGATGACCTCCAGCGGGTTGGAGATCCCCCCAGACCAGAAGGTGTCCCACAGTCGGTCGATTTTGCTCTTCAGCTCACCCGTAATCACCAAAGCAGGTTAGCGGAGGCCGCCAGCCGTTGTACCAAGAAGGACCAACGGCAGTCGCTGCAGAGCAGGAATAGTGATGTGGGCGCTCAGCAGCTCCGACTGGCTGATCGGCTCGACGTGGGCCGGGTCCGCGTCCCATTCACGGTGGCCGCCGAGCGGGCGGAGCTGTACGTATGTGCCTTGGTGGTCCATGACGATGCCGATGCGGTCGCTTCCAGTGTCTCGGACCGTCTGGCCGATGTTGGGCCCGCGGCTGCTGTTCACCGATCGGCGCCTTTTTCCGTCCTGGTGGTGGTTTCGCTGTTTCCCTGCACTGGCCGCTTGGTGTGGATTACTGTGCGTAGTCCAGGAGTTACCAGGATGTGGCCGGAAAGGGTCTTGGACGCCGTGGGCGGCTTGTGCTTCTCCGCGGTACGGCGGTGGTT
>JAFAUH010000174.1 GCA_019243445.1 Streptomycetaceae bacterium | reverse complement strand
ACTGCCGGAGCGGTCACGGTCGATGATCCACTGGGCCATGGTGAACTCCATGAGCACCCGACTGACCGCCAGCCCGAACAAAATCGGGCAATACCTCCGCCCGAAACCCCTCGCGGGAGCCTAAACCGGTATCGAACACCCTCTCAGAGGGCAGAGATGCGGGGATCGCGGATGCGAGACCGGGGACCACCTCCCAATCGGGGCCTGCGGTACCCGAGCGGGCTGAATCCTCACTCGGGCAGTCCTGATGGCGTCAGCTCCTCTCTCCTCATCCTGTTGCGGTACTACTTACTGCCTTGGGTGACCGTCTTGGGCGGAAGACGACAGCCCTTCGCGCCTTGCCCGGCATCCGGCCCAGGGACCGCTTCCTGGCCCCGGAGCTCCTCTGCCATGCCCTCACCCTCGCGCCAGTTCGTCTCTGCCGCGCATCGTTGACTTCCTTCGTTACGCCAAGAACTCTAGCTGCAAAGCCTCAGCATGTCTACTGCAACCGCTATAGATTTTCTGTGCCCTACATTGCGGCGCAGACGCCTGGCTCCACATCCGAACTGCCGCCCTCAATCTCCGCCGCCTGAAGCAGACGGAGGGCGCTGCGCGATGATTCCGCCGCAGGGCCACTTCTCCCGGTGCTCGAGGACGGGGAAGACCCGGAACTGTGCGAATCCGGCGGCCTGCAGCGAGGCGGTCCACTCCTCGTGGGACAGGTGGCCGACGCTGACCCGCCGGGGCGGGTCGAGTTCGGCCCGGTGGTAGCTGTGCAGGGTGGCCTGGAGGAGTTCACAGGGGAAGAAGAGGCCGGGACGGCTGCGGCTGCCCACGGCGAAGGCCAGCCACCCGCCGGGTGAGTATCAGCCGGGTGAGTATCATGAGTAAGTACGAGTACTGAAACTCATCTCAGCCCCGAAACCACAGGTAGTGGGCGTCTTTGGCGGCTGCTCGGAAGGCCCTGCTCGGAAGGCCCTGATCGGAAGGCCCTGATGCTGCAGGTCGGCGACCTGCGGAGGTCCAGTCCGATCATTTCCCCTGATAATACGTGACCTCGATAGCGAGTCGAGCGTGACCTTTCCCGCTTGAATTACGTGGACAGAATTCTCGCCTTAGCGCGTTCGAACTCCTCCTGAGTGAGGTCACCACGGTTCTTCATCTCGGCGAGCTGGTTGAGTTCGCCGGTCGTGCCGAGGCCGAGTGTTCCCTTGAGTATCTCTCGGTGCACATGTTCGCGCCGCTCGATTTCCTGGGCGGTGCGCTCGCTCATCCCTCGACCGCGGACGACCAGGTACACCAGAACGCCGAGGAAGGGCAGGACGATGAGGAACAGTATCCACAGAGCCTTTGCCCATCCACCCATGTCGTGGCTGCGGAAGACGTCAAAGACGATCCTGAACAACAGGAAAAGCCACATGATCCAGATGAAGAACCACATAATCATCAGGAATACGTTCAACAATGGATGATTCATGCTCCGACTCCCATCACCACCCGGACGAGACTGCCGCAACATACGCCATAACTCACTTATAGCACCATGATTTCACAACAGCATTTTGGGACTGATCGCCCTTGACGCACGATCCTTGGTCTCATGCTCTGGACTACGATGTTGGAGCATGAACCCGACGATGGAACACCTCGGCAACAGCGGTTCCCTCGGCTACGCCGAGACACGCTCTGAGTGAACCCTCCAGTTCGGGGGAGGTCCGCCACCTGACGGAGTACCTGGCGCAGTGGAAGGGACTGAGCGGATGCCTGGCGCACTTACGTCGGAGCGGAACGACGATGTGCGTCGCATTGTCCGGCGATGGCCGTCGTGGGGCGCAGTGGCCGGTGCCGTGGTGTTCTTCTGCCTTTCCTTCACCCCGTCGATGCTTCCGCGCCCATGGGTGCTGCAAGGCCTGGTCGGCGCCTTGACGGCAACGGTCGGCTACGGCATCGGAGCCTTCCTCGGCCATCTTGTGCGGATAGCCGGCGCCGAGCCGGGACGACGATTCAGGCACGGCGGGTGGCTGGCCCTGGGCATGGTGGGATCAGCCGCAGTCGTCTTCATCACCGCGTGGAGTGTACGGTGGCAAGGAGACATGCGGCGCGCGGTGGGGATGGATCCGCGTCTGGTGTGGTGGCAGTGGACGCTGGTCCCACTGCTCGCCTTGTTCGTACTGGCCCTGCTGGTGGGGGTTGCCAGGGTGGTGCGCCTAGTGGCACGCGTGGTGGTGCATGCACTGGGCCGGTTTGTGCCCCGTTGGATCGGAACCGTCGTAGGCATCGCCGTGGTCGCGCTCCTCGTCGTAAGCCTCGTGCAGGGAATTGTGCTCAAAGGGCTCCTCGCTGTGGCGGAGCGCAGCGCGTCATTGGCCAACGGGTCGACCTCGCCAGGGATCATGCGGCCCACTTCGCCGACGCTGTCGGGCAGCCCGGAATCCTTCGAGTCCTGGGAGAGCCTGGGGGCCAAGGGACGCGACTTTGTAGGGCACGCCCGGACCAAAGCCCAACTGTCCGCCTACTCCGGCAGGTCGGCGCGGGAACCGGTACGGGTCTATGTGGGCTTGAAGTCGGCTCCGACCCTGGCCGAGCGGGCCCGAATGGCAGTCTCGGAACTGGAACGCACTGGCGGGTTCTCCCGCAAGGTGCTGGTGGTGATGAGCACGACCGGCACCGGCTGGGTGAACGAGCGGGCCGCCGAGCCACTGGAGTACATGTACGCAGGTGACAGCGCACTGGTTGCTATGCAGTATTCCTACCTGCCCAGTTGGGTGTCGTTCCTGACAGAGGACGAAGCGGCTGACGCCGGTGCGGCATTGATCGACGCAGTCCATGCCAAATGGGTCACGCTCCCGGCGGCAACTCGCCCGCGGCTGTTGGTGTACGGGGAGAGCTTGGGCTCCTACGCGACGGAAAATGCCTTCGCAGGGCAGTTGCCGGACGCTGTCTCGCATACCGATGGAGGACTTCTGGTCGGTCCGACGCCGGACAATCCCATGTGGCAGACCATCACTGCGGGACGCGACCGGGGAAGTCCCGTGTGGCGGCCGGTCTACCAGCAGGGCAGGACTGTGCGCTTCGCGCAGCGGCCGACCGACTTCGTCCACCCGTCCGCGACGTGGTCCGAGCCGCGCATCATCTATCTGCAAAACGGCTCCGACCCCGTGACCTGGTGGAGCCCGAATCTCCTGTGGCACAAGCCTGCTTGGCTGAATTCTCCCCGCGCCCCTGATGTGTCCGCCGACATGAGCTGGTACCCCCTGGTCACGTTCTGGCAGGTGGCCTGTGACCTGGCCGGCGCCGACAACGTCCCGGACGGATACGGTCACCGATTCGGCAACCTTCCGACGTATGCCTGGTCGAAGATCGCCCCACCCGCCGGCTGGAACGATGCCGATACCGACCGTCTGGCCGACTATCTGCGGGTGCACGGGTGAGGTCCGTCAGGCGCCTGCAGTGAGAAACGCCACCAGGTAGCCGAGGGCATTGGTGGCCCAGTGCAAACCCATGGGTGCCAGCAGGCTGGAGCTGCGGCGTCGCAGCTCGCAGAAGACGGCTCCGGCGAGTGCGGTGAAGATCACCGCAGTGGCATCGGCGAGGACAGCACCCACAGTGGAGTGGCCGAAGACCGGAGTGAGAGCCGGCTTCACCATGGCCAGATGTGCCGAGGGCAGGATGTGCCACAGCCCGAAAAACAGCGAGGAGACGGCCGTGGCCCAGATGATGCCGTGGCCACGGCGGATCAGTCCGTACAGAACTCCACGGAAGGCGAACTCCTCCAGGAGCACGGTTCCCAGCGGAACCTTGACGAACATGCGGAAGGCGATTGCGCCCGCGCTGAGGCCGATATTGCGTTGGTCGGCGAACAAGCCACGGGTCAGCGGCAGTACGGCCGCGATCGCGTAGCAGATTCCCACGATGATGATCAAGGCGAGAGCCCAGATCGCACCCCAGCCCACAGTCGCGCGGCTCAGACCCACATCGGACCACGTCGCCCCGGCCCACCACAAGATCCCGTACAGGGCGAGGATCGTCAGCACGGAGGTGACAAACCACAAGGACAACGCCCAGCGATTGTTCGCCAGATTCGCGACCACCAAGACCGTCACCGCCACGGCGACTGCCGTATCCGACCCGACCGGACGCTGCAGGAAGAAGATCACCTGATACCTCCGAGGATGTCCCGACCTTCATGCCGGGGAGGAATCGGACTCCTGCTATCGGGTAGGCGGGCCGGTTCTCCCGGCTCGCCTACCCGGTATCGACCGGTCATGTCATCCTCTTGGGCCCGTGGTAACAAGGCTGCCTCGCCACGTCCAGTCAGGTGTTCCTCGCGCTCCCTTCGGTCACAGGGGGAACACTTGCGTCCGGGAGCGGGAGGGATCGCCTGGACGCAGGTGCATCCTGCCCTCCACGGGCAGCAGGACCACCGCCGCCACGGTCCGTTCGGCGCGGATATCGCCCCGGTCGGGGACGCAGATCGGCGGCTGGGACAGCAGCGCGAAATGCTCCTCCGGATCCGCCAGCGGCCCGAGCCCGGCCAGCCCCTCGGCCGCCGTACGCAGTCTGCGCACCGAGGAGTTGCGGGCGAAGACGTTGATCTCGTCGGCCGGCCCGAAGTCCGGGTGGAGGAAGTGATTGGTGTGCACTGTCTCCGAGCCCTCGAACACCCGGGTCGCCTCCCCGAGGACCTCCACACACACCGCCCGCTTGCGGTCGCACAGCGTCAGCGACCGCGAGCTCGCCAGTCGCAGTCCGGCAAGGATCTCCAGCGCTTGCTCCACGTTCTCGGCGGTGTCGAGCAGATGCCGGATCGCGAGGTAGGGCGGTACCCCCGGGCGCCACTCCCCACCCAGCACCAGGTTGAGCCCGATCGCGAGACCGTCACTGTTGACGCCCAAGTAGCCGAGGAGTCCGCCGAAGCTGAGGACCAAGGCGCGCCGCTCGGTGCCGGAACGGGCGATCTCCAGGACACTGATGAACTCGTCCAGGTCGCCGTTGAGGTCGACGGTCTGGGCCAGCACCGGCCCGGCCGTATGGGCCCGGGCATAGGTGGTGCAATCGCCCGAGGTGGGCACCTTGCGGTAGCCCATGATCTCCCGGCGCAGCTGCAGCAGCCATGCCTCGTCCTCGCTGATCCCGGCGCCCGCTGCGAGCCCGGCGACCTCGTCGGCCAGCTCCGGCAGGGCTGCCGCGATCACCGACCGGTAATCGGCGATCGACGGCAGCAGTCCGCCCAAAGTCACCGGCTCGGGCATGACTTTGTTCAGTCGGCAGAGCGAGTCGTCGAGGAAGGAACGCAGGGCGTCGGCCAGTGCTGCGCCGTGTGTCAGGCCGATGGTGTACGGATCGCCCGAGGCCCTGATGAAGGCGACGCTTTTGTTCACGCTCATCCGCTCTCACTCATCCGCTCTCACTCATCCGCTCTCACTCATCGCAGTGTGCTCACCGGTCCCAAGCGGTCTCACAGATCGGCCGATGCCGAGCCGGGGAGAGGGGTGACCTTGGGCCGGGTCGCCAACTCCTGCTTCACCCTCGGCCACTCGGACCGCAGGACGCTGTAGAAGACGGCGTCGCGGCGGCGCCCGCCCGGCATGAAGTTGAAACTGCGCAAGGTGCCTTCCTCGACAGCACCGATGTTGCGCAGGCCGCGCCGTGCCTGCTGGTTGAGGATGTCGGTTTTGAACTCGACGCGTTCGGCGTCCAGTCGCTCGAATGCGTGCTTCAAGAGCAGATACTTGGCCCACCGGTTGATGCCCTTGCCCTGGAAGTCACGTCCCAGCCAGGACCAGCCGATCTCCAACCGGGCGTCGGCTTCAGCCATGTTGCCGTAGCTCATGCTGCCGGCGATCCGGCCGGATGCCTTGTCCGTGATGATGTACACCACGCGCCGTCCCGCCGCTTGGTCGGCCAGACTGGTGTCGAAGAACACCTTGAAGTCCGCCTCGTTCTCGACCACCGATACGAAGTACCGCCAGATGTCGGGGTCCATGGCAATGGCCCGGAGACCTTCCCGGTCGGCCTCGGTGACCGGCTGGAGCCGCACGTGCTCGTTCTCCAGGATCGCTGCCGCGTTCTGCGCCCAGCTCATATTCAGGCTCCCTTGGGGGCGTATCGGGTGAGGGCCTCGGTGACGTCGCGCAAAGTGCGCATCGTGGCGAGGTCGTGTTCGGTGAAGTGGGCCAGGCCGACGCCAGTCGCCTCGCACACCTCGGTCAAGAAAAGCACCTTGTTGAGCGAGGTCAGTGCGTAGGAGCCGACCAGGTCGGCGTCGAGGTCCAAAGTCGCCGGGGCGAGCTCCGGGGTCAGCACGGCCGCGAGCTGTTCGCGGGCCGCGGTCTCTATGTCAGGAAGCTCAGGAAGCATGGATTCCCTCCTTGCTGTCGTGTATGGCGGCGTGGTGGGCGTCGAGGATGTGCCGCCGCTTGGGCTTGTATTGCGAGGTGAGCAGGCCGTTCTCGATGCTGAACGGGGTATCCGCGACGATGATCCGGCTGATTCGCTCTTCGACGGAGAGCGAGGCGTTGGTGACCGCGAGCCGGGCGGCGATCGCCTCCC
>JAFAUH010000238.1 GCA_019243445.1 Streptomycetaceae bacterium | reverse complement strand
GCTCGTGGTTCTGCCCCGCCCGACTCGGGTTGGTCAGGCGCGTGAGCGCTGCCCCCTTCAGCTCCCTTTTGCGTAGGGGTCTGCGGCACGATGGTGGATCACTCCTGATCTCGTCGTGCGAGAGGCCGACGACGCCCCGCCGACGCTTCATCTCCGGCGGGCTTCGGCACATCCAGGGGTGCATGAGGGTCGCTGGACTCGGCAGGTAGCAGGCGGCGGCCAGTGGTCCCGGCCGGGCTCGTTGAGGGGATCGGTCCGATACCCAGTGCGCGACGATCACGGCTCATCCGGGCAGCATAAGTGAGGCTTTGGAGCACGGAAGTGCGATGACACGGGCGAGATGTACGAGGGAGCCCCGCCGTTCGGGATCACTGTCACACAGCGGTAGCGGCTGGCGCTGCCGTCGGCCGGGCCCGCGTGGCGTGCGCCACTTCTTATGTTGGCGCCCACCGCCGAGACCGTAGTGAGTACCAGCGGTGCTGAGCGGATGCCCCGCCAGGCCGTGACGCGCAAGCAAGAGGGAAGAGTGGCTGATCACGGTGGGGGTGCAGGCGACATACGCGCGCCAGCCCGGTCGGCTGTCCGCATCGCTGTGGCTAACGGTCTATGGCCGAGCACGAGACGGGACAACCAGGAGCGCCAGCCACGATCAGCGAACCGCGGGGCCAGCTGGCCAGTCAGCTGGCCGCCCGCAGCGAGCCGGGCGGCCAGCCTGAGTGCGAGGTGTCCGTCCCGTACGGCCTTCGGCCACGCGGAGCGAAGACGGGTGCCCATTCGGCCCGCGCCCACGTATCAGCACAGGTCAAGACAATGCCTCCGGCGGCCCTCCGGGGGGCCAACCTCCCAGAGGGAGGAGGGGGCTTGTCGTTCGGGTGCCGGTGAGTGGGGGTTGCTGTAGGGGGGCGCGGTTCGGGTGGTCCCTCCGGCCGGCCGACACTCCGCACCATGCCCCACGGCCGCACGAGGCGCGACGAAAAGCGCGTCGCACCCCGCACGACCGCAGGGCACACCGTGAGCGCCGACCGACCGGAGGGACCACCCGCCCCACGCCGGGCCGGGGTCCGTCCAGGGCGGACCACCACCGCCGACCGCGGGCCCGTCGCGGAATCGATTTCGCGTGTACACGCGAACTGTTGGGATTCACGTCCGGCCGGGAAGGCGGAGTTCCATCTTGCGCGTGAGCCTAGATTGCTGTATTCTTGTCTATGTCGGGAAGGGGAACGGCACCCCGGACCGGCACCGCCAACACTGGCTCACCAGAAGGGAAAACCCATGGCTCAGACCATCCGCCGGAACTGGCACAAGCGTGTAGCCGAGATCAAGGAGGCGGCGCGGTTCTGCAAGGCGTACGACTCCGCCACTGGTCACATGGTCAGCGTCGATCCGGCACGCGCGTTCACGGCGTGGGAGACACACCACCGCGCCACCCTCCGCGAGGAGGACCCCGCCCGCAAGTGGGCCGTACACGTCCACTCCAACCACTTCTACTACCTGTACGCCGAGGACCCCGACGCCGGGAAGAACACGCCCGCGACGGTCGCCCAGGACACGGCGCCGGAGTCGTCCGGTGTGCTGGCGGAGGCGGAGCGCATGACCCGCGCGGCCGGTCCGGTCGGTCAGCAGACGACCGAGACCGCACGGGCCGTCTTCGGCCGCCAGTTGGCGTCAGGAGTCATCAAGCGCGACCACCTGACGGAGGCCGTGCCGCAGCTGGCGGCCGGGATCGTCGCGGCGACCGTACGCCACAAGCGCGCCACCGGCTGGAGTGACGAGGAGATCCGGCACCTTTTCGAGCGTCAGCGCGCTCAGGCACAGGCAGCCGGGAATCTCGGGCGGGCCACGGCAGCGGAAACCTTCCTGGCCATCCACGCGGGGATGATGGCCGACGAGGCGAGCGCCCGCGCGAAGGAGGCGGCCGCGTCCGAGCCGCCCGCGATCCCGGCCCCGCGGCTGGCGGCCGAACCAGCGCAGCTCACCCAGCGGCAGGAGCGCGCGACGCACCAGCGGGAGGAGGTGCGGCCGGTCGTACGCCTGACGGAGGCTGAGCGCCTGGAGCGCGCCCGGTGCGGTGAGTTGGCCTCCCGCCCGTCCATGGTCGAGGTGTACGTGTCGCCGATCATGCACACCGCAGCCGTCCGGTTCACGGACGAGGAAGGACGTACGCAGGTCGATTCCGACGTCAGGTCCCTGCCTGGCACCGGGCACGCCTCGCCCATGGCCGATGATCTGCTGTGCGCGGCCGGTGAGCTGATCATGAAGCGCGGGTTCAACTACGCCCCGGGGGCGTTCTGGGATCTGGTGCCGGGCAAGTCGGACCGGGCGCGGGTCGCGATCGTGCCGACCGCCGAATACCTCGCCTACGTTGAGCGCCGGTTCGGGCCCGAGCCGATCATCCCGGACACACCCGGGGTCACGTTCACGCGGACGCAGCGCGGCTGGTGGCAGGCCACCGCCCCGGACGGCCGGGTGTATGCGCTCACCTGGACCCCTGCCCTGGACGGCGACGGGTGGCGGGTGTGGGGCGGTGATCAGTTCACCGAACTGATCCGCAGCACCACGCGGCTCGACAAGGCCCTGTTCGTTCTCGAACATCCCTCGCACGCCCGCGTCTGACGTACCCGGACCGGTACTCCTGCCCCACGGGCCGGGGTGCCGGTCCCGCGGACTCCCTGACGGGCACGGCGGCACCGCCGGAGACGCAAACGGGCCGGTGGGACACCCCGCAGGGTGACGGCATCCACCGGCCCAAGCGTCCCGCCAACACCGCCCCGAAGGGCGGACAGGAACGTCCCCACCATCGTAGCGCCCGGCCCCCTGAACAGCGGTTTCCCCAGCAATCAGCGCCCTTCGCATCTTGAGAATGAGCCTAGATTGCTGTATTGTTGTTCATGTCGGGAAGGGGAACGGCACCCCGCCTCCGACGCCCGCCAACACCTGACGACAGGAGAGATCCCATGACCGTCGAGCATGACCTGACAGCCGGCCTGCCTGGCCCCCTCCACGGCACTGCGTGGGCGGCCGGACTGCTCCGCAACATCCACGACACCGGCAGCGATGTTGACCGCCGCATCCTCGCCGAGGTCACCGACCTACCCACCGTCGCCCGCCGGGCTGGCCAGGCCGCCGCCATGCTCCGCCTCACCGCCGAGGACCGCCGCGACCCCGACCCCCGATGGCTGACCACCCAGGCCGTCATCTACCGCAGCCGGGCCCAGCGGGCCGCCGACGAGTTCGCCAGCTACCACGAGTGCGACGGCCAACACCGAAGCTTCACCTGGATGTGGGCCCAGGTCGCCAACGCCTACGCGTGGGCCGGCGCCCACACCGAGGACGCCGCCACCAGCCCGGACGATGCTCGCGCATGGATGCGAGCCGCCGCCGACCGGCTGGACTGGCTCACCTTGTCGATCCCCCACCAGTAACCACCCCTCAGCCCCGGGGCGGGAACGGCACCCGCCCGGGGCCACCACTGTCCGCCAACTCACCAAAGGAACCTGCATTGTTCGTGCTCTACCTGTTGTTCGGCTTCTTGATCTGTACCGCCGCCGGCACCACTCCGGCCGATCCGCTGCGGGACATCCAGGCCGACCACAGCCGACCGCCCCGCCAGTGGGAAATCCTCGTCGCCGTCGCCGCGTGGTGCGTCGCGCTCGTCTTGTGGCCGCTCGTCCTGATGTTGCGGTCCGCGTACACCCTGACCCGGCGTCGCGATAGCTGAACAGCCCCCGAGGACAGGTGCGGGCGGCCGACCAGCCGCCCGCGCCGCCGTTCCACCAGCTCCACGGCCGTACCGTGGTGGCCATCGAAGACCGCGCGGCCCCCGGCCGCCTCGACCCGCCGGCCGCCGAGGCCGGCCCCACGATGAAGGAGTGCCCCCGGTGATCCCGCGCGGCCGACCCACGCTGACCCTCCCGCAGGTTGCGCAGCGGTTCAAAACCAGCCTGGCGACGTTCAAGCGCAAGCATCACGCGTCGTTCACCGCCGCCGTCTCCCCCGTCGATGATGCCCGCCCGTACCAGTACGACGAGGCACAGGTGACCGCCTACCTCGCCGCGCTGCGGGCCGCCGAGATGGACCCCGCCGCAGCAGCCCGCGCGCCACTGCCCGAGCTGCCCACCGGGCCGCACCCCGATGATCTGCTCACCGACAAGGAAGCCGCGGAGGTACTCGACGTCGAGCCGTCCACCGTCCGGCAGTACGCCGTCCAGGACTACCTCGCATCAGTCGAGGTGCACACCGGCCGCCGGTATCGGCGCGCCGACGTCGAGGCCCGCAGGGACGCTCCCGACAAGCGCCACCGCACCACCGGCAGCCGCAACAAGGCCCCCCGCGCCGACCGCGACCCGCGCGCCGCCGAAGTCGGAGCCTGGCTCACCGCCGCCGAGCAGGGCAAGCGCCCGCCGGTCACCACCGCCGAAATCCGCGCGCACTTCGAGGTACCCGACTACACCGCCCGCCGCATCCTCGCCCGCGCACAAGAGCGCCACGCGGCCACCGAGAGCAAACCGAGGTAGCCCCGACCAGAGGAAACCCAAGAACTGACGGCACGTCATAAGTACCCGGAGTCTCTACTCACGCTTGTCAATGAGCTTAGATTGCTGTAGTGTTGTCCATGTCGGAAGGGATGGCGAACCCCACCCAGACCGGCCACTGACACTCAACCCGAGTGTCAAGCAGACGACGCACCGAAGGGAGACCGGCATGGCCGGGAAGTGGATCGACAACGGCGGACCGCACAGCATGAGGCTCGGCGGCGAGGCCGAGGACTTCGACCCCGTCGACGATTACGTGAGGGCCATGGAGTCCCAGATGCGGGTGCAGGCGTACGAGGACGAGGCATGGGCCGAGATCCAGGCGGAAACTCGCGACAGCAGGTGATACCCGAGACGGCTGGCAGCGCCGAGGCGCAGGCCGTGCAGGTCGAAGCCCGGTCCGGGCGCGCCCTGACCAGCATCGCGCGCCAGTCGTAACCCCCGCGGTTCCGGGCCGGGGCGGCGCACCCGCCCCGGCCTCATAGTTAACGTGTACACGCGAAAGGGAGCGGAACCGATGACCACTCAGGCCCCCACCACCACCGCCGACATCCCCGCCCAGGCCCAGCCGGACGACGAGCCGGCCGCACCGGCCCCCGACCACGACCAGCACGGCAGCCGTACCATCAAGGTCCTGGAGGCCGCATGGGAGGCCATCCGCACCGCGCACCCCGAGGTGCCGCACGTCGTCATGATCACCGGACGGGGCCGCAACCCCCGCGGCATGAGCATCAAGTGGGGCCACTTCGGGGCCGACATGTGGACCGTCAAGGGCAGCCGCAAGCGCCGCGTGCCCGAGCTGTTCGCAGGCGGTGAGCTGTTGGCACTCGGCGGCCGCAAGACCATAGAGACCCTGCTTCACGAGGCGGCACACGGAGTCGCTCACGTCCGCAAGGTCGCCGACACCAGCAGCGACGGCCGGTACCACAACAAGAGGTTCGTGGCCATCGCGGAAGAACTCGGACTTAAAGGACCGGACCGTCCCGTATCCGTTCACGGATGGAATGACTGCGCCATCACGGACGAGACTGCCCAGCGCTACGCCCAGGTGATCGAGGCCCTGGACGCCGCCCAACTCCCCTACCTCCACGATCCCCTTGCGATCCTCCTCGGGGGCGGTGACCCGACCACCGACGCCGAACCCACCGGCGAGGACGACGACCAGGACGGCGACGAGGACGAAGAAGAGGCCCCGCGCAAGCCGAAGAAGCGCGGGAACACCCGCTTCCTGATCATCTGCCAGTGCACCGAGGAGGGCAAAGACGGCGAGCCGCAGCCCGCCCGCCGCATCCAGATCAGCCGCAAGTCATGGACCGCAGGCGGCGAAGATGGCGGCCTCACCTGTTATCTCGTGTGCAACTCCCCCTTCGAACCGGCCGAGCCCATCGACCCCGACGACGAAGACGAGGAATAACGGCCCGACCCACGGCGCCTGGAACCCGACCCAACGGCCGGGTTCCAGCCCGTCAACCGTCGCACCAATACGACGAATCGCCCGAACCGGGACACCTAGCCCGCGCGACACAAAGAAACTTTCCCGCCACGCGGGAAAGTGTGAACCACATGGCACCTGTTATGGATAAGATCGCTTCCGTGGCAACGCGTGGAGTTCAGCAGAACGGCAGGACGGATCTGTTTCGACAGAAGCAGAACGAGACCGTCCGCCCCAGCGTGCCCCTACGCCCCGGTACCCCCGAGCGCACTGCGTACGAGGAACTGGTTGCCGGCATGGGCGTGAGCGGCGCGGAAGTCGTGCGCACGGCCCTCTTGGAACTGCACAAGACATGGAAAGCGCGCCGCAGCGCGCTCAAGGAGGCCGGATGATCGAACCGGCTTCGTGAACTCCCCTCCGGTACTTCCTAACCGGATGATTCGCGAAGCCCCCGGGGTCTCAGCCACCAAAAAGGTTCCCAAGCCTAAACGCTGAGACTCCCGGTCCACACAAAAGTGCACGTCAGCGCCGCTGTGCCGGTTTCCTAGGCCGACGGCGGGGGGCCTTCGTGCGCCCTCATAGCACCGAGGAGCTGTCGCCATCGTAGCGCAGAGCCGCGGTGGCGGTACCGGCATGTCTGAGACCGGAATGTCAGACCGGCGATTTGTCGACAGCGTCACCGCATCACATCGAGATGTTTTGACCCGTTTTGTGCGGGAGTTGACGCCCGCGGGCACCGTCCGGGCGGCTGCGCCGGATGGCGCGGGCGGTTGGTCGAACGCGTACCCGCCGCCGGTGATCAGCCTGCCCGAGGCGGACCCGGCGCGTCCGGTGGCCGTACATCTGTACGCCCGTCGCCGGGGTGTTCGCCGCTGTGTGCTGCCGTTGGCGGATTTCGACGCGAAGAAGGCGAGCGCCGAGCAGGCCCGCGCGGAGGCCGCTGAGTACGCGGCGGCATTGGAGGCCGAGGGCATCGCCCCGGTGCCGGCCGATTCCGGCGGGGGCGGGGTGCATGTGTGGTCCGGCTGCGCCGAGGGCTTCACCGAGCGCACCGCCCGGCGGATCGCCGAGGCTGCGGCCCGGTTGTGGTCGACGTACGACAAAGCCCCGATGACCAACCCGAGGGTGGGAGCGGGCCGCCCGCCGGGTGCCCCCCACCGCAACGGCGGTCACAGCCGCCTGACTCGCCACAGCATCGATGAGGTGATCGAACTTCTCGGCGCGAAGTCGGCCCCGGCCGCCGCGTACGAGCGTCTTGCGGTGCGGCTTGAGACGATGGCCGCCGCACGCGGCGCGCAGGCCGACTCCGTCGACCACCACCAGCACGAGGACCAGGACGCTGCCGAGGGCGTGCCGCCGTCCATCCTGGAGCGCGGCCCGACCGTGCGCCAGCTCGCCGCCGACGCCCACGGCAACCTCAAGGTGGCGGTAGCGTGGCGCCCGCTCGGGGATGCCGCGCTCAAGGGCCTGTCCCGCACGCTGGGCCGCCGGGTCGACCACGACGTGCAGGTGCACGCGGTGCTCAGGTCGATGGCGCTCGCCGGGTGGACACTGGACGAGGCGGCCGCCGTGGTGAGAGACGCCGCATCGTCCCCGGCCCTGGAGTGGCTGCGCTCCAAGCGCGTCAGCCCCGATGGCCCGCGCCAGGCGCGCGATGCTGAGGAGACGGCGCGACTGCTGGCCCGCAAGTGGTTCCTCGCGTGCCAGGACGCGGCCCGGATGCCGCGCAGGCCCGATGATGACCCGGCCCGCGTGCCACCGGGCGAAGTCGCCGCCGCAGTACTCGACCTGATGGCCCGGATGCAGGCCGCAGGCCCGGCCCGCTGGGGCCGCGAGTCCGGCCCCGCAGACGCCGCCCTTTTGATGGCGCTCGCCTGGCTCATGCTGCTGTCCGGCTCCACGGACGTGAGCGCCGATGTCCGGCGCCTGGGGGTACTGGCCGGGTACAGCCACCAAACGGCGAGTGCGGGCCTGTACCGGCTGATCAGGGACGGCTGGATCAAGGTCACAGCCGACGCCGACCGCCGCGCCGGCAAAGCCCGCCGCGTCACCCTCGCCACCGCCCACGAGTGCACCGACCACCACCGCCACACCTGCGCCGTCTACGACGTTCCAGCAGCTCATACGGGGTCTGACAGAAGTGTGAACGCCGCCCCCCCTGCCCCCCTATCCCTTCCTCCTGCCGAACTCCCCGCCTACCTGCGCACGGTGGTCGTGCGGCAGCAGTCCGACGTCTGGCACCGTCTCGGGCATCACGCCTCACGCACTCTTAGGGCCGTCACTGAAGCACAGCGCCCCACCACCATCCCGTACTTGATGACAGCTACCGGATACACCCGCGCCACGATCACCAAGCACCTACAGGCCATGGAGGCCCTGAAGCTCATCAGCAGCTCGCGCACGCGCTCCGGGCAACTCAAGGTCAGGGCAGGCCGAGGAACCCTGTACGCGGCAGCTCAGGCTGTCGGCACCGCCGGGCGGATCGCGGCCCGTGCTGTGGCCGCCCGCATCGACCAGGCCGTGCACGCCTGGCAACGCGCCGAGGAGGAATGGTGCGCTCTGTCCCGAGAGGAGAAGCGCCAGAGGGGCCCGCGCCGAGGCCCGGACCAGATGGTGCTGCCCGGCATGAGCCCGACCGCCCGCGCCTACCCCCGCCACCCGCACCCGCGCACCGGCACACCCCAGGCCGGGCCCATGGACCACGCCCGCGCCCAGCAGATCGAGGCCGGACGCATCGGCGCCGCCGCCCTCCTGACGGACGCACTACGACTCGCCGCAAGCGGCCAGGTCATCGACCCACCCCGCCTCAGCGCCGAACGCCCCACCGAGCACACCCCCGCCAAGCCGACCCGTCCCCGCGTCGTGCTCCCGGCCCGCCACGCCTGCCCCCTGTGCGGAGCCGAGCCCGGCGAGCGCTGCCACACGCGGCGAGGCCGCCGCGCCGCCGACTGGCACGCCGCCCGCCGCCAGGCAGCCGGCGCCGCCCCCACCACAGCCCGGACCACCCGGCCCAGCCGCCGCCCCGCGCAACCCCAGACACCCACCGCCGGCACGCTCCGGCGCCACCGCGGCACCCCGGCCACCACCGAGCAACTCCCGCTGTTCGACAAGGACACCCGCCAGCGACACACCCGAGGATGAACAGTTCACTGAACAGTTCACTGAATGGCTCACGACGCGCTACAGTGACCTCTGCACGACACGGAGCCGTTCACCCGGCCCCACCCCGGAAGGCCAGCACCACCGGCCGACCACTCCGAGGCCCCCGAGCGAGGAGGCCCCGACCCGGACCACCCCCGGCGGGTTCCGCGTGTACACGCGAATCCCGGAAATCCTCGGGCCCCTCGGCAGCAGCCCGCCCCGCAGGAACCGCAGCCGGTCACCGGGCCGCACGCGAGGCAACGACCTCGCCGAGCACGACCAGCCGACGAGAAGTCGGCCACCACCCCAGAAATAACAGGCGACAGCCAAGTTTTAATTTCTGGAATACTAGAAACAGTAATCTAGAAATGATATGCTTAGGCCATGACAATGACGGAGAAAGCAACAACTCGTGTGACTCGCGCCTATGTTGAGGTATCCGCCCCGTACGCGCCGGTGCGGGGCCGACTCGACGCCGAGTTGGCGTTCCGCGTGTGCGAGAAGCGGCGGGCCGCCGAACACCGGCATACCGCCATCGAGTTGGCCGACCTGTACGGGGTGGAGTACCGGACGCCGTGGCGGCTGACGCCGAATTGGACTGTGTACCGGGAGATGACGGAGGGGACGCGGTTCGGTCGTCTGGACGAGCGGCGGCTGATGGTGTGGGGGCCTGAGCGTGCCGTGGCCCGGTACTTGGCCGCGCTCCCCCGGGTCCTGGAGCGGCTGGAAGCCGCCGCGACCCGGGCCGCCCGCGCGTTCGGCCAGTGGCGTCGGTCTCTTATGGCCCAGCTTTCCGGGTACTTGGACTACGAGGACGCCTCCACTTTGCGGGTGCGTGCCCGCCAGTTCCGTACCGAGGTGCTCGGTCACTTGGTCGGCTACCTGCGGACCGGCGCTGAGACGGGGGGCCGTGATGCGGCCCGGCCGTTGTGGGAGCAGGCCGCCACTGTCGCGGCCGAGGTGTGGGCAGCGTGCCCGATCGATCCGTGGGAGGTGACAGAGGAGGAGGTGCAGGCTGTCCTTTCCGGGGCCGCCCGGTACACCGAGCCTTCGGTGATCGAGGCCGACGCCGTCGACAGCGTCTCGGTGGCCGACGACGACGAGGAGGAGATGCCCGTCACCGTCGCCGTCCTCCTCACCTTGGCCGGTGCCGAGCAGGACGCACCGCGCGAGCCCGCAGCCGCCGGCCCCGTCCGGTGCGAGCTTCCGCCGTCTTGTGCCGAGTTCGCCCGGCCGGCCAACGGGCCGCAGATCACGGCCGGTCCCACAAGTTTGCGGCGGAGCGCGCGCACCAGGCCCGCCGGGCTGCGGATTGTCCCTGGCGGCACCGGGTGCGGCAGCATCATCATCCGGCACGCTCCGCCCCGCCGACGGTCCTTGCCTCACCGGCCGCCGACCGCCCGCACCACCGGCCCGCACACGGGACCGGTATCCGTCCGAGCATCACAGACCAGGAGGAAGGCACGCACCCGATGAGCAGCGAGGAGACGCCGACGCTGGACGAGGGCGAGCAGCCCACCGCCACGCCGCAGGAGGAGGCGCCGTTCGGCTACTGGCCCGAAGAATGCCGTTCCTGCGGGGAGTTGATCGCCCGCACCAAACCGGCCGGTGCCGGGCGCCCGCCGGAGTACTGCTCGACGCAGTGCCAAAACGACGCCAAGGCCGCCCGCGCGCGCGAGCGCAACTCCCCCGGCTTGCCCGGACAGATCGCCCGACTCGGCGAATACGTCGGACGCATGGAGCAGATCACCGACGGGGTGAAACAAGAGCTCGCCATGGTCCGCAGCCCCGCCGGGCTGGAGGCGCGTTTGGCCGCGGCCCGCGCCGAGGCCCATCGGGAGATCAGCCAGGCCCAGCAGGCCACCGCCGCCGCCCAGGGCGAGGCCGCCCAAGCAAGGGCCGATGCCGAACAGGCCCGTACGGAGGCTGAACAGGCCGAGGCCGCCCGCGCCGCCGCGATCGAGGCACGCGACCACGCGGTGACCGTACGCAATGCGGCGATCGAGGCCAGAGAGGACGCCGAGGACAGCGCCCGCAAGGCGGTCGCCGCACGCGAGACCGCGTTGGAACAAGCTGCCGCCGCCGTACGGGAGAAGGAGGA
>JAFAUH010000380.1 GCA_019243445.1 Streptomycetaceae bacterium | reverse complement strand
CGGGTCGGAGGAGTACGCCGACTGGTCCGAGCAGCTGCTGCCCTGGGAGCAGGTGGAAGCCAAGCTGCCGGAGTACCTGGTGGAGGTCGGACTACGCGAGGCCGGCGAGGCCACGCCGTTCGACGGCAGATCGCTGGTGGCCCTGCTGCGCAGGCGGTTGACCGAGGCGGCGGCGAAGGCGGACGGGGAGTATCCGGACAACGATGAGCTGTTCATCGACCCCGAGACCGGGGTACCCAAGCTCAAGCCCCGCCGGGCGGCCAAGCCCCGCAAGAGCGCCGAACGGCTGGAGCAGGCGATCAAGGAGCGGATGCCGGAGCGGTCGATGCTGGGCATCGTGGCGCGTACCGCCTACTGGATCGAGTGGTGGCACCGGTTCGGGCCGGCCTCCGGCAACGACCCGAAGTTGAAGGACCCCTTCGGCCGGTATGTGATCACCACGTTCGTCAAGGGCACCAACATGACGTTCGCCGAGGCCGCGCGGCACATCGCCGGGGTGAGCGGGCATGAGCTGTCGGTCGCGGCCCGTCGGCACGTGACGACCGCCAAGCTGAACGAGGCGCTCACGGATGTGGTGAACGCGCACGCCAAGCTGGACATGTCCCGCGCGTGGGGCAACGGCACCACCGCTGCGGCCGACGGCACCCACATGGACACCTACCTGGACAACCTGCTCGCCGAGACCTCCGTGCGATACGGGGCTGTGGGCGGCATTGCATATCACCACATCTCCGACCTCTACATCGCGCTGTTCACGCACTTTGTGCCGTGCGGAGTGTGGGAGGCCGTCTACATCATCGAGGGCCTGCTGAAGAACGCGAGCGAGGTGCAGCCGGGCACGATCCACGCCGACACCCAGGGACAAAGCTATCCGGTGTTCGCGCTCGCCCACCTGCTCGGCATCGACTTGATGCCCAGAATCCGCAACTGGAAGGACTGCCTGTTCTTCCGCCCGTCCCGAACCGCCGAGTACCAGCACATCGACGCCCTGTTCGGCGAGCCGGGCCGCAACGTGATCGACTGGGCCCTGATCGAGACCCATTTCAAGGACTTGATGCGGGTCACGGTCTCCGTCCGCGAGGGCACCATCTCCTCCACACTGCTGCTCAAGCGGCTGCGCTCCGGCTCCCACCGCAACGCCACCTACACCGCTTTCCGCGAGGTCGGGCGGGTGATCCGCACCGTCCAACTCCTTCGCTATCTCTCGGACGCGCCGCTGCGCGGCCGGGTGACAGCCGCGACGAACAAGGTCGAGGCGTTCAACGGCTTCAGCGATTGGGTGCGGTTCGGCCAGCGCGGCACGGTGGCGCACAACGATCCGGCCGAGCAGGAGAAGGACGTGAAGTTCACCTCGTTGCTGGCCAACCTGGTCATCTTTCACAACACCCTTGACATCGCGGACGTGGTCCGTCAGCTCCAGGCCGAGGGCTGGGTCATCGATCCGCAGGACCTGGCGCAGATCTCGCCGTACTTGACCGAGCACATCAACCGGTTCGGCGCCTACTCCACCCATGAGATCGGCGTCGTGCCAGAGGATTACGACACCCACCTCGACGTGGACTTCACCGTCTTGGACGAAGACCAGCCAAGAGCCGCCTGACGTGCGCGGCACTTGAGAACCGTAAGTTTGCCAGCCGGGATCCCCGGTGCGGTGGTCCGCGTGGCAACGAGCAGTGGCGTGGGTCTCCGCCTCCCGTAGGGCTGGTTGGAGGTCAAGACAGCTGTGTGGCCTCGATCCCCTGCTCGGCCGGGAGCCGGTCACGGTGCGCGGCCAGCGCGCACAGTACGGTGACGGCCAGGACGCCCACGCAAAGCAGGAGCGTCGGGAATAGCGCCGCCACGTAAGCGTGCTGGTAGACCTGCCCGGAAAGTCGGCGCGCCTCGGCGGCCAGGGAGGCGGGCAGCGCGGGGAGCTTGGCGCCGCTTTGGCCGGCGCCGATCTGGAGACCGCCGCGCGAAGCGCCCGTGAAGGCGGCGACCAGCTCAGCGCGGACGCCGGCGGGCAGCCCTGCGGTGCGGGCGACGGCCTGATCCCGCAGGGCACTGGCGAGCCTGTTCTGCAGGACAGCGGCGATCAGGCCCCCGCCGAGCACCGCGCCGAGCTGACGACTGGTGTTGAGCATGCCGGAGGCCGCACCGGCGTGCTGCTGGGGGATGGCCGCCATTGCCTTGGTAATCATGGGGCTGAACGTGGCGCTGATCCCCAATCCGATGACGAGCATGGCCGGGATGAACGCCCAGCGGCTTTGCCCCACACCGGCGTTGCCGATCAGCATCGCGATTCCCGTGGCGAAGGCCAGCAGCCCGCAGATCAGGACCCCGCGGGCGCCGCGTCTGTCCACGATGCGGCCGAGTACGGGTGAGGCGACGATATTGGCGACCGCCGACGGTGCGGTGACCAGCCCGGCCTGCAGCGGGCTCATCCCGAGTACCGACTGAAGGTAGATCGCGAAGGGAAGGAGATAGCCGATGAAAACGAACTGCAGTCCCAGTCCCACGCCGATCATCAGCGCGAAGTCCCGGTCACGGAACAGGGTGAACAGCAGGAGCGGTTCACGTCTCTGCGTACGGGCCTGCTGCCAACCGAACACCGCCAGGAGTAGAGCTCCGAGGAGAAGAATGAGGGGGATGGTCACGAATGACCACACCCTTCCCCATGCATAACGCTGCCCCTCGGTGATGCCGAAGGTGACCGCGAGCAGCCCCACGCTCGCAAGCGTCACTCCTTTGACGTCCAGTCGGTGGCGGCGCCCGGTCCGCAGATCCGGGACGAGATAAAGGGTCGCGGCGATGGCAAGCGCCCCTACCGGCACGTTGGCGTAGAAGACCCAGCGCCACGACAGGTGGGTGACCAGCAACCCGCCGGCCAGCGGCCCGGCGAGGGTTCCAAGGCCGCCGACGATCCCGTTGACCGCGAAGGCCGACCCGCGGCGCTCCGGTGGGAAGAGCCCGGTGACGATCGTCAGCGGCTGCGGCGTGAGCAGCGCGGCACCGACGCCCTGTAGGGCGCGGGCACCAATGAGCGCGCTGGGGGTGTCGACCATTCCGCACACCGCGGAAGCGGTGGTGAAGACGGCAGTCCCCGCCAAGAAGACCGGCTTCGGTCCGAAGATGTCCCCCAACCGTCCGGTAGTCACCAGCAGCACCGCGAGTGCGAGTACATAAGCATTGGTAACCCATGCTGCCTGGTCGAGCGACGCGTTGATGCCGTCCGCGAGTTGCGGGATGGCCACATTGACGATGGTGACGTCCAGCGACACCATGAACAACCCAAGGTTCAACACCGTCAACGCGATCCACGGGTTAACGCCCGTCTCCCGCCGCAGCGGGGCAATATTCCGCACTACCGTAAATCCTCATCTTTCCTGTCGCGCGAGTTCCACGAAGCGGCCAAGGACCCCGACGGTCCCGCCTGAGCCACCCCGGTTCAGCGGTGTCACCGCAGCATCAGCTCGCGGCGAAGCGGGAGGCTGGTCAGCGTCAGTCCCGCGCGACGTGGACAAGCGCGAGGACCGACACTGACCAGCAGCGCCCGAGCACGGCACCCACGGAACCATGGCACCGAGGCGGCCACGTCCGTCGCAGTGCGGTTCAGATGGTCCGTGCGGGCGCGACCGCCGCCAGGGCCTCGGCGAGGATGTCAATCCCCTCCACGGTGAGCACGGACTCCGGGTGGAACTGCAGAGTCGCAAAGCCCGGCCCCCGCAGCGCGTACACCTCACCGCTCGACGGGTCCCTGCTCACCTGGATGCCGCGTGCCGCCAGATTCCGGGCGTCAGCATCCGAGCAGTATGCGGCGAAGGTGTTGTAGAAGCCGACCGTACGCTGCCGCCCGAACAGATCAATTCGCTCCTGCGCTCCCTGGTACGGGAGTTCCTTGCGGCCCAGGGGCAGCCCCAGCGCGGCGCAGACCAGCTGGTGGCTCAAGCAGACGGCGAGTAGTTCCCCGCGGGCATCGGCCAGCAGCCGCTCGACGAGTTCGCGCATTGCGCACATCTTCGGATCGTCGGTGTCCTGCGGATCGCCAGGTCCTGGGCCCAGGACCAGCGGTCCTCGGTGGGCCGTCACCCTCGCCGCCATGTCCGGGACCGAGTACGGCAAGACCGTGACCCGGTTGCCGAGCGAGCGCAGCAGATGAGCGAGCATGGTAGTGAAATCGTCTTCACAGTCCACCACCAGAATGTGCGGAGCATCAGCGGGCAGCGCCGGGTGATCGGTCTGCATCCGCAGCCAGAACGGGGCGAGCCCGGAGCGGCGAGAGGCCAGCGCCGCCTGCACTCGCTGGTCATCACTCAGTCGCGTTTCCGCCCGTGGCCGGTCAGTCGTGTCCGGGCGCGGGGGCAGCGCGCCGAGAGCGGTGAGGATGCCCGCGGATTTAGCGTGGGTTTCGGCGACTTCAGCAAATGGGTCGGAGTGGCGTACGAGAGTCGCGCCCACCCCGACGGTGAGCCGCCCGGTGGCGGGGTCAATATTGGCGGCACGGATCAAAATCGGGGAGTCAAGACTCTGGGCGCCCTCAGCGGTACGGCCGATCAAAGCCAAAGCGCCCGAGTAGTAGCCCCGTCCGGTTGGTTCATAGCGCCTGATCACTCGCGTCGCGTTCTGCAGGGGGCTGCCGGTGACGGTGGGGGCAAACATGGTCCGCCGCAGTACTTCGCGGACGTCCAGCGTGGTCCGGCCACGCAGTTCGTATTCGGTGTGCGCGAGGTGCGACATCTCCTTCAGCCGCGGACCGAGAACCTGCCCGCCGAGGTCGCCCACCGCGCACATCATCTTGAGTTCCTCGTCCACGACCATGGACAGTTCTTCACGTTCCTTGGCGTCACCGAGGAAATTCAGCAACGACTCGTGGGTCGGACCATTCGCCGGATAGCGGTACGTCCCGGAGATTGGATTCATCACCACAGTCCCTGCGTCCTGCCGCACGTGTGCTTCCGGGCTGGCCCCGATGAGCACGCAATCGCCGGTATGCGCGAGGAAGGTCCAGTACGCACCACGCTCCCGGTCCAGCAGACGTCGCAGGAGGGAAAGCGCGAGGGCCGGGGAGAAGTCAGCAAACGTGCCCACGAAATCACGCCGGATCACGAAGTTAGCGCCTTCGCCACGCCCAATTTCCTCGCTGATTACCTGCTTGACGATCGCAGCGTATTCGTCGTCGCCCACCGTAAACCCGGAGTCGTCCAGCCTTACTGGCAGATTGGGCAGAGCTTTTACTACATCCTGCAGTGAGAACGTGTACGACTCCCGGACTCGCAGCGCGCGCAGCGGGGTTCCATCTTCCCGCGCCTGGAAACCACGCTCCCGGATCTGCTGATATGGCACGAGCGCGAGCAGATCGTTCTCACGACGCCCGGTCGCCCCCTCACACATAGGGAGCTCCGCGAGTGTGGCGTAATGGCCAACCGGACCGAGCAGAATCTCAACAGTGTCGGGTGACAGATATGGAGCACGCCGATGCAGCACAGCAAAGGGCTCGCCGCTGTCCATGAGGCGGGAGATGACCGACGACGCCTCGTGCGAACAGGCGGATTCAGCGATGGCCATGGCGGTTCCTCTCGGGGGGCTGAGCCGCCGAGAGAAGGCCGCCTTAAGAAACAGAAGCGGCCGCCCCTCGGGCGGCCGCTTCGTGTCGTCAGTGAGAACGCGCGAGGAGGTAGCCGCACCAGGGGGCGGGCCACCAGGAAGAACGAGTACACAGCGCGCTCATGAGCCACACTGTAGCATGGGCTTTGGGCTCAACACCGTGAACACCTACGTCACATGGCGTACTTCAAGCCAGAGTACGATGCCCGGACAACTGCGGCGACGACAGCTGCGGATGTCAAGCTTCACGCGGGATCCGATGGTCATCGACCATCCGCAGCACGGACCTCCGGCGCTCCGGCCCGATGCCTGCCAGAGCGCCGACCCGATCATGATCGGGCAAGTGTCGCACTAGAACAGGAGACCGCCGCTCAAATAGCTGACGACGTTGCGGTCGATAATTTTGCTGCCTGGACGACCTGCCGCAGCGAGCCAATTCATCCATGACTCCTCCAGCCGCGCCCGTGCCAAGGCAACTCCGTCAGCGGCAGCAAGATGGGCGAGGGCACGGGTCGAGCCCGACACGGTATAACCGTAGAATTCAAGGTTGTTCAGTCGCTTCGCGAGAGTATCTCGGTCAGCTTGAAGACCGGCGAATAACTCCGCAACATCTCCTGAGAACGGATGCATGCTACGAACTGCCGAACTGCCGAAAAGTTCGTCCATGAGTTCAACGTGTGACGCATAGTGGACGAGATCGAGCGTCGCATGGAAATTTTCCAACGGTTTCGTCACCGAGACCTCTGTTCCCTGGAAGACATCCATGAGCGCCCAGAGGGTCATCTCGGGGAGATTACCAGGAAGGATCTTTTGTCCCGTGTCCCTGTGGTCGGGAGACAGGTAGACGTAAGCGGTGCTCGTCTCGCTGTTCTGCGAGAACGAATAAATTCGCGTAGTGCCACCAGCGGACTTGATCCCCTCCCTCGTGTACTGAACCTCCTTCGGCAGCCGGCCCAGCGTAACGATTCCATGCACGCCGCAAGAAGCCACAGCCGCAGCTACATCCTGCACGAGCGAGTAAGTGGCGGCCGCGTCGATACCGCTGCTGCCGTCACGAATTCCCCAAGAACCGTCCGGATTCAACGCGAGAGCAAATGGGTCGACAGTGCAGCGCATCCCGTCCGGTGCACCGCTGACCAGTTGGGCCGTTGTTGAGGAGTGGCGATCGAGTCTCGAGGACACCGGAAGACCAGGCGTGGAGTCTGAAATACGCAGAACGAATTCCTGAACCCCAAGGCGATGCCCCTCCTTCATCCGCTCCAGAGCAGAGGCAGCACCGTACGTGAACCATCCGGGTATCGATTTCACTGGGACCTGAGCATCTTCAGGTAGCCCAAGGTCCACGTCCATTGGCTGAACGAGTAGGTCGGAGGTGATTTGGATCAGATGGTCATCGGAAAGTCGACGGCGGGCATTGGCCGGGAGCTTCCGAAGCATAGACAAGTTCCTCTCGCAGATCAGAGTGGGTGTCCCGTAATCGGGCATTCCGTGTACGCGAAGTCGAACTGGTCGTGCAGTCGTTCGATGGATCCCCGTCGCGCCGCGAGCGGCACGCGGAAACACGTCCGACTTGAATGGTGGCCACACATCGAATCTACCCGGCTACTTAGAGTGCTCGTTGACTTCCGGCCCAGCGCGTTCAGAAGAATGTGTCAGGAAGTTCCATAGCAGCCAGAAAATCTTGCGAAAAAGCGCTACATGACGAAAGATTCTTCAGATGTGGCACCTGCCTCTGGCATGGTGCCAACCGACAACCTTGGCTTGATTGGGATGCGCCCTTCTGTGCTCTGGGCACCTCGCGCGGCCGAAGGGAGGATCGCTGTGATTCCGGGACGGCGTCGGCCGGCTGTGCGATGCGGCAACTGAACCCAACCCAGGTGCCGCCTACTTGATCTTGCTGATCAATCGACCGGTAGATGAACAAGATCAATTAGCAGGGGTTCGCGGACGGATCGACGCTGGATCATGCTCGTAAAACGGTGTCAAAAACTCGGTGCGCTCAACAACCCGACCACCCCCGATTTCTCTACAATCTGGCGGGTGCGACAGCCTCTCGATGACACCGCCGACCCGCTCGCCCCTGTCCCATCCATCCCGAATGGGAAGTTGATCGGATATTGCCGGGTATCGACCAAGGGTCAACTGCTCGACCGGC
>JAFAUH010000369.1 GCA_019243445.1 Streptomycetaceae bacterium | reverse complement strand
ATCCTCACCGCCGGGCTCGGCGGGATGGGCGGCGCGCAGCCGCTCGCCGTCACTATGAACGGCGGCGTCGCTATCTGCATCGACTGCGACCCGCGCGCGATCAACCGCCGTATCGACCACCGCTACCTGGATGTGAAGGCCGACTCGCTCGACCACGCGCTGGAGCTCGCCACGCAGGCGCGCGACGAGCGCAAACCGCTCTCCATCGGCCTGCTCGGGAACGCTGCGGAACTGCTCCCGCGGATGCTTGCGATGGGTGCGCCCATCGACATCGTCACCGACCAGACCAGCGCTCACGATCCGCTCTCTTACCTCCCACTGGGCGTTGATTTCGAGGACATGGCCTCGTACGCGAAGGAGAAACCGGCCGACTTCACCCAGCGCGCCCGCGAGTCCATGGCGGCACACGTCGAGGCGATGGTCGGCTTTATGGACGGCGGCGCCGAAGTCTTCGATTACGGCAACTCCATCCGGGGCGAAGCCCGACTCGCCGGGTACGGACGGGCGTTTGCCTTCCCCGGCTTCGTCCCCGCCTACATCCGGCCGCTGTTCTGCGAGGGCAAGGGGCCGTTCCGGTGGGCGGCGCTTTCCGGCGACCCCAAGGACATCGCGGCGACCGACCGGGCGATCCTCGACCTGTTCCCGGAGAACGAATCCCTCGCCCGCTGGATCCGGATGGCGTCGGAGCGCGTCCACTTCCAGGGCCTGCCCGCGCGTATCTGCTGGCTCGGCTACGGCGAACGTGACAAGGCAGGTGAACGCTTCAACGACATGGTGGCGAGTGGTGAGTTGACCGCGCCCATCGTCATCGGCCGTGACCACCTCGACTGCGGCTCGGTGGCCTCCCCGTACCGGGAGACCGAGGCAATGCTCGACGGCTCGGACGCGATCGCCGACTGGCCACTGCTCAACGCGATGGTCAATGTGGCATCCGGTGCGTCATGGGTGTCGATCCACCACGGCGGCGGCGTCGGCATGGGCCGCTCCCTCCACGCAGGCCAGGTCACTGTAGCCGACGGCACGCCCTTGGCAGCCGAGAAGATCCGCCGCGTCCTCACCAACGACCCTGGCATGGGCGTTATCCGCCATGTCGACGCAGGTTACGACCACGCCTACGCGATCGCGGCGGAGCACGGCGTCCGCATCCCCATGCGGGAGGGTTCATGAGCGACGTACGCGCGCCTGCCGGGCCGCAGACGATGGCGATTGCCGCGCCTTTGTGCCGCGCGGACGGCCGTAACATCAGCCGCTGGCGCGGCAGGGCGAACAGGAGGACACGGTGAGCGACGTACGCGCGGCGCAGCGAGGTCCTGCGCCGCGAGGCGCGGATAGCTTTCTTCGAATGTGGCGGGAGCTGTTGCCCGTCGGGCGGGAGGCCGGCGCTGCCGGATACCGGCGGTACGCGTGGAGTGAGGCCGATGCCGCGTGCAGGGCGTGGTTCCAGGGGGAGGCCGAGGCGCGGGGGTTCACGTACGAGGTGGACCGCAACGGCAATCAGTGGGCGTGGCTTGGGAATCCCGCCGACGGTGACGTCGTCGTCACCGGATCGCATCTGGACTCCGTGCCGGACGGTGGCGCGTTCGACGGACCGCTCGGCGTCGTCTCCGCCTTTGCCGCGCTGGACGAGCTGAGGGCGCGCGGGAGCGCGCTGCGGCGGCCCGTCGGGATCGTCAACTTCGGTGACGAGGAGGGTGCTCGCTTCGGGCTCGCCTGCGTCGGGTCACGGCTCGCCGCCGGGCAGCTCACCCCCGAGGCGGCGCGAGAGCTGCGGGACGCGGACGGTGTCTCGCTGCCGAAGGCGATGGAACGAGCCGGATACGACCCGGACGCGATCGGCCCCGACCTCGAACGGCTCTCCCGTATTGGCGCGTTCGTCGAACTCCACATCGAGCAGGGACGCGCGCTCGACCTGTCCGGGGATCCGGTGGGCGTCGCCTCAGCCATTTGGCCGCACGGGCGTTGGCGGTTCGACTTCCACGGTGAGGCCAACCACGCGGGCACCACTCGGCTGGAGGACCGCCACGACCCCATGCTCACCTTTGCCAACGCCGTGCTTGCCGCCCGCAAGAAGGCACGTCTTGCCGGCGCGCTCGCGACCTTCGGCAAGGTTGCGGTCGAGCCCAACGGGGTCAACGCCATCCCCTCCCTCGTCCGTGGCTGGCTCGACTCCCGCGCCGCCGACGAGGAGACCCTCGCCGCCGTCGTCGAGGAGATTGAATGTGCGGCGACCGAGCGCGGCCACCGCGACGGCGTCGGTGTGACCGTCACCCGCGAGTCCTTCACCCCTGTGGTCGAGTTCGAGCATGCGTTGCGCGACCATGTCGCCAAGCTCCTTGGCCGGCCCGTTCCCGTGCTGCCGACCGGTGCGGGACACGATGCGGGTATTTTGTCCGCGTCCGTCCCCACCGCCATGCTGTTCGTCCGCAACCCCACCGGAGTCTCGCACTCCCCGGCGGAAGTGGCCGCCGAGGATGACTGCCTCGCCGGGGTGACCGCACTCGCTGATGTACTGGAGGGCCTCGCGTGCCCGTGACCACACCTCACTCCCTCTTCTGGCTCGAACATGCCTGGCTGGACGGCACGGTGGAAGCCGGCGTGACCGTCAGGGCCGAGGGCGGGCGGATCACGTCCGTGCGCACGGCGGTCGGCAGCCCGCCACCGGGCTCGACCGTGCTGCACGGTCTCACCGTGCCCGGCCTGGCCAACGCCCACTCGCACGCCTTCCACCGCGCCCTGCGCAGCAGTGTCCAGATGGGACCCGGCACCTTCTGGACCTGGCGCGAACAGATGTACGCGACCGCTGCCCGCCTCACCCCCGACGTCTATTTCGTACTTGCCCGCGCCGTCTACGCAGAGATGGCACTGGCCGGCATCACCTGCGTCGGCGAGTTCCACTATGTGCACCACCAGCCCGATGGCACGCCCTATGAGGAACCCAACGCCATGGGCGAGGCGTTGATCGCCGCCGCAGGCGAGGCCGGGATCCGCATCACCCTCCTTGACACCTGCTATCTCTCCTCCGGCTTCGGAGAAGCCCTCGAACCGCACCAAATCCGGTTCAGCGACGGCGACTCCGACGCCTGGGCGGCGCGCGCCGACCGCCTCGACGTCGTTGCGTCCGGCCGTGACCATGTCCGGATCGGCGCCGCCATCCACTCGGTGCGAGCCGTGCCGGCCGACCAGCTCACCACTGTCATCCGCTGGGCCCAGGAACGCCAGGCCCCGCTGCATGTCCACCTCTCCGAGCAGACCGCCGAGAACGAAGCCTGCGTCCTCACCCATGGAGTCACCCCGACCAGGCTCCTCGCCGACCACGGCGCCCTGGGCCCGCGCACAACCGCCGTTCACGCCACGCACCTCACCCCCGAGGACATGAGCCTGCTTGGCTCCACGGCCACCACGGTGTGCATGTGCCCCACCACCGAACGAGACCTCGCCGACGGCATCGGTCCTGCCCCTCAACTCGGCGACAAAGGCAGCCCATTGAGTCTCGGCAGCGATAGCCACGCCATGATCGACATCCTTGAAGAGGCACGCGCGATGGAGCTCGACGAACGGCTGCGCACCCGTACCCGCGGCCATTGGACCGCATCGCAGCTGTTGCGCGCCGCGACCAGCCACGGCCACGCCTGCCTCGGCTGGCACGACGCGGGCCGCATCGAGGCCGGCGCCCTCGCCGACTTCACCACGATCGCGCTGGACACCGTCCGTACTGCGGGAACCCCGCCCCGGCTCGCGACGGAGGCCGCCGTATTCGCCGCGAGTGCGGCAGATGTACGGCATACCGTAGTCGGCGG
This sequence comes from Streptomycetaceae bacterium, assembly GCA_019243445.1. Classification (GTDB taxonomy): domain Bacteria; phylum Actinomycetota; class Actinomycetes; order Streptomycetales; family Streptomycetaceae; genus Streptantibioticus_B. The sequence continues at coordinate 5,775 of JAFAUH010000369.1, read as the reverse complement.
CCGTCATGTCGTACGCGACGGAGTCCACCAGCTGGTCCCGGATGTGCCCGCAGCCCTGGCGCGCGCCATCGCCGCCGTCCGCACCTGACAGCCCACCACCCAAAGGACACCACCACCCAGATGGCGACCGCGATCATCAACATCGGCACCCTTGTCACCAACGATCCCTCCCTTGGCCAAGGCCCCTTGGGCATCATCGAGAATGCGGCCGTCGTCATCGACGGCGACCGCATCGCCTGGGTCGGCAATACCAGCAAAGCACCCCCCACTGACAACCGGACCGACGCCGAAGGCCGGGCGGCCGTCCCGGGCTTCGTCGACTCCCACTCCCACCTGGTCTTCGCGGGTGACCGCACCGCCGAGTTCAACGCCCGTATGTCCGGCCGCACTGCTGACTCCTATGCGAAGAAGGGTGCGGGCGGCATCCGCACCACTGTTGCCGCCACCCGCGCCGCATCCGACGACGAACTCGACGCCACTGTCGCCCGGTACGTCGCCGAAGCACTCCGCCAGGGCACCACCACGATCGAGATCAAGTCCGGTTACGGCCTCACCGTCGAGGACGAGGCCCGCTCCCTGCGGATCGCTGCCCGCCACACCGATGAGGTCACCTACCTCGGCGCGCATGTCGTCCCCCCGGATTATGCCGACGACCCTGCTGCCTACGTCGATCTCGTCACCGGCCCCATGCTCGACGCCTGCGCCCCGCATGCCCGCTGGATCGACGTCTTCTGCGAACGCGGAGCCTTCGACGGCGACCAGGCCCGCGCCGTCCTCACCGCGGGCGCCGCCCGCGGCCTGATCCCGCGTATCCACGCCAACCAACTCGGTCCCGGACCGGGCGTCCAGCTCGCCGCCGCGCTAGGCGCCGCCTCTGCCGACCACTGCACGTATCTGACTCCGCAGGACGTCGACGCCCTTGCCGGCAGCGGCACCGTGGCGACCTTGCTGCCTGGCGTCGAGTTCTCCACCCGCTCCCCCTATCCGGATGCCCGCCGGCTGCTGGATGCGGGCGTGACTGTGGCGCTGTCCACTGACTGCAACCCCGGTTCGTCCTTCACCAGTTCCGTACCGTTCTGCATCGCCGTGGCGGTGAGAGACATGGGCATGACGCCCGACGAGGCGCTCCACAGCGCTACCGCGGGCGGCGCCGAGGCTCTGCGTCGTACGGACCTCGGCCGCATCAGCGAGGGCGCCCGCGCCGATCTCGTCCTGCTAGACGCGCCCTCCCACGTCCACCTCGCCTACCGGCCGGGCGTTCCGTTGGTCAGCGCAGTCTGGCGAGCGGGAGAGCGTGCCGTATGACAGCGGTGCACCATACGAATCCGGGGGTCGCCCCCGGCCCGTATGACTCACTCACTCTGGCTTACTCACTCTGACTCACTCACTCTGACTCACTCGTCCATGAGGAGACCTCGTCGCAAACGCGTCAGCGTCCGCGTCAGCAGCCGGGAGACGTGCATCTGGGAGATCCCCAACTCCTCCCCGATCTCGGACTGCGTGAGGTTGCCGACGAACCGCAGTGAAAGGATCTTGCGGTCACGCGGCGGCAGTTCGGCGATGAGCGGTTTGAGCGACTCGATGTATTCGATGCCTTCCAAACCGTGATCCTCATACCCGATACGGTCAGCGAGCGCACCTTCGGAGTCGTCCTCCTCCGGTTGGGCGTCCAGCGAGCTCGCCGTGTACGCGTTGCTCGCGGCCATGCCCTCGATGACCTCCTCATCGGTGAGGCCGAGCCGTTCAGCCAACTCGGCTACGGTCGGGGCGCGATCCAGCTGCTGGGCGAGCTCGTCACCCGCTTTGGCCAAGTCCAGGCGGAGCTCCTGCAAGCGGCGTGGCACCCGCACCGACCAGCTCGTGTCACGGAAGAAGCGCTTGATCTCGCCAACAATCGTCGGCATCGCGAAGGTTGGGAACTCCACCCCGCGGCTGAGCTCGAAGCGGTCTATCGCCTTGATGAGCCCGATCGTGCCCACCTGTACGATGTCTTCCATCGGCTCACTGCGGGAACGGAACCGGGAAGCGGCGAATTTCACCAGCGCCAGGTTCAGCTCGACCAGCGTGTTGCGGACGTAGGCATATTCGTGTGTGCCTTCTTCCAGCGCCTCGAGCCGCTGGAAGAGCGTCTTGGACAAAGCCCTCGCGTCGAGCGGCCCGACCTCCTCAAAGGGCGGGATCTCTGGGAGCCCGAGCTCCTCCACTTCCACCGGCGGGTTGATCGACGCCGCCGATGGCGCTATGGATGCGCCCTGCGCTTCCTGGAGCGTATGCGCGTCGGGCTGGGATGCCATGATCTCCTCCTTCGGCCGGGGATGCGCGGCTGCCGCTGCCGTGGTCGTGTTCCTGATCGCGGCGCCTCCGAGTCGACCGTCTACGGATATCTCCCTCCTTGCCTACCCGCTTCACCGCGCACCTGGCAAGTTCGCCGGTGAGGAGGTGAGGGAGTCCGGGATCTTTGCGACTACCGTCCGATGCGGTTGACTACCGTCCGATCCGGTTACGGCGTAGGGTTCAACAGCGCAGCCGAGGCAACCAGGAGGAACGGCATGGACCGCGGCATGGCCGGCACAACCGGCCGGGACCGTCTCAGTGTCGCGGTGCGGCACAGCGGGCGCTCCGCGATCTTCACGCCCGCAGGTGAGCTGGATCACCACACTGCGGAGCTTCTGCGGGAGCCGATGGAGCGGAGCGTCGACGACGGCTTCGCCAAGCTGGTCGTCGACTGCTCGCAGCTGCAGTTTTGCGACTCCACGGGTCTGAATGTGCTGCTGAGTGCGCGTCTGAAGGCCGCAGCCGCCGGGGGAGGGGTGCACCTCACTGGTTTGCTGCCGACGGTCTCCAGGGTGTTTGAGATCACAGGAGCTGATGCGGTCTTCAGTGTGCATGACACACTCGACGAGGCGCTCACCGAATGACCGGCTGACGACCGGAGAACGACCGGCGGCCGAGGCGATCCCCCGGCATCGCTCCCACTGTCGCCGTACCAGCTCGTAGGAATCCGTGGGTGTTGCCCGGAATCGGTCGGGCAGGAGACCCTTCGAACTTGTCGGACATCGGTGAGGTGAAGCGCTGATGAGCACCACCCGGTCCTTCGCGCCGGACGACCGCAGCCATGAGCGGCGGGACCGGCCCGGCGATTGCGACGTGCCCGGAGCCGGCCACGAGGTGCGCCGCATCAATCTCTCCGACGCGATGGGTGTTGTCCCGCTCGCCCGCGACTTCACTCGCCAGGCGCTCTACGAATGGGGCTGGCTGCCCGCTGCCACGGACGAGTCCCGGGCCACCGCGGAGGACATCCTGCTCGTCGTCTCCGAGCTCGTCACCAACGCGTGCCTGCACGGCGGAGGCCCGCGGGAGTTGCGGTTGCAACGCACACCAAAGATGCCGAAAACACTGCGCATGGAAGTCACCGACAGTGGACCCGGCGATCCCGCACCGCGTACGCCGCACCGCGCGGGGCGGCCGGGAGGGCATGGAATGTTCATCGTCGAGCGGCTCTGCCTCGACTGGGGCGTGTCACGGAGCGCGGAGGGCGGTCCGGGCAAGACGGTATGGGCCGAGCTGGCGGGGCCCGTGTAGGGCGATCGGCCGCATAATTTCCGTTCCGGGCCGAGGCCCGGTTTTTCTTCGCTGCTTTCTTGAGACTGTGAGGGGCTCCGAGGGGGTGGCGATGAGAGGGAAGATCCTGGCTCGGATTGACGCACTGCGCCTCGCCTCGCCACGGCAATGATCCCGTTCCTCCTTGCCTGCGTACATCTCCGATATGCCGTGCGGACTACCATCGGCGCATGACCCGCGTATTGCTCGCCGAGGACGACGCCTCCATCTCGGAACCACTCGCACGCGCCCTGCGCCGTGAGGGGTACGAGGTCGAGGTGCGTGAAGACGGACCTACGGCACTGGACGCCGGCCTCCAGGGCGCCGTGGACTTGATCGTGCTGGATCTCGGCCTACCCGGCATGGACGGTCTGGAGGTGTGCCGCAGGCTGCGCACCGAGGGTCACAATTTCCCCGTTCTGGTGCTCACCGCCCGAGCCGATGAAGTCGACACCGTCGTAGGTCTCGACGCCGGTGCCGACGACTACGTGACAAAGCCGTTCCGCCTGGCGGAGCTGCTGGCCCGGGTGCGGGCCCTGCTGCGCCGCGGCAGCACGGAGGCACAGTCGGCTACCCAGGGCGTGCGCATCGATGTCGAGTCGCACCGCGCCTGGATCGGCGACGACGAACTCTCGCTCACCGCCAAGGAGTTCGACCTGCTGCGGGTCCTGGTACGGGACGCCGGCCGAGTCGTCACTCGCGATCAGCTGATGCGCGAGGTCTGGGACACCACCTGGTGGTCCTCGACCAAGACCCTCGACATGCATATCTCCTGGTTGCGTAAGAAGCTCGGCGATGACGCCGCGAACCCGCGCTACATCTCGACGGTCCGCGGGGTGGGCTTCCGATTCGAGAAGAACTGAAAGAACTGACTCGAGAAGAATTCATTGGGGAAGAACTCGTTCGAAAAGAGTAGGACTGAGTGCGCCGCCGCCTGATCAACTCCACCCTCGCCGTGGTGCTCGTCGTGATTGCAGTCTTCGGCCTGTCGCTGGTGGTCGTGGAGAGCAGGACGATCGAAAGAAGCGCCAAGGACAGCGTGCAGTCGGACGTCGTCCAGCTGATAGGGGTGGTGGAGAACCGCATCACGGCAGGCGAGAAGGTCACATCCGCCACGCTGGGGCGGCAGATCGAACCAGGCCGCTACGCGGTCATCAGCCTGCCCGGCCAAGCCTCCATCACCTTGGGCACGCCGCCCAAGGGGGAGGTCATCCAGTCCCGGCAAGCAGGGGCGCATGGCGAGACCGTGCTCGTCCAGGAGCCGCACTCGGCGATCACCAGGGAGATCAGCCGTACGCTGCTGGTGATCCTCACGGTGGCGCTGCTGGCAATCGCGGCCGCCGTTGTACTCGCCGTCCAGCAGGCCAGACGCCTCACCGCGCCGCTGCTCGACCTCGTGGAGACCGCCGAGCGGCTCGGCTCCGGCGACCCCCGGCCACGCCACCGCCGTTACGGGGTGCCCGAACTCGACCGGGTCGCCGATGTGCTCGACGCGAGCGCCGAGCGCATCGCGCGAATGCTGACCGCCGAGCGGCGGCTGGCCGCGGACGCTTCGCACCAGCTGCGGACGCCGCTCACCGCGCTGTCGATGCGGCTGGAGGAGATCATCGCCACCGACGACCATGACACGGTCAAGGAGGAGGCGTCGATCGCACTCGGTCAGGCCGAACGGCTCACGGACGTCGTTCAGCGGCTGCTCACCAACTCGCGCGACCCGCGCTCCGGCTCGGCGGTCGCCTTCGACCTCGATGAGGTGATCAAGCAGCAACTGAAGGAGTGGCGCCCGGCCTACCAAGGCAAGGGCCGCACCATCTCCCGCTCCGGAGCGACGGGGCTGCGGGCGATCGGCACGCCCGGCGCGGTCGCTCAGGTACTCGCCACGCTGATCGAGAATGCGCTCATGCACGGCGCGGGCTCGGTCGTCATCCACACCCGCGTCACCGGCAACCAGGCGGTGGCCGAGGTGACCGACGAGGGCCAGGGTGTGCCGCCGGACCTGGGTTCACGGGTCTTCGAGCGGACGGTGAGCGGCCGCAATTCGACGGGCCTGGGTCTGGCGGTCGCCCGTGACCTCGCAGAGGCCGACGGAGGCCGTCTGGAACTGCTGCAGCAGCGCCCGCCGGTCTTTGCCCTCTTCTTGGGACGGGCGGGCACCGAGGGCACTGCAGAGGGATG
>JAFAUH010000193.1 GCA_019243445.1 Streptomycetaceae bacterium | reverse complement strand
TCGTTGCCTCCTCTCAGAACCCCCTGAGAAGAAGCCTCCAGCCTGCTACTGAATATGCCGAGGCTGCTGCCAGTCTCAACGGCGGTGACCAGCACAAACACCGAGCGGAAACACATGACTCGGCATAATCCGAACCTCGGGATAATCATGGTTATGCCGAGATCGACATAACCATGAAGACGCCTCCCGCGTAAGAACCGGCACTACTCCCCGCGCGATGGCCACCTTCCGCAACCTCGCGATCAGCCTTGCCCGTCTCGCCGGGTTCAACAACATCGCCGCCGCAACTGACCACTACCGAGCCCACCCCACCGACGCGCTCCACCTACTCGGTCTCACACCGTGAGAACGCATCGCCCTTGGGTCGCCACCCTGCCGACCCAGTATGACTTCCTGCGCAAACTACACGGCCGCAACTGACCGGCGCAGGAGAAGCAACATGAGTGGAAACAGGCAAGCAATGTGACACGATACGGCCTCTAAGCCGCGCACTGGATCCGACAGGGGGTCAAGGGATCGCAGATTCACATTCTGTCATCCCGACAGTGCTGACCAGCGGGTTTGCCGGAAGGCAGACCCGCTGGATTCGTTTTGGGGCGGAGTGATGGCAAGGTGATGGCAGCCTTGCTCAGGCCGCTCGCTGCCCTGAGTCCTCGCCTCGTCCTGATTACCGTTGGTGCTGGTCGGCGCGTTTCAGGGCTCGCATCGCATCAAACCGAAGATTTGGGGCTCCCAGGGGGTTTCAGGTCATATCCGCCCAGATGTTTTGAAGGCTGTTGTGGTTTGCCACGGTGAACGACTTGGATCTCTCGTACCCGTCGGTGCAGGTCGGTCTCGTGAAGGTGATCAGGGTGAAGCTTGAACCATCGGGTGCGAACCTCCCAGTGCTGTTCCAGACGTTGCTCTGACCGGGGGGCAACGTAATACATACCGTTACGGGATTGCCTTGGAAGTTTTCACCATCGAAGTAGACCGACTGAACGGCAAAGTCCCTCTTCACCATGACATTCTTGGAACCCCAGTCGGTGGTGAAGTTCGCTGCTGAAGAAGTCTCTGCGGCTCCCAGGGCGAGTCCTGCGGCGGCAATGAAAGCGGTGGCAGCTATGATCAAGCGTCGCTTCTTCATGGATATCCTTTGGCTGAGGGGCTGACCGTGTGGCAGTGACGGACCGCAGGGATGTTATTTTGGATTTTCTTCCCATTCGGGCCGGGCCGACTACTTCTACTATCATCAGCGAGCTGTTGTTCCGCCTTCAGATCAAAATGAGAGATTTCGTCTCCGGCGGACGGTGGAACTGATCCTCATCGTCTTCGCCGAGCCTGACAAGAGGGAACGCCGGTGTGCCCTGGTCACAGGGCCGCCGGGTGAATCGGCCCGCCACTGATTCGTCGAGCGGATCCGACCTGACTGATGTGATCGCCCCCACAGGCAAGAAGACCGCCGCCATCACCTCCTTCGTGGTCTCCGCCGCTCTCTTCGCCGGCTGTGAAGCAGCAACCGCAGGCGTCAGCACCATCGGCTGCGTCATACTCGCCGAAGTCTGTGGGGTGCCATCCGTCTCGTGTGGTGATAGTGGCAGGGCTTCTGCTTCGCCGGGCTACCCCGGCCTACGATCGCTGATCTCTTCAGCCTGGGGGATATCGACGGAGGTGATGAGTGCGTCGTCTGGGCCGTAGAGGTCGATCCGTATCGGAGGCGTCCGACGCTGGTCCTCACCCACGCCGTTGCGCTTGATCCGGTAGAGCTCGCGGACCTTGTCGGCCACGGCTACCGCTGCGGATTCCACGGCGGAGAGCACGGTCTGGTTGCCCAGCCAGTGCAGGACGAGCACCCACCGTGTTCCCTTGCGGATCGTTTGCCGTTGGGTGGGTTCAGCGCTGATGCCCTGGTCGCGGAAGGCGGCTATGAGCGCCTCCATGTCCAGGCCATCGATATGCCTGAAGTTTTCTTCGATCAGAATGTGTGCCATGGTCTTGATGACGCGCTCACCGTGGTAAGCGGTTTCTCCTTTCGATGCCTGTGGAAAGAGGGGCCGGGCAGACCCAGCACGTCCCGTGCCATGAGTCCTGGCGGCAGTTTCCTGTTGATGTCTGGGGGACATGACGACCACACTCGGACAGTTGTCGTGGCCGCTGGTGTGTTCAGCGGCCACGACAGCGTGGTGGCGCGCGGCGGTCAGTTGACGCAAGGGATGCCGCCCATCTTCACCGTGTCGCCTGCGAAGGTCGGAGTGGGGCTGCGGGACGACCGGCTGTCTGACGAACCCGAACCTGAGGTGCCGGATGACGAACTGGAACCGGAATTCGACGTTGAGCTGTTCGCTCCGGGAGTGGGTGCTGTGAAGTCCGTGCCCAGTGTGATGTGGACGTGTCCGGCCGGGACGGAGGAACTGGCCGTGGCCGGGGAGGTGTTCAAACGTCCCGCGATCTGCTGGGCCGCCTGCTGGGCGCCGACACCGTAGGCGATGGTTGTCGTGCTCTGCGGTTGGTTCGCGTTGGCCGCCTGCCCCGCGGTGTAGCCGGCCGATGCCAGGTCCTTCAGCTCGTTCGAGGCGGCACCGGCGACGCTGGAGCCGTTGAAGACGTCGACGGTGCCGGGGGCCGCCTTTTGCTCCGAGGACGACTTCTTCCCACTCGACGACTGGGAGGCCCCCTCACTGAACGCCGCCTGTACGACCTGCTTGAGATAGCCGGGGTCGACGGTATTGACGGATTCGCCGTTCTCGGTCGCGAACCCGGTAATCGGCAGCGTATTGAACCCCACATTGCCGCCGGTGAGGTTAGTGGCCTGCGAGGCGAAGTCCAAGACATTCCACTGGTTGTCGATGACCATGTCCTTCTTCACGACGTTGAACAGATCCTGCATCTTGCCCAGGTCGCTGAAGATCCCCTCGGTCTTGAGCTTGTGCACCACGGAGGAGAGGAACGCCTGCTGGCGGTGGGTACGGTCCAGGTCACCGTTGGTCAGGCCGTGCCGCTGGCGGACGAAGGCAAGTGCCTGTTTGGCGTTGAGGTTCTGCAGGCCCGCGGGGAAGTCGGCGCCCGAGTAGTTGTCGTTGACCGGGTGCTTGAGACAGACTTGGACCGGTTCCAAAACCTGGGCTATGTCGTAGAAGCCCAGGAGGTTGACCTCGGCGAAGTGGTCGATCGGCACACCCAGCAGGTTCTGCACGGTGGCCAGCGTCGCCTCACGTCCGTACTCCCGGCTCCGGTGCTCCAGGTCGGCACCGTTCATGCCCTGCGCGGACAGCTTGTCGTGGGCGGCGGTGTAGGCGTAGCCATACGCCTCCTTGATCTTGTGCATGCCCTGCGGTGTGCCGTCCCCGTTGTACGTCTCGACGTAGTCGTCGCGGGGTATGGAGAACGCGCTCACCTTCCCGCCGTCCGCCGGGATATGCATCAAAATCAGCGTGTTGGTGTTGTAGTAGCCGATATCGCTGGATCCGGCATGCAGTTGGTCCTGGACGAACTGCTTCGGAAGGTCGTTGCCGTTCTGGTCCTTGCGCGAATCCAGGCCGACCAGCAGCAGATTGACCGCGTTGTCCAAATGCCCAGGGCCTTTTTTGATGGCATCGAGTGCGTTGGACGTGATCAGTCCGTTGGTCAGCGAGTGGTACGCGTACCAGGCGAAGCCGCTGAGCATCAGCACGGACGCCGACATCCCGCACGTCACCGTCCGACCTATCCAGCCCAGCGTCGAGACCCGGCCACGACGAGCGGCGCTCCTGCGGCTGCGGGGTCGGCCCGCAGCCCGGTGCCCGCGGTAATCGTCACGCGCCATGCTTCTTCCCCCCGCGTTCGGACAGGATCACGCGCACCGCCAGCACCCCCAGGACCGTCACCTCGGCCGCCGCCATGGCCGGGAACCCGTCGACGGCCCAGCGCACCGCACTCGTGTACAACCCCTTGCTTCCTTGCAGCGACGCGGTCCCCGCCAGCACTCCCGCGACAACCGTCACCACGGCCACCACCAGTGGCGGCGCGGTGATCACCCACAATCTGCCTGCCTGCGGACAGACCGCGGCTCCCAGAGCCGCCCCCAGTACGGCCGCGATGGCGAAGGCCCACCTCAGTCCCGAACCGACAAGCTCATCCACCCCGGCGCCGACCACGGGAAGCACCACCGCAAGAGTCATCGCCCGCCTCCAGGCCTGCTGCCTGCCCTCGGCACCGCGCGATGCCGTCGACCGGCTCGTCCGCCTGGCCTCCGCACGGCTCATACGCGCAGCGGTCGCTGGGGACTCGTCTGACTGCGGGGCGGTGACGTCCTGGTAGGGGAGGCGACTGGATGTTCGCTGCGCGGGGCGAGCCTGCGCCTCGTCCCGCCACAGGCCCAAGCCGTCACTCGGACCGTGCGCCCACTGTCCTGCCATCCGCACCCCTCGCCCAGTCGCTGAATTTCCTTCCGCAGCGTGCTCGCGCCATCCTGAACAGGCACGGCATGTGCGCTGCCGATGCATAGGACGGCTTGCCACCGCCATTGGTTGCACGGTTACGCAAGCGAACAAGTGAGAAGCTACGATGAGGTGGCGCTCCACAGCAACTCTGGCAACCCAGCGCACGCAACCGATGACGGAGAGGACCTCATGTGGGCCGGCGTGGTCTGTGATCACCAGCGAGGTATCCACAGCGGTGGCCCGGGCGAGGATGGCGGAGTGGGCGACGAACGCGTACAGGGGGTGAATCACTGACCGCGGGGCTCCCGTACGACAACGGAGAACCGTCTCGGTCGACCGGTAGTGCCTCCTTGGATCACTGCTCGGAGTTGTAGTCGCCGCCGTACGCGATGCCGGATACGGACAGAACGCGCTTCATCGGGCCGCTCCCCTCAGAAGACGGCGAGTTGTGGCTATCCCCCACTCGTCCAGGGACAGCAGGCGGTCGCTGGAGGCCACCAGACCGCCGGTCGCCTCAACATGCGCTGCCCAGCGCTCGCGTGTCTCCACTGCCGGGCGGGCCATCAGGCAGTCGGGGTCGTTGACCCAGAGCCGGCCGTGCTGCCACTGACGGCCAACGCCGGTGAACTCAGCCGGGTCCTGGCCTGGTTGGCTGTAGTCGTCAGCCTCAGGGCGGCGGTGCGGGGCGGTGTCGGGGCTGACGCGCATTGCGTCGAACAGGCCGATGGAGGGGAGGATCGGTGCGCCGCAGCCCAGCAGATACGACTCCGGGCCGATCGCCTCCCTGATCAGGCCGATGCCCGCCCGATAGGCGTCCAGGGCGTCAACCTCCTTGTGGCGTATGCCGTTGAGCGCGCCCGCGTACAGGAAGTCGACCTTGAAGTAGTCGTAGCCTTCGGTGCGCAAGGTGGTGAAGACCTCGGTCAGAAAGGTCGCCGCGCCCGGATGGGTGGTGTCCAGGATGCACAGGTTGTGGCCCCAGTTGCGGCCCGCGTGGAGGGGTCCGCCGGATGCGTCCTGCACCAGCCAGTCGGGGTGCTCGGCGGCGAGGCTGCTCGCCGGGTCGACCAGGAACGGCGCCGTCCAGATGCCCGCCCGGCGGCCGCGCGCCCGGATGGCCTCGGCGATTGCGGCGCGGGAGCGGAAGCGGCCGGAAAGGGTGAGCCAGTCGCCGAGGGCGCTCTGGTAGCCGTCGTCGATCTGGACGACGTCGATGGGCAGGTCGAGGGTGTCCATCGCGCGGAGGTTCTCGTGGATGTCGTCCTCGGTGACCGCGGTGAAGTACTCGTACCAGGAGCACCAGACC
>JAFAUH010000038.1 GCA_019243445.1 Streptomycetaceae bacterium | reverse complement strand
CTCCGCCACTTGCAGCTCCGTCCACGTCCGTCGATTCCTTTCCCGAACCGGGCGCCAGTCGCCGCAGGAACTCGTACGACGTGCGAAAAATGTCATCGGCGTCATTGTCGAGTGTGGCCACGTGATAGCTGTTCTCCAGTACCCGCTCGGTGATGTCGGCCGAGGAGACGCGGCTGAGCACGAATGCCGAGTTCGAGGGGTGCACCACGTGGTCGATCCGGCTGTGCATCAGCAGCAGTGGCTGAGTGACCTGCGCCAGTTCGGCCTGTACGACCTTCCAGAGCTTCGACAGCGAATGCACCGCATGCAGCGGCGTGCGGTCGTAGCCGAGCTCCACCGCCCCCTCCTTGAGGCAGTCGTTGGCGATCCCTTTCACCGACGGCACGAAGTGGCGGATCAGCGGCACAGCCTTCAACTGTGCGCTGTCGGCCTTCACCGACGGGTTGACCAGCGCAATCCCGCTGATCGCGTCACCGTGCCTGGCCGCGAGGTGCAAGGCGAGCGCGCCACCCATCGACATGCCGAAGACGAAGACCCGGACGCATCGTTCGGACAGTGCCCGCAGCTCGCGGTCCACTTCCGCATACCAGTCCTGCCAGCCGGTGACCTGCAGGTCCTGCCAGCGGGTGCCGTGGCCCGGCAGCAGCGGTACGCGTACGGTCAGATCGCGCGCGGCGAGGTACTCACCCCAGGGGCGCATCGACTGCGGTGAGCCGGTGAAACCGTGGCAGAGCAGCACACCGACATCTCCGCCGTCGTGGTGATACGGCTCGGCTCCTGGCATGAGCGGCACCGTGGGTCTCCTGTTCGCTGAAAGTGTTGTCTGAGGTCGGCCGCCTGAGGCCGGATGAAGGGGGTATTTCTGGGTCCCCTTACCCGTAGGGTCAGAGAAAATTGGCTGATGGATACCACACAGTACGCGGCAGACACGGCAATCCGGTAGGCACGCCGTCCACCGCAGCAGCCCTCTGTGTCCAGGACGGGCGAGGCGGATGACGCGCCCTTGGCGAGATAAAGTTTCCGCATCGCAACAGGAGGTCTTCGGTTGTTGTACGGCGTCATGAAATTGTCGATCGGCGGGTCGCTCAAGCTCGCCTTCCGCCCATGGGTGGAGGGCCTCGAGAACATCCCCAGGGAGGGACCCGCGATCCTCGCCAGCAACCACCTCTCCTTCTCTGACTCCTTCTTCCTGCCGGCGATGCTCGACCGTAAGGTCACCTTCATCGCGAAAGCCGAGTACTTCACCTCCCCGGGCGTCAAGGGAAAGTTGACGGCGGCATTCTTCAAGGGCGTCGGCCAGCTGCCCGTCGACCGCTCGGGAGCGCGCGGTGCGGGTGAGGCCGCGGTCAAGAGCGGCCTTGCCGTCCTGGAGCGCGGCGAACTCTTTGGCATCTACCCCGAGGGCACGCGTTCACCGGACGGCCGGCTCTACCGCGGCAAGCCTGGCGGCCTGGCGCGGGTCGCGCTCGCCTCCGGCGCACCCGTCATCCCGGTTGCGATGATCGACACCGAAAAGATCCAGCCACCCGGCAAGGTCATGCCCAAGCTCATGCGTCCCGGCATCCGGATCGGCAAGCCGATGGATTTCAGCCGCTACCGCGACATGGAAAACGACCGCTACATTCTCCGCTCGGTGACCGACGAGGTCATGTACGAGATCATGAAGCTCTCCGGCCAGGAGTACGTGGACGTCTACGCGACTGCCGCCAAACGCCAGATCGCCGAGGCGAAGAAGCGCACGGAGGAAGCAGCCAAGGAAGCCGCGAAGTCCGGCTCCTGAGCGCGAGGGGCAAAGGGAGGGGGACCGAGGGGTGGACGCGGAACCACGCATATCGGTCGAGCAGCCGCTGTGGCGCGCACTCACGGGCTTCCGTGTGCTGGCGCTCGTCTATGCGCTCGCCAAGTACGCTTATGCCTCGCAGCAGTACGCGCACCCGGTCGGCGCTTGGGCCTACATGGCCCTGCTCGCCGCCTGGACGCTGCTCACCCTCCCGCGCGTCTGCTCCGCGGCCCGCTGCACCCGGCCGTTTCTCATTGCCGACCTGTGCGTCGCCCTCGTCGGCATCCTGCTCACCCCCGTCGTCGATACCCACGCACGTGTCGTGGGCGGTGCCACCACCTTGCCGTCCTTCTGGGCGGCGGGCCCGGTGCTGGCCTTCGCCATAAAAGGCGGCTGGCGGTGGGCGGCGACGGCCTCGGCGATCGTCGGTGTCTCCAACATTGTCGAGCGCGGAGGGATAGCGGTCGGCAATGTGCACAGCATCGTGCTGCTCTTCTTCATCAGCACCGGCATCGGCTACGTGACGGAGGTGGCCCGCAGCAGTGAGCGGGCGCTGTCCCGCGCGCTGCGGATCGAGGCGGCGACGCGTGAACGCGAACGTCTTGCCCGCGACATCCACGACAGCGTGCTGCAGGTGCTCGCCATGGTGCAGCGGCGCGGCAACGAAATCGGGGGAGAAGCCGCCGAATTGGGACGGATGGCGGGCGAGCAGGAGGCGGCGCTACGGACATTGGTCGCGGGTCAGCCCGCGCGAGTTCCTGTTCAACGGGCCCCGGGTGCGCGGGAGGACGCGCCGCAGACCGAGCCAGTCGATCTGCGAACCCTCATCCGCCCGTACGCCGGGGCGAAGGTCACCGTCGCCGCCCCCGCCGAGCCCGTCATGCTGCCGTCGTACGCGGCGCGTGAACTCGCCGCCGCTGTCGGAGCAGCCCTTGACAACGTGACGCAACACGCCGGTCCTGACGCTTGCGCGTGGATCCTCGTCGAGGACGAGCCGGAGGAGGTGCTCGTGAGCGTGCGCGATGACGGTCCCGGCATCCGGGAGGGCCGCCTTGTGGACGCCGAACGCGAAGGGCGGCTCGGTGTCGTCCAGTCCATCCGCGGACGGCTGCGCGATCTCGGTGGCACCGCCGAGCTCATCTCCGTTCCGGGACAGGGCACGGAGGTCGAACTCCGCGTATCACGCAGAGCATTGGAAGGGCCGGAAGGGCCGGAAGGAGCGGATGCATGGCGGACGACTCGGTGAAGGTGATGGTGGTCGACGACCACCCCATGTGGCGCGACGCCGTTGCCCGCGACCTTGCCGAGGCCGGCTACGAGATCGTGGCCACCGCGGGCGATGGCCATGAGGCGGTGCGGCGCGCCCGCGCCACCACTCCGCACGTTCTCGTCCTCGACCTCAATCTACCCACCCTGCCCGGTGTCCAGGTGTGCAAAGAACTCGTCGGCGGCGACGCTCAGTTGCGGGTGCTCGTGCTGTCGGCGAGCGGGGAGCACCAAGACGTGCTGGAGGCAGTGAAGTCCGGCGCCACCGGCTATCTGCTGAAGTCTGCGGCACGCGAGGAGCTGATCGACGCGGTACGCCGCACAGCGGCCGGCGAGCCGGTTTTCACCCCCGGCCTCGCGGGCCTCGTACTCGGCGAATACCGGCGGCTCGCCGCTACCCCCGATACCCGTGCCGCTTCCGAGGCGCCGGGCGTCCCCCGGCTGACCGAGCGCGAGACGGAGGTACTGCGCCTTGTCGCCAAAGGGCTGAGTTACCGCCAGATTGCAGAGCGGCTTGTCATCTCCCACCGCACGGTGCAAAACCACGTCCAGAACACTCTCGGCAAGCTTCAGCTCCACAACCGCGTCGAGCTGGTCCGCTACGCGATCCAGCGTGGTCTTGACGACGTGTGAGCTTGAGACACTCCACGGCATTTTACCCATTCGGGTGAGAGACGAGCCGTCGAGATTCCGCTGAAACGGCGGGAATTGGCGAGAATCGACGGGAATCCGCGTTCCGTGCCATCCCCTGTGATCCTGATCACGGCTAGCGTTGTCGTCGTCAAGGACTCAGGCAGGCAGAAGGGAACGATCACATGCGGGTCGGAGTGCTGACCGGCGGCGGCGACTGCCCCGGTCTCAATGCGGTCATCCGGGCAATGGTCCGTAAGGGCATTCAGGAGTACGGCCACGAATTCATCGGCTTCTGCGACGGCTGGCGCGGTCCTCTTGACGGCGACAGCAAGCAGCTCGACATCCCCGCCGTCCGCGGCATCCTGCCCCGCGGCGGCACAATCCTCGGCTCCTCGCGTACCAATCCGCTCAAAGCGGAAAACGGCGTGAGCAGGGTGAAGGAGAACCTCACCAAGTATGAGGTGGACGCCCTCGTCGCGATCGGCGGCGAGGACACCCTGGGGGTGGCCTCCATCCTCTCAGGCGACTACGGCATCCCCTGCGTCGGCGTCCCCAAGACCATCGACAACGACCTCAACGCCACCGACTACACCTTCGGCTTCGACACTGCTGTCAACATCGCGACGGAAGCCATCGACCGGCTGCACACCACCGCCGAATCCCACATGCGCGTCCTCGTCATCGAAGTCATGGGCCGCCACGCGGGCTGGATCGCCCTGCACTCAGGTCTCGCCGGCGGCGCCAATGTCATCCTCATTCCCGAGCGCCGCTTCGATATCGACCAAGTGTGTGCGTGGGTGGAGAGCCGCTTCAAGGTCCGGTACGCGCCCATCATCGTCGTCGCGGAGGGCGCCATGCCCAAGGACGGCGACATGGTGACCAAGGACGGCACGCTCGACTCCTTCGGCCACGTCCGTCTTTCGGGCATTGGCGACTGGCTCGCCAAGGAAATCGAGAAACGCACCGGCAAGGAGGCCCGTACCACGGTTCTCGGCCACATCCAGCGCGGCGGCACGCCGACGGCGTTCGACCGCTGGCTCGCCACCCGTTTTGGGCTGCACGCAATCGACGCCGTGCATGAGCGGGACTTCGGGAAGATGGTCGCACTGCGCGGTACGGACATCGTGCGCGTGCCGCTCGCCGAGGCAACCGCCAAACTGAAGACCGTCGATGTGAGCCTGTACGAGGAGGCGCAAGTCTTCTTCGGATGACAGGAATGCGGATGACATGAGGTGTCAGGGCGAGGCTTGCGCCCCGCCCTGACGCATCTCAGCTCGGCACCGCCACCGCGGCGAGCAACTCGGCATCGGCGGTACGGATGAGAATCGGCCTTGGGTGTGCGCGAGGTGCGTCATTTCCTTCAGTTGCGGTCCGACCACTTGCCCACCGAGATCGCCGACGGTGCACATCCTCTTGAGCTCCTCAGCGAGGAGAACAGTTAGACACCTTACCGGCCCA
The DNA here is from genome assembly GCA_019243445.1 of Streptomycetaceae bacterium. GTDB lineage: Bacteria > Actinomycetota > Actinomycetes > Streptomycetales > Streptomycetaceae > Streptantibioticus_B. The sequence goes on along the minus strand of JAFAUH010000038.1, from coordinate 106 downwards.
GCGCATGCCAAAGCCCCTGCCCACATGCCGAATGACAGCTCAGACAGGGGTCGCAGGGGGTTACGAGCGACGGCGACTATCCTTCGCTGTACAGCGCGAACAGGCA
>JAFAUH010000273.1 GCA_019243445.1 Streptomycetaceae bacterium | reverse complement strand
AGATCAGCACGACGTCGGCGTGGGCCTTGCTCACGCCGGCCGCGACTGTGCCGACGCCGACTTCGGAGACCAGTTTCACGTGGATGCGGGCGGCTGGGTTGGCGTTTTTCAGGTCGTGGATGAGCTGGGCGAGGTCCTCGATCGAGTAGATGTCGTGGTGCGGCGGCGGGGATATCAGCCCTACGCCCGGGGTGGAGTGCCGGGTCTTGGCCACCCATGGGTACACCTTGTGGCCGGGTAGCTGGCCGCCTTCGCCGGGCTTGGCGCCTTGCGCCATTTTGATCTGGATGTCGTCGGCGTTGACGAGGTACTCGCTGGTCACGCCGAAGCGGCCGGAGGCGACCTGCTTGATGGCGCTGCGTCGGGCGGGGTCGTAGAGACGGTCCGGGTCCTCGCCGCCTTCTCCGGTGTTGGACTTGCCGCCCAACCGGTTCATGGCGATGGCGAGGGTCTCGTGCGCCTCGCGGCTGATCGAGCCGTATGACATGGCGCCGGTGGAGAAGCGTTTGACGATCTCGGAGACCGGCTCGACCTCTTCGATCGGGACGGCCGGGCGGTCGCCGGTTTTGAGGTTGAACAGGCCGCGCAGTGTCATCAGCCGCTCGGATTGTTCGTTCACTCGGTCGGTGTACTTCTTGAAGATGTCGTAGCGGCGCGAGCATGTGGCGTGCTGCAGCCGGAAGACGGTCTCGGGGTCGAACAGGTGCGGTTCGCCTTCACGCCGCCACTGGTATTCCCCACCGATCTCCAGGCGGCGGTGAGCCGCGGCGATCCCGGAGGCCGGATACGCCTTGGCGTGCCGCGCGGCGACCTCCTCGGCGATGACGTCGATGCCGACGCCGCCGATTTTGGTGGCGGTGCCGTGGAAGTAGGTGTCGACGAGGGTGTCGTCGAGGCCGATCGCCTCGAAGACCTGGGCGCCGCGGTAGGAAGCGACGGTGGAGATGCCCATCTTGGACATCACCTTCAGCACGCCCTTGCCCAGCGCCTTGATGAGGTTCCTGATCGCGTCCTCGGCCTCGATGCCGTCGAGGAAGGTGCCGGCGCGTACCAGATCCTCGACCGACTCCATCGCCAGGTATGGGTTGACGGCGGCGGCTCCGTAGCCGACGAGCAGCGCGACGTGGTGCACCTCGCGTACGTCACCGGCCTCGACGATCAGGTCGGCCTGGGTCCGCGTCCTGGTGCGGATCAGGTGGTGGTGAACGGCGGAGGTGAGCAGCAGTGAGGGGATCGGCGCGTGCTCGGCGTCCGAGTGCCGGTCGGAGAGTACGATCAGCCGGGCGCCGTCCGCTATGGCGTCGTCGGCCTCGGCGCAGATCTCGGTGAGCCGGGCGGCCAGCGCCTTGCCACCGCCGCTGACCCGGTACAGGCCGGAGAGCGTGGCGGCCTTCATGCCCGGCATGTCGCCGTCGGCGTTGATGTGGATGAGCTTGGCGAGCTCGTCGTTGTCGATCACCGGGAACGGCAGGGTGACGTTGCGGCAGGATGCGGGGCTCGGCTGAAGCAGGTTGCCCTGGGGGCCGACCACGGAGATCAGCGAGGTGACGAGTTCCTCACGAATGGCATCCAGCGGCGGGTTGGTGACCTGCGCGAACAGCTGGGTGAAGTAGTCAAACAGCAGCCGTGGGCGCTGCGACAGGGCGGCGATCGGCGAGTCGGTGCCCATGGACCCGATCGGTTCGGCGCCGGCCTTGGCCATCGGGGCGAGGATGACTCGCAGTTCCTCTTCGGTGTAGCCGAAAGTTTGCTGGCGGCGGGTGACCGAGGCGTGGGTGTGGACGATGTGCTCACGCTCGGGGAGGTCTGCCAGGTGGATGAGTCCGGCGTCAAGCCACTCGCCATACGGCTTTTCGGCGGCGAGTTCGGCCTTGATCTCGTCATCTTCGATAATCCGGTGCTGGGCGGTGTCGACCAGGAACATCCGGCCCGGCTGCAGCCTACCTTTGCGGACTACCTTGTCGGGGGCGATGTCGAGGACGCCGACTTCTGAGGAGAGCACGACGAGGCCGTCGTCGGTGACCCAGTAGCGGCCGGGGCGCAGGCCGTTACGGTCGAGTACGGCGCCAACAAGGGTGCCGTCGGTGAAGGTGACGCAGGCCGGGCCGTCCCAGGGCTCCATCATTGTGGAGTGGTACTGGTAGAAGGCGCGCCGGGCCGAGTCCATCGAGCCGTGGTTTTCCCATGCCTCGGGAATCATCATCAGCACGCTGTGCGGCAGTGAGCGGCCACCGAGGTGCAGCAGTTCGAGAACTTCATCGAAGGCGGCGGAGTCCGAGGCGCCTGGGGTGCAGATGGGGAAGATCCGCTCCAGGTCGCCCTTACCCGTCCCGTGGTCGGCAGCGCCGAACACCTCGCTGCTCAGCTGCGACTCGCGGGCCCGCATCCAGTTGCGGTTGCCCTGGATGGTGTTGATCTCACCGTTGTGGGCGACGAACCGGTAGGGGTGGGCCAGTGGCCAACTGGGGAAGGTGTTGGTGGAAAAACGCGAGTGGACGAGCGCGATCGCGGTGGCGAAACGCCTGTCGGACAGGTCCGGGAAGAACGGCTCGAGCTGCCCGGTGGTGAGCATGCCCTTGTAGACGATGGTGCGCGCGGACAGCGAGGGGAAGTAGACATCGATTTCGCGCTCGGCGCGTTTGCGCAGCACAAAGGCGCGTCTGTCGAGCTCGATGCCCTCCCGCTCACCGGTGGCGTCGGCGACGAAGAGCTGGGAGAAGTACGGCATTGTCGAACGGGCGGTGGCGCCGAGCAGCTGGGGTGCGACGGGGACTTCACGCCATCCGAGGACCTGCAAGTTCTCTTCGCCGGCGATCCGTTCGACCGCGTCGAGGGCCTTGGCGCGTGCCTCGTCGTCCATCGGCAGGAAGCCGAGGCCGACGGCGTAGCGGCCGGTTGCAGGCAGCTCGAAGTCGGTGACCTCACGCAGGAAGGCATCCGGTATCTGGAGCAGGATGCCGGCGCCGTCGCCGGAGTCCGGCTCGGAGCCGGTGGCTCCGCGGTGCTCCAGATTCCGCAGGACGGTCAGAGCCTGTTCCACGAGTGCGTGGCTTGCCTCGCCGGTGAGATCGGCCACGAAGCCGACGCCGCAGGCGTCGTGCTCGTTGCGGGGGTCGTACATCCCCTGTGGGGCGGGACGCCCGTCCATGTGGGCCCGGCTGCGGCCGGGCTCGGAGTGCGTGGACGCGATCCGCATCGACTCTCCCGTCGTCGTGACCCTGTGTAGTGCCGATGGCACTGTGTGCCGGAAACTGTCTCGGCGCAACAGGGACGACGCTGGCCCTCTGCGATTTCGTGCAGGTTACATGATGACCGGGATCCCGAGAAGTGGATATCGGCTCTCACCATGCGGACTAGTGGACTATGAAGTGCACGATATGGGCTGGACGAGCCTGCGCCACCCCGAGACGAAGCGGGCGGCACTGCCCGCAGCGTTACCGTTTGATGCCCAGCCCCAAGCACCTCGAAACGCACGAGTAACGAAAACGTTTGCGAAGGTTGGGACTCAGGAGACGGCAGTGCCGAACAAAGTGCCCAAGAGAAAGGTAACGCCAGCGGCGGCTCCACCCAAAACCAGCTGGCGAAGGCCACTGAACCCCCACGAACGGGCGGTGACACGGGCCACCACGGCACCGCAGCCGAACAGACCGATCAGGGCGAGCAGCAGCGCCGGCCACAGGTGGTGCGTCCCCAGCAAGTACGGCAGCACCGGCAGCAGCGCGCCAGCAGCGAACGAGCCGAACGAGGAGACTGCTGCGACCAGCGGCGACGGAAGGTCGGACGGATCCACGCCCAGTTCCTCGCGGGCGTGGACTTCCAGTGCCTTTTCCGGGTCGGCCGACAGCTGGCGTGCGACCTCCGCGGCCAGTTCGGCTTCCACGCCTCGCGCCTGGTAGAGCGCCGCGAGCTCGCGTTGCTCGTCGTGCGGATTGCGGTGCAGCTCGCGCAGCTCCACGGCCAGCTCGGCTTCGACCAGCTCACGCTGGGACGCCACCGAGGTGTACTCGCCCGCGGCCATGGAGAAGGCGCCGGCGGCGAGCCCCACCAGACCGGTGATGACAATGGTCCTGGTCGCCGCATGGCCGCCCGCGACGCCCGTGATCAGCGCAAGATTCGAGACAAGGCCGTCCATGGCGCCGAACACTGCCGGGCGCAGCCAGCCACCATTGACGTCGCGGTGGCTGTGGTGACTGACATGGAAATCCAGGATGGTGGCCTCGCTCCTGGCGCCCTCTGTGTTCTCAACGGTCGTGGACATGGCCTCTGTCTCCTTTCGGGCCGGGATCGCAGCCCGGCTCGCCTCCCCGACACCTCGAAGACAATCACGAGTGCAAGATCGCTGCCAGCAAGGAAAGCCTCTCCGAAGTGGGAAAACGAGGACCGCCGAGCCCTTGTGGGGCTCGGCGGTCGTGGCTTTGGTGGCTTTGTACGAGGGGCAGATCAGGGTTTCCTCGATGCCCCGACGTCGGCTTGTGCCTGTGCGGCTTGTTCGGCGGGGCGCTCCGAACTCTTCTCGTCGTCGGTCTCCTTGGTGATAGCCCCAGCGCTCACCGCGTCTTCGGCGTCGGCAGCGGTGACCGCCACGGGCTCGACCACGGTCTCGCGGCCCGGACGGCGCTTCGCGCAGACGGCGATGTACAGCACTGCGAGGAGGAAAACGACGATCGAAGTCCAGTCGTTCAAGCGCAGGCCCAGGATGTGGTGGGCGTAATCGACGCGCATGTGCTCGATCCAGAACCGGCCGACCGTGTACGCGGCCGCGTATACCGCGAACGCCCTACCGTGCCCGAGCGTGAACCTGCGGTCCGCCCAGATCACCACGACGGCGACGAGGCAGATGTCCCACAGCGACTCGTACAGGAAGGTTGGGTGGTAGAGCCCGATATCCGGTGTGGCGAGCGGTCGGTGTGCGGGGTCGATCTCAAGCGCCCATGGCAGGTGGGTGGGGCTGCCGTACAGCTCCTGGTTGAACCAGTTGCCCCAGCGGCCGATGCCCTGTGCGACCGCGATACCGGGTGCGACGGCGTCCGCGTACGCGGGCAGCGGGATGCCGCGGCGGCGGCAGCCGATCCATGCTCCGACCGCGCCGAGCGCGATCGCGCCCCAGATGCCGAGCCCACCGTCCCAGACTTTGAAGGCGTTGACCCAGTCGCGGCCCGGCCCGAAGTAGAGCTCGTAGTCGGTGATGACGTGGTAGAGCCGCCCGCCGACCAAGCCGAACGGCACGGCCCAGACGGCGATGTCGGCAACGGTGGTTTTCTGGCCGCCCCGGGCGACCCAGCGCTTCCCGCCCAGCCATACGGCGACGAAGACGCCGATGATGATGCAGAAGGCATATCCGCGCAACGGGATGGGGCCGAGGTAGAGCACGCCTCTCGACGGGCTGGGAATGTATGCGAGGTCCATGACGATAACGACGCTACCGCGACCAGCCGCCCCCGTAGCAACCGGCTAGGCCATGGGACGGTAAATCACGCCGGTGGATCGCCCCTCAGCCGTTGGCTTTCCGGAAGGTGGCCCGGGACGCGGCTTTCCGCATCCCGGGTCGCTCCTTCGCCCGAAGTGATCAATCGATCAGCCGCGCTTACGGACGCCTTCCGCAAGTTCGGCGGCGAGTGCGCGAACTCCGCTGATGCCGGAGCCGGTGTCCGGAGCATCGAGCATCCGCTTGACGAACGCCGAGCCGACGATCACCCCGTCCGCGAAACCGGCCACTTCGGCTGCCTGCTCGGCGTTGGAAACTCCGAGTCCGACGCAAACAGGGAGCCCACGGCAGGCAGCGGCGGTGGCGCGAGTACGCCGTACGAGGTCAGCGGCCTGCGTGCCGACCGATTCCCGGGTGCCGGTGACGCCCATCAACGACGCGGCGTAGACGAAACCCGAGCCGGCCGCTGTGATCGTGGCGAGCCGTTCGTCGCGACTGCTCGGCGCGACGACGAAAACCGTGGCGAGATCGCACCGCTCAGCGGCCTTCCGCCACACCTCGGACTCCTGCACCGGCAGATCGGGCAGGATACAACCCGCTCCCCCCGCCTCGGCGAGGTCGGCGGCAAAGCGCTCAGGACCGTAGCGGTCGACAGGGTTCCAGTACGTCATGATCAGCACCGGCGCTCCAGTGGTGGTGTGCACCTGCCGCACTGTGTCGAGCACGTCGACGATCTTCACGCCGCCGCGCAACGCGATGTCATCGGCAGTCTGGATCACCGGGCCGTCGAGGACGGGGTCGCTGTGCGGCAGGCCGATCTCGACGATGTCGCAGCCGCCTTCGATGATCGCCACTGCAGCGGACACCCCGTCGGCGACAGTGGGGAAACCGGCCGGCAAGTAGCCGATGAGCGCGGCGCGGTTTTCCGCCTTCGCCGTGGCAAAAGTCCGCTCGAGCAAAGAGATGTTGCCGCTCACTTGGCCCCCGCCTCGCTTCCGCGGTTTGCGTTGTCGTAGTCGTACAGCCCGAAATAGCGGGCCGCGGTGTCCATGTCCTTGTCGCCGCGTCCGGAGAGGTTGACCAGCAGCAGGCCGTCCGTGCCGAGCTCGCGGCCCAGTTCGAGGGCGCCGGCCAAGGCGTGAGCACTCTCGATCGCCGGGATGATGCCCTCGGTGCGGGAGAGCAGCCGCAGCGCCTGCATCGCTTCGTCGTCGGTCACCGGCCGGTACTCAGCGCGCCCGGTGTCCTTCAGGTACGAGTGCTCTGGCCCGATGCCCGGGTAGTCGAGCCCGGCGGAGATCGAGTACGGCTCGGTGATCTGGCCGTCATCGTCCTGCAGCACGTAGGAGCGCGAACCGTGCAGGATGCCGGGGTCACCGGCAGTGAGCGTGGCCGCGTGTTCGCCGGAGGCGACGCCGTGCCCGGCCGCCTCGAGTCCGACGAGCCGCACGCCGTCGTCGGCCAGGAAGGCGTGGAAGATCCCGATCGCGTTGGAGCCGCCGCCGACGCAGGCGGTGACGGCGTCGGGCAGGCGGCCTACGCGCTCCAGGATCTGGCGGCGTGCCTCGACGCCGATGACCCGGTGGAAGTCGCGGACCAGGGCGGGGAAGGGGTGTGGGCCGGCAGCAGTGCCGAACAGGTAGTGCGTGTGGTCAACGTTGGCGACCCAGTCGCGGAACGCCTCGTTGATGGCGTCCTTGAGGGTGCGACTGCCGGACTTCACGGAGACAACCTCGGCGCCGAGCATGCGCATGCGAGCGACGTTGAGCGCCTGCCGCTGGGTGTCGACCTCGCCCATATAGATGGTGCACTCCAGGCCGAACAGCGCGCAGGCGGTTGCAGTGGCCACCCCGTGCTGGCCGGCGCCGGTCTCGGCGATGACCCGGGTCTTGCCCATGCGTTTGGTGAGCAACGCCTGACCCAGCACGTTATTGATCTTGTGCGAGCCGGTGTGGTTGAGATCCTCGCGCTTGAGAAAGACGCGGGCGCCTCCGGCGTGCTCGGCAAAGCGCTTGGCCTCGGTGAGCGCGCTCGGACGCCCGGCGTAGTTGACAAGCAGGTCGGCGAGCTCCGCGGCGAAGTCGGGATCCGCCTTCGCCTTCTCGTACTCGGCGGCGACCTCGTCGACGGCGGCGACGAGCGCCTCGGGAATGAACTTC
>JAFAUH010000079.1 GCA_019243445.1 Streptomycetaceae bacterium | reverse complement strand
CAGCTCATCTCGCGTCATCGACTCCACGTCCGGCACACCACGATCCAACCACACCGGTGGACGCGGCGAGTTCAGCGAGGAACTACACACGCACCGTCACATCAAGCCAGCCGCCATGACGCTCCGATTACCTGCTGAAAGTTTGCCTTCGTACGCCTTTAACTCAGTGATGTGATTGTCGTCCCGCTTTTTGACAGATGGCACAGGGACGGGTGCATGGCTCCACGAGTGGGATGATTTTCGGCTCGGATGGCGGGGACGGATTCAGCAGTCCAGTTTTCGCTGCGGTGATTTCAGTGCGGGTTGCAGGCCGCGCCCGCGTACTTTCTACGGACCACTCCACGCCTCCGCCGATGGGCCGTAGGTACAGGTCTTGCCCCAGTTGATCCATGATCTCGCCGACACACCCACGTTCTGCGTCGTAGGCGAAGCTCGCCTCTGTCACCGTGGCACCTCCATGCGGAATGTACCGATGTGGCGGGTGGCCTGGGCGCGTCCCGTACGGTGTTCGTGTGCCAAGACATAGGGGCGCACGAGAAACGAGACTTCAGTGTCAAGCAGTGTCGCGTCGTGAGTTGGCATCTGACGTCGTTGAGTCGCGGTCGGTTCGGCAGCAGACGCATGGTGCAGGTAGGCGTGGGTGTGGTGTCCTGGCGTTCGTGGTGTCACAAGTGCCCTTAGCCGTCCAACCCAATGGCCGATACGATCGTGCATGCTTGATGCTCCTTCACAGCGTTGGGCCATGCCCCCGGACGTTCGCCCCGTCGCGGGGGTTTGCCATGTTCGGTGAGTCATCAACTCACCACAGAACGGGTAGTGTTGGAGTGGTTTAACGGCCGTTGCTAAAATCAGTCGACCGCCGTGGGGATGTCGCAGGCAGCCATCAGGGGAGGTCAAGGGCATGATCACCGCGAATCCACCAGAGCATTTGACTCGACTTGAACGCTTCGGGTTCGAGGTCCGTCAAGTCCGCATCGGGCGCAATCTCACTCAGTCTCAACTTGCTACGGGCGTCGGCTACTCCGTGGCTTACGTGAGCAGAGTTGAGACGGGTGCCGTGATGCCAAGTCTCAAGTTCGCACAAGGGTGCGATCTTGTGCTGGGAACCCATGGCATCTTCGAGCGCTTGCGAGAAAGGATCGAAAAGGGCGATCATCCATCTTGGTTTGCTCCCTATGCTGATCTCGAAAAGGACGCCACATCGATTCTCGACTACTCGACATCTCTGATCATGGGCATGCTGCAGACGCCTCAGTATGCCGAATCAATTTTTCGCGCTAGGCATCCGCGTGAAAGTGACCATGAGATCAAAGGTAGAGTTGAAGCTCGCATACAGCGTCGCATGGTGATGCAGCGCAAGGATCCTCCACTCCTCTGGGTTATTCTTCACGAAAATTGCCTAAGGGCTCACATAGGGGGCCTAGGGGTTATGCGTGACCAGATAGCACACTTAATCTCGCAAGCACAATCTCCGCACGTCATGCTGCAAGTATTGCCAATCCGCGCGGGGGCACCGCCTGCCACCGAAAGCTTTACGGTGCTCAGGTTCAAAGGCAGATCCGATATTGTCTACGTCGACTCGACTTTTACGGGACAAGTCATCGAATCGACTTCGACAGTAGAGGATGCCAAGGAGACTTACGATCGACTACGTGCGGCAGCGCTTAACCCAGATGAATCCATTGCGCTAATGCAAAGCACTATAAAGGAGTTCGAAAAATGAGCCAACCTCTCGATATATCATCCACACTGTGGGAGAAGTCTAGTCACAGTAACGGTAGCGGTGGGCAATGCATCGAGTTCTCTCGGACTTTCACTCCGTCAGGCATCGTCCCTGTCCGGGATTCAAAAAATCCTCATGGTCCTGAACTAGTGTTTCCCGTCGGTGAGTGGTCGGCGTTCGTAGCGGCAGTAAAGAACGGCAATTTCCTCACGTAATGTCACCAGGCCAACGGCCCGCGTACGTTGTCCCTATACGCGGGCCGTTACTGGCTTTCACCTTGAAGGGAGGGCAACATGACGGTTATGGCCGAGCGCACGTCTCACATGCTGGTGGAGGAGTTCGAGCAGATCGCCTCCGCCGCACCCGAGACCGTCACGTTGGAGTTCATCAACGGACGGATCGAGGAGAAGTGCGGGCCTGACGGGGATCACGAGACGATCATCTTCTGGCTGCTGAGGCAGTGCATGCAGGCCAGGCCGGATCTCGACCTTCACACCTCGCAGGGGCTGAAGGCCGGGGCGTATCGCAAGGGCCGAGTCCGGCCGGACGGCTCGCTGGCGCCCGTCGCGCACTTCGCAGGACATGGTGAGTGGTCCGACACCGACGGCGTCCTCATGGCCGTCGAGGTCACGTCGTACGACGCGGGCACAGACCGCCATGACCGGCAGGAGAAGCCGGCCGCCTACGCGGCTGCGGGCATTCCCGTCTATCTTCTCGTCGACCGCGACTGCTGCGAGGTCGTCGTCCATACCACCCCCGCCCAGGAGAAGGGCTGGTACCTCGACATCCACCGGACTCCCTTCGGCGAGGAGCTCACGATCCCCGAGCCGGTCGGTATCACCCTCGACACGGAGATCCTGAAGAACTACGTACGCTGATCCCTGCGCCGCACGCAGCGCCATCCGCTGCCGTCCCTTGCCGTCCGCTGCCGTCCCTTGCCGTCCGTTGCCGTCCGTCGGGGGCAGGCGTTGCGCTGAGCGACGTGCGCGGCGGCCATCTCGCGCAGCCTGGCGAAGGCGGCGGAGATAGCCTCAGGGCAGGAATTTCTCACGGTGTCCAGATGGTGGAGGTGGCAGCGGATGGCCAGGATTCCCGCTTCGGTGGTAGCTGCGGGCGGGCTCGTCGGGGGATACGCGGTGGCGCGGTGGACGCGGAAGCGGCCGTTGGGCGGGGTGGCGCTCGCCGCGGCGGGGACGCTTGCCGCACGGGAGTGGAATCGGGCCACCGGGGCAAAGACGGCCGCCGCGCTGACCGGGCTGTACGTGGCCGGGTTCGCCGGGGCGCATCCGTTGGCGCGGAAAGTCGGGGCGTGGCCGGCTGTGGTGACGGTCGCGGGGGCTGTTGGGCTGGCGTCAGTGGTTGCCACCCGGCCCAGATGCGGTGGGAGCGCGGAGAAATAGTCAGCCGGGAAAAGGCGGCGGCCCTGGCGTCGGGGGGGGTTTGCGCCAGGACCGCCGGTTCGGGGGCGGGGGGAACGCCTCTCCGAAACATCCCCAACGGACGGTATCTAGAATCCGGTCCGCTCGGGACTCTTGTAGATCATACGTTAAACCGAACTCGCTCCGTGCTCCCGCATCCACATCAGCGGGTCGACCGGCTCGCCGCTCGCCAGGTGGACTTCCAGATGCAGATGAGCGTAGCCGGCATTGCCGGACGCGCCGACGCGGCCGATGACGTCGCCCGTCGTGACCTTTCCGCTCATCCTCACTATCGACGACAGGTGGCAGTACCAGATCTGCGTGCCGTCGTCGAGGGTGAGTACGACACGGTAGCCGTAGGGGCCGGACCACCCGGCAAAGGTGATCGTTCCGCTGTGGACCGCCATTACCGGCGTGCCACTTGGGGCAACGAAATCCTGTCCCCTGTGGGCCACCGGCCATATCGAAGCGGTCTGGGTGGTCTCGGCGGTCTCGCCGAAGCCGAAGGCGAGGGTTGATGAAGTGAGTGGCTTGATGTAGCTGGCTGCCAGGTGTGCAAGGCGCTCCTGTGCCGCCTTGGCTGCGGCCTGGGTGGCGGCCTGCTGGCGAGCCTGTTCCTCGGCCTTTTTCTTCGCGATCTCCTCGCGGACCTTCTTCGCCGCCGCTTCCTTGGCCTCGGCGGCTTTGGCGGCCTCGGCGGCTTTGCGCTGTTCCTCGCGGGCGGCGGCTTCGGCGGCTGCGCGCTGCTGGTTGGCCTGGGCCAGGATGCGGGTAAGGAGGGTTTCGCTTGCGCCGTGGGACGCGAGTGCCGGAGGGAGCGCGGGAGCAGGAGTTTCCGACGGAGCAAGTGTCTTCGACGGGTGGATGATGCCGGAGACGTCAGAGCCGGAAATGTCGGAGACGTCCTGGGTGGAGACCGGGATGGCGACGGGCATTGCGACCGGCGAAGTGCCCTGCGCTGCCGCAATGCCGCTCGCAACGCCGCTTGCGCCGACGGCCGCCATCGCCGCGACGCCGAGCACGCTCGTACCGCGGGACGCCACGCGCTGCTTCGGCAGTTGCTTCGACAGTTGCTTCGACAGCCGGTGCCTGCCGGGCTCGGCGGAGGCGGTGGCAGAGGCGGAAGTCGAGGCGGAGGTCGGGAGAGGAGGCTCGTTCGACGATGTCACAGCCGGCGTACTCCTTTCTCGGCGTGCGTTATCGAAATTTAATACATCGGCGGGTGAAAAACCAAGCAATCTGAGTGACTGATGAGGTATCAGTTTTTCTTAGTCGTCATCGGCGGCGACTCGGGGAGCCGGTGCCGTGATCTGGACCCGGTAGTTCCCCCGGGCGTCCTTGCCGAGCACCTGGAGCCGGAAGCGGCTGTGGTCCGCGGTGTACGACTCGCCGGGCCGGAAGGGTGCATCTGCCAGAGAAGGTTCCTGAGCTTTGCGGCAATTGGGAGGTGCGGAGGAATTGGGATGGGCGTTGCGGACCTGTATCGGGCCGCGGGTGGAGGAGACGTCCGTCCGGATGTGGTATAGCAGCACGCCCTCGGCGCATGCGCGGCTGTCGTTGCCGTGGCGGCTGCGGACCTCGACGGCGTAGGCACCGGTGTCGCTGCGTTTGATGACGACCAGCTTGGTGCCGCCGGCGAGCTCGGTCGGAGAGAGGGTGTGCACGGTGACGCCCGGCTGCGCGACGCAGTCGACCTGGCCGGGGCCGAACCAGCCGAATTTCCACTTCTCCCAGGCGAGGAATTCCGGCGCGATGGCCCGCTGGTCGCCCATCAAGTCCCAGTCACCGACCTTGCTGTCCCAATCGTCTTGCGGATCGTCCTGCTTCGGTTGGACGTAGAGGTCCGGCAGGCCGAAGAGGTGGCCGGATTCGTGGGCGACGACGTTGGGGTCCGGGTTGGCAGTCTCCCAGATCACCGCGACGTTGCGGATGCTGCTGCCGTCGATGGTGATCGTGTCGCGCTTGGCAAGGGTGGTGGTCGCGGTGGCGTCGTGATCGATGCCGGGTGCGTCGGGGTCGGCGACTATGTAGAGGGTCCGAGCGCCGCGGAAGCTCACGCCGGAGCGGTGTGCGGCGGCGACCGCATCGTGGATGTACTGGAGCACCTTCGGGTACGGCGCGGCGCGGCGGATGCCGTAGGTGGTGATCGACGCGGGCATGGTGGTGTACGCGGGAGCCGGGTCTATGGCCAGTTTGGCCTTGCCGTAGGAGGCTCGGGCATAGAACTGCGGTACGGAGGGCAGGTAGTTGGCGGCGAGTTGCTGCGGCGTACGAGCGGGGGTGTGGTCGGGGAAGCGCACAAAGATCATCTTTGCCTTGACCGTACCGACCGGGCGTACGTGATCGGCGGCCCATGGGGTGACGCCCTCCGACAGCCAGGAGTGCGTACGTGGCAACGCACAGTCGCCGGACGGCGCGTCGGGTACGTCGGATGCGGCCGGCGCAGCGGCCCCGGCCGCCGCGAGGGCCACTGTGCAGAGCACCCCGGCCACTGTGGCCACCCGCGGCAACGCGCAGAGGTACGGGCGTACGGACAAACGCGAACGCTGCATGCGAGACTCCTCGGAAGGGGCCCTGGGCCGATGGAAGCATGTATGACGCTGCCATCGGCCGCCGTACTCCGCTCGGGCGCGTAGCCCAGTTGGGGCATGCACTGCAGTGGCTGGAGAGAGTCTGTCCGGGGGGCGGCATGCGCGCGGTTGCCTGGCGCGGTTGTCTGGCGTAGTTACTTGGCTCAGTTACTTGGCTCAGTTACTTGGCTCAGTTGCCTGAGCGGGCAATTCGAGGCACTACGGCCGTCATTGCCTCCGAGGTGGTAGCGCCCGAGGGCAGCGGGTTCTCCTTCTCGTGGGCGATTCGGCCTGCCGCATCGCTCAGCTTGATCAGTACGGCGACGAGTAGCCAGTTCGCCACCAGCGACGAACCGCCCTGGGCGAGGAACGGCAGCGCCTTGCCGGTGAGCGGGATCAGCCCGGTGACACCGCCCGTCACCACGAAGACCTGCAGGCCGATGACGGTGGCGAGGCCGGTGGCGAGCAACTTGCCGAACGGGTCGGTCAGCACGATCGCCGTCCGCAGGCCGCGCTCCACCAGCAGAACGTAGAGCAGCAGCACCACTGTGATGCCTGCGAGCCCGAGTTCCTCGCCGACGGTGGTGAGGATGAAGTCGCTCTGACCGGCGAAGCCGATCAACCACGGATGGCCCTGGCCGAGGCCGGTGCCGAGGATGCCGCCCTGGCCGAAGCTGAAGAGCGCCTGGGCGGGCTGGTCGGAGACGATGCCGGCCGGACGCCGGTCGGGCGGCAGGAAGATGTCCATGGGGTGGAGCCACGCCACGACGCGGCCGACGACGTGCGCGGATGTCGAGCCGACGATACCGCCGCCGATCACGGCCATGATCAGGCCGACAACCACCCATCCAATGCGTTCCGTGGCCACATAGAGCATGATCACGAAGACGCCGAAGAAGATCAGCGAGGTGCCGAGGTCATTTTCGAAGACCAGCACCATGACGCAGACGGCCCACACCACGAGCACCGGACCGAGGTTGCGGCCACGGGGGAAGCTGATGCCCCAGACCTTGCGGCCGACAAGCGCGAGCGCGTCCCGGTTCGCCATCAGATATCCGGCGAAGAAGACGCAGATGGCGAGCTTGACGAATTCGTCGGGCTCGATGGTCGCGCCCGGCAGCCGGATCCACCGCTTGGCACCGTAGGTGTCGCCCGGGAAGAACGCGGGCGCCATGAGCAGCACCAGCGCGAATGCCATCAGCAGGTACGGGTAGCGGTTGAAGACGCGGTGATGCTTGACCACCGCGGTGAGGGCGACGAAGGCGAGAACAGCGATGCACAGCCACATCACCTGGTTCGGCGCCGCGGCTTTCGACCGGTACTCGACCTCGTAGGACCAGTCGAGCCGGGTGATCAGCACCAAACCGATACCGGAGAGCATCACGGCAAGCGGGAGGATCAGGGGATCGGCGTAGGGCGCGAAGCGCCGCACCGCCAGGTGGGCGCCCACAGCGAGGACGCCGAAGCCGATGCCTGCGGGGATCAGGGTGCTGGGGAGCGTGCCGCGCAGCGCCAGGCCGGCGTCCGCGTAGCCGAAAAGTGCCAGCAGCAGGGCGAGCACTATCAGGATCAGCTCGGTGTTTCTGCGTCGCCTCACCATCGCCGCTCCTCTGATCGCCGCCCTGCCATCCACACGCTGTCACCTGGCACTGCATCCCCCTCCTGAGGTTTTCTGAGGCCGTGTGGGGATTGTTGCACGGGTATGCAAAGGTGCCGAGACCTCTCTGCGACCTCTCTACCGGACTGCGCCCCACCTGGGGTGATGCGCAGACAGAGCATGCGGTGACGATCTGCATATGCTTCCCCACCATGTGTCACATAATGTGCTTTATGGCCTGATTTCAGGCACCGCGCATGAACGGAGGAGTGCCAGATATGACCAACCACATCTACCGGGTGACGGAGATCGTCGGTACCTCGCCCGAGGGCATCGACGCCGCACTGCGCAACGGCATCCACCGTGCTTCACAAACGTTGCGCAACCTCGATTGGTTCGAGGTCACCCAGATCCGCGGCCAGCTCGTGGGTGGTGAGGTCGAGCACTACCAGGTGGGTCTGAAGGTCGGCTTCCGCCTGGAGGACGTCCAGTGAGAGGCCGTCCAAAGAGAGGCGATCCAAGGAGAGGCCGTCCAGTGAGGCGAATGGACACGCCACTGAGCGGGTGAGAGTCGCCCCTGCACGCCGCATCAGCCAGTACTTCTCCTTCTGGCCGTTGTGATCGTATTTCTGGCCGTCGTTGGCTGTCTTTCCGGCCGTCGTCGGTCGTCTTTCTGACCGTCATCGGTCGTCAGTTCGTTCGTGCCCCTGGAGGTATCCGCCCATGTTTACCCGTCGCCATCTCGTCGGCACCGCCCTCGGTGCCGCGCTGCTGGCCGCCGCTCCCGCTCCCGCTTTCGCCCTCGCCCATGTTCCCGCCCACACTCCCGCTTCCGCTGACGACGAGGGCAACAGCATCACCGTCGACCAAGTCGGCCATCTCGCCCCGGACGGGACGATCACGCTCGCCGGCAGCTACCGCTGCAGCGGCGGCGGTTCGGGCGACCCCGTGTTCGTCTCGTCGAATCTCAGGCAGGGACATGTGAACCGCGGCATCGGCGGCACACAGGCCATCTGCGACGGCACCTTGCACCGCTGGCGCAACAGCGAGGACCTCGACGCCACGGCGTACGCGCACGGCCAGGCGCGCGTCACCGGCACTTTGATGACGTTCACCTACGCCTGGGGCATCCCGCTGCCGCGCTTCCTCGCCGTCCAGAAACAGCACGTCACCCTCGTCCCGGACCCGCGCTGAGTCTGCGCCAGTCACGTCTCAGTCAGCTACGTCTCAGCTGCGTCACAGAGGGTCGCTTCCCGCGCGCCAGGCGTGTAGACATGGCCTATGATCCGACTATTGGGTCGATCGCATCAGGACCCGCCCGCGCAGAGCTCGTCCCGAACTATGCCCGGGACACCGGCAGGCGAGCGGGTCCGCCGCCCTGTCCGGTGCCCGTTTCAGGAGCAACCCCCCAGAGGACGCCTTCGCCGCCTGCTGAACTTGCGCAGCGTCGCCAGTCAGGTCTTCGTCCTACAGGTGAGCATTGTCCTCCTGCTCGTCGCAGCCGCGGTAGGCGAGGTCATCCTGCAGAGTCGGCACGACACCACCACAGAGGCGCGCAACCGGTCGCTTGCCGTCGCCCAGACCTTCGCCGCCTCGCCGGGGATCGTCGCGGCGCTGCACTCGCCCGACCCCACCGCCATCCTCCAGCCCCAGGCCGAAGCAGCGCGCGCACTCACCGGCGTCGACTTCATCGTCGTCACCGACACGCACGGCATCCGCTACACCCACCCCATCCGCGACCGGATCGGGAAGAAGTTCATCGGCACCATGGGGCCGCCGCTCGCCGGGCTCCCCGTCACCGAAACCATCCATGGGACGATCGGCCCGCTGGTGCAAGCCAACGTCCCCGTCTTCGATGCGCACCACAAAGTCGTCGGCATGGTCTCGTCCGGGATCACGATCAACAAGATCCGCGGCACGGTCAACCGACAGCTGCCCCTGCTGTTCATCTGCGCCGCCGGGGCGCTCGCCCTTGCCACCGGCGGGACCGCGCTGGTCAGCAGGCGCCTACGGCGTCAGACCCACGGCCTCGACCCGGCCAAGATGGCGCGCATGTACGAGCACCACGACGCGGTGCTGCACGCCGTCAGGGAAGGCGTGATGATCGTCGGCGAGGACAGCCGACTGCTGCTCGCCAACGACGAGGCCGTCCGGCTGCTCAACCTCCCCGCTGATGCGGAGGGGCGCCCGGTCACCGATCTCGGCTTGGAGGAGCACGCGGCCACTCTGCTCGCCTCCGGACGTGTCGTCACCGACGAAGTACTAACGGTCGGAGACCGGCTGCTCGCGGTGAACAATCGCCCGACCGACCGCAACGGCGGCCCGCCCGGCAGCGTCACCACACTGCGCGACGCCACCGAGCTGCGGGCGCTTTCCGGCAAGGCCGAGGAGGCCCGCAGGCGGCTGAAGCTGTTGTACGACGCGAGCGGATGCATAGGCACCACCTTGGATGTGACACACACTGCGGAGGAGCTGGCGCAGGTCGCGGTCCCCAGGTTCGCCGACTTCATCACCGTCGACCTGGCGGAGCCCGTCCTGCGCGGCGAGGAACCCTCGGCCAAGGGCGACGCCGAGATGCGCCGGATCGCCGTCAGCGGCATCCGCGAGGACCACCCCTTCTCCGAGGCGGGCCAGCGGCTCTCATTCGCCCCCGACACGCCGCAGGCCGCGGGGCTCAGCGCAGGACGAGGGGTCCTGGCGCCGCGGCTGGAGGATGCCCCCGGGTGGCGGGCGCAAGACCCCGCCCGTACCCAGCGGATCATCGACTACGGCATCCACTCGCTGATCACCGTGCCGCTGTGCGCCCGCGGCACTGTCCTGGGCGTGGTCAACTTCTGGCGCTCGCAGCAGCCCGAGCCGTTCGAGGAGGACGATCTCTCGCTCGCCGAGGAGTTGGTGGGACGGGCCGCAGTGTGCATCGACAATGCGCGCCGCTACACCCGCGAGCACGCCATGGCCGTCACCCTGCAGCGCAGCCTGCTCCCTCGCGGTCTGCCCGAGCAGAATGCCCTGGATGTCGCCTACCGCTATCTGCCTGCGCAGGCCGGGGTCGGCGGCGACTGGTTCGACGTCATCCCGCTGCCGGGGGCGCGTGTCGCACTCGTGGTGGGCGACGTCGTCGGCCATGGGCTGCACGCCGCGGCGACGATGGGGCGGCTGCGCACTGCGGTCCACAACTTCTCCGCGCTCGACCTGCCTCCCGATGAGCTGCTCAGCCATCTCGACGAGCTGATCGGGCGTATCGACAACGATGAGGCTGCCGAGAACGGCGAGCTGTTCGTCGCCGGCGCCACCTGCCTGTACGCGATCTACGATCCGGTGACCCGGCGCTGTGTGCTCTCCCGTGCCGGGCATCCGCCGCCCGCGCTCGTCCACCCCGACGGTCGGGTGGAGTTCCCCGAACTGCCCGCCGGACTGCCGCTCGGGCTGGGCGGCATGCCCTTCGAGGCGACCGAGTGGCACGTGCCCGAGGGCAGTCAGCTCGTCCTCTACACCGACGGGCTGATCGAGGACCGCGAGCGGGACATCGACGTCAGCTTCGGACTGCTCAGCGACGCGCTGTCGCGCGGCGCCCGCACCCCGGAGCAGACGTGCATGGCAGTGCTCGACGCGATGCTGCCGGACCGGCAGAACGACGACATCGCCCTGCTCGTGGCCCGTACCCGCATCATGCGGCCCGATCAGATCGCCGACTGGGACGTGCCATCCGATCCGGCAGCGGTGGCCAAGGTGCGCTCCGATGTGCTGCGGAAGCTGTCGCAGTGGGATCTCGACGAACTGGGATTCACCACCGAGCTGATCCTCAGCGAGCTGATCACCAATGCCATCCGCTACACCCACGGCCCGATCAAGGTGCGTTTGCTGCGCGACCGTACCTTGATCTGCGAGGTCTCCGACGCCAGCAGCACCTCCCCGCATCTGCGCTACGCGGCCTCCACCGACGAAGGCGGACGCGGGCTGTTCCTCGTCGCACAACTCGCCGACCGGTGGGGAACGCGATACACGGAGGCGGGCAAAGTCATCTGGGCCGAACAGGCATTGCCGACAATCTCCAAGTGTCGCTAGCCGGCAATTTCCTCGGAAGGTTGTCGGCCTGGACGGTCAGAAGATTGTCGGCCTGAACGGTCGGTCAGCCGGCCCTACGGCCGGAGACTCCCCTAGTGGGTTGACTGTTCCCTAGTGGGTTGACTGACCGTTGCACCACCAGAGGAGCACACACGTAGGCGTGTGCGTCGGCTTCGGTGTGGGGGTCGAGGGGTGCAGCGCCACGGGCGGGGACAACGGCTGCGGTTCGGGCGACGCCGTCCGCCGCGGGAATACCGGGACCTCCGCATGCTTCACGGCGGGGGCCGTCGGGGAGGTGGACGGCTTGGGCGTGGGCGAAGGGACGGCCGCCTTCAGGTGGGCACTAGTGGCGTCCCTGAACGGATCGTCGGTGGGCGTAATGGCCCCGGGCTCCGTCGGGGGTACCGCCGTTGGCGCCTGCGGGTTACTGGTCGGTGAGGAACTGCTCGACTGCCCCTCCTCGGACAGGAACGTCACTGCAACACCGGCGAGTGCCACAACGGCGGCGAGGCCGAGCACCAGTTTGGTCTTCCTGGCTTTGGGGTGCTGCGCCCCATAAGGGGCCGGTGCCAGGTGCTGCGCCTCGTGTACGAGCTCCCCTACCAGCACCGGCGCCAGCACCGGCGCCGATGTCGGCTCGGGCATCGGCGGGAGGTAATTCTCATAGAGGGAATCCGACGCTGCGGGCGCCCCGGCGCCCGGCTTCTGCGCCACCGGCTCGGCGGCCGCCTCCTGCGAGCGTGCTCCGCCCGGATTACTCCCGCATTCGGCGTAAATATCCATGCGGTCGCCCGTTCCCTCCGCTGACCCCCGCCCACCTGTGGCGGGCCACGATATCCGCGCATTACGTCTCGGCGCCAGATCCATCAGGTGAAAAGGCCGCGAAGCCAATGGCAGGATTACCTACTGTCACTGCCCGAATTCCGTGCGAGAAGCAATGACTTCAGGATCTGTGGTCCTGGTGCCCTTTTGAGTCGAGAGTGGCGAGAGTGGCGAGAGTGGTGAGGGCGACGTGGCCTCAGGATCAACTTTCACAGACTGACGTTCAATTACGATCATGGCTGCGTCATCGCCTAGCCGTCCGCCGGCATAGGCGAGCAGATCGTCGCGGAGTTCACCGAGGAGAGCCACGGGATGGTCGGCATCTGTAGTGGTGAGCCGTTCGGCGAGTTGGTAGAAGGCGCCGCAAGTGTTGCGGGCTTCGATGACACCGTCGGTGTAAAGCAGCAGGGTCTCGTCAGCACCAAAACTGAAGGTGTCGAGGTGGTGGAAAGTTTTCGCCAGCGCACCCAGGCCCAGCGGAGGCGAGGGCCGGCTGGCTTCCAGTGCCACGACTTCATTGGCGCGCAGGAGCAGGGGTGGGGGGTGTCCACAGGTGACGCTTCGCACGACAGATTCATCGTCGGGGAATTCAAAGATCGTGGCGGTGGCGAACGACTCTTTGGCTTCTTCCGATTCGACGTCTTCCGTCATGTTGATGCGCATGCTTGTGTCCAGATAGGCCGCAAGCTCCGGCAAAGTGCCCTGGCGGCGGGCGGCGTCGCGGAATGTGCCGATGAGCAGTGCGGCGTCGCCGACCGCAGTCAGGCCCTTGCCGCGCACATCGCCGATGATCAATCGTGTCCCCGCGGGCGTGCGTACGGCGGCGTAGAGATCTCCGCCGATGTGTGCTTCGTCTTCGGCAGCCAGGTAGACCGAGGCCAGGCGCAGCGGGCCGAGTCGGCGGGGCAGGGGCGGCAGTACGGCAAGCTGCACAGCCTCGGAGACTGTTCGCACCTGCATGATCTCTCGCTGGTGCCGCCCGGTCAGATATCGGGCGACCGTGCTGAAAACCGAGACCACGACAAGGGCTGCCATCTGTGGCGGGGCCACGGACTCGCGTACCGCGTAGATGGCCACCAGGGCCACCACAGACGCGACGGAGACCAGCCCGGTAAGCCGGGCACCGGCGTACCAGGCGGTGATCACGGGCACCACGATCAGCAGATCGCCCAGATGAAGGGAACCAGGCAACGGAAGATCAATGAGCGTGATCGCCAAAATGAGGAGAAAGGGTACCGCTGTCGTGGCGGGATGCGGCTGTGATGAGCCACCGTCCGGCCGAGCGAGCAACCGGAAGTTCACTGCTTTTCGCCGCGCGAGCTGCCGCCCACGGAACTCTGTCTCCACAAACCCCTCCGCACCGGCGCCGCCTAGCTGGAGTGGTATGCCCATATTCAGGCAGTAAGTAACGATGCTAACAACAGTCGACAGCGCCTGGGGAGCCGGTAACGCTCCATGCTCATCTGCTTGCGCTCCCGTCTCGCGGCCGGGCCGGCAGAAGCCGCACGACGCCCCCACAATCCCCTGACAGGGCCGCAAGAAATCGCTAAAACTACCCGGCCTTGGGGAAACTTCACGTCTCCTGTGTCTTACCAACCTGGGCAGTCGGAGGCGGATCACGCGGCGCAGGAGAGGCGTCTGGCTTCGAGAGCTGCTTCGGAGTCCTTGCCTCTCGCGAGTTCCTCCAGCACGGATGTTGCGCCCAGGCGAGTAGCGGCGAGGGCAACCACGCGACGGGTGGACGTCGTGGCTGCGGTCCTGCACAAGTGTACGAGCAGGTCGGCGTCGCGTTTGGGATCACCGCTTCCGAGGGCCCATGCCAGGGTGAGACGGACGCTGTCGTCCAGTGTGGTCGACCAGCCGAGTTGACGGATCGGGTCGAGGCATTCGGGATGCATGAGCTTGGTGAGGTATCGGACGCCGGCTCGTTGAAGCCCATAGTGTTCGTGTTGCACGGTACGGACGATCTCAGCACCCAGAACACGCCCGAGGACATCACTGAGTTGCCACGGGCGCAAGAGGATCGGACACGCCAGCCGCTCGATGCGTTCCGATGCGAAGAGCCCGTCATCAATGAGTCGATGCAGGCCAGGAACGCGGAGCGGGGCTCCCTCTGGATACGAGGGCGAGCTTTCCACTTCTGTTGCGAAGCGCTTGACTACCTCGTTTATTAGCTCCTTTCGATACTTCACCGGAAAGTCGACCCGGAGTTGGCGGAGATCCTCACGGACATGGCCAAGACGTGCTTTTTCCCGGGGACTCAGCAAGAAGGCTCCGGAGGAGAGGATGGCCAGCGACTCCTCGCGAGCGGTATAGAATTCATCCGGTCGTTCGAGGACACTCACAGCATATTCCCTTACTAGGGGCGTAAGACCTTTCAGAGCGACTGGCCCTGCCTCTCTATTTTGCATGTGGCGGCGCAGCGGCTCCAGAATGGTTGCAGCGAGGGCTCCGTCCTGAGTCTCTTCAAAAAGAGTCGAAAGGAATGTGGAACCGCTCTGACCTGGTATGAAGCCTGCCACTTCGCAGGTATTAAAGTAGCGCAGTGGATCTTTCGTAATCTGCTCGCGCAGAACAGGAAGGACGCTCGCGCCAGCGATGATCAGCGCCTCTCTGGCCAGACGCTCCTCTTTTTCGAAGCAGTATCCTGCTTGGCGAGCGAGTCCGAGTAGGAGACCCTCTTTGGTGCGGGGAGTGCTGAATACATCTGGCCTGTTTCGATAGAGGTAGGCGAGTCGCAGCCACTCGAGCGCCTGAAGTCTATCTCCTTGCCCTAGCCGCCAGATCAGATCGAGTTCGGTCCCGCTGGGTTCTCTGATGCGCGCGAGGCAGGTCCGCGGAATATTGTTTTGCAGGCGGCATGCATAAAGGTAGCAGTCGACGAGGTCGAGAGCTGGGAGCCTCAAGGCAGCCTCGTATGCCTGACAGCGTTCTATGGAGAACTCGG
>JAFAUH010000006.1 GCA_019243445.1 Streptomycetaceae bacterium | reverse complement strand
CTCGGGCTGCTCAGTGCGCGGTAGTCGTCTCCTGGGTGGCGTGCGGCGGGTGGCAGTGGTGCGGCGCGTTCCACGCGAGGTACACCCCGAAGCCGCGGATGATGTTGATCGATCCGGCCGCGTCCGAGACGGCCGAGATCGCCTCCGTACCGGCGGCGATCTGGCGCACCGCGTCCACCTGCCACTCGTGCGGCAACCGCACCAGCCGCTCATACGCTGTGGCGCCGAGCCGGCGGCGGTCCGCAAGATCCCACTCGTACCGGCCCGCCGCCGGCGGCGGGGGCTCCCCCCGAGCCGAAGACTCAGCTGCGTCCGCCAGTGCCTGATCAAGGCCCGGGCGGGGACGGGACCGGCGTGGAGCGTGGCTGAAGGACAGCGCCGGACCTCGTGTCTCCTCCCGCTGGTCTCCCAACACCGCGGCCTGCCACGGCTCCGGCAGCGCACCAAGGCGGTCCAGCATGACCACCGCCTCCTCGCCGCCCGCGCCCGGCCGAGCCGCTGACGGCGTCCGCGCTTCGCAATGCCGCACGAAGCCCGTCAGCTCTCTCACCAGCCCGGACAGGACATCCGGGGTGAGGGTCCTGGAGTGCGCCCAGCTCATCAGCCGGTAGACCGCCGCGTGCTCCCAACCGGCCAGGACCGCCCAGACGTCGCGGGACCGGAGCTCATCCCAGGTGAGCAGGGCAGCCTCCTCGGCGGCTGCCCGCACCGCGGCGGGTTCGTGCCGGCCGGCTTCTCCCAGCGCCTTCAGCGCCTCGAAGGCCCGGGGCAGCCGCGTTGGGCTCTGGGCGTAGGCGTCTTGGGCGGACATGCACGGGTCCGGGTGTCTTTCGAACAGCAGGCACGACTCCTGCGCGCCGGCCGGGAGAGCCCCGGTGCGAGCGCAGTCATCCCGCGCCACGAAGCTGGGCTCGCCGCCGTCCACCCACAGCGCCCACGCCGCGCCGCCCAGTGGCCCGGGGAACCGGCGGGCCACCCCGCAGTGCTGCCCCGTGGCGGCGTGCTCCGCCAGTTCGCAGACGAGGGAACCGCGCACCAGCCCCGGCTTGCCCGGCCCGGCGTCATAGGCCGGGCGCCACATGTCCTGGGTGAGGGCAATCCGCGCACCACAGATGCGTGGTCGTGTCGAAGACACCGGAGACTTCTTCCTTTCTGTACCCCCTTTGACGGGGGTTGTGTGGCCGTCGCGTCAGCGGGCGGGCGTGAGGACTTGGCGGACCTTGGCGAGGCTGAACCGTGCGACGAGAAGCGCGTGGTCGGAGGCCTCGGCGACCTCTCCGTCGGCGACGACCTCCAGCGACAGCAGCGCCGCTGCGAGGTCCGGCGTGCAGTACATGCGGTCGATCCGGCTGCGAATGCCCTGGTCAGTGCGCCACAGACTCGCCGACCCCTTGAGGGCATCCGGCTGTTTGAGGACGGTGCCGGCGTGGTGGGCGAGATCGGTGAAGATACCGCTTGCTGTGAACACCTCGTCCGGGATGGTGTCGGACACTCTCTGCCCACCTCGTTCGATGGTGCGGTGCTCGTAGTGCAGTGGATCGGACGTCCTCACCGCCTCCCAGTCGGGAAGGGCGACCGTCTCGGTGGCGTGGCGGTGGGGGTAGCTGTTCATGTCGCCCCCGAAGATCGCTGAGCGGCCGCCGTTGGCCAGGAACGTCAGCCGCCGCGCTTCGGACGCTCGCTGGACCGGGTCCCAGGAACTGAGGTGAACCGAGGCCAGCGAGACCGGCTTGCGGGTGCCCTTGAGCCGTACGACCGGATTGCAGACGGGATGCCACATGCCGGTGACCTGGTCGTGCGACGAGACGATCTCGAAGAGGACAGGGTCGACCATGACCCCGGTCGCGTTCGGACTCTCCGGCGTGGCGGGCGCCATGAAAGCGGTGAGGCCACCGAGGCGTGCGGCCTCCTCGTACAGGGCCCGGCTTCCATCTGCTGCGGCCCCGGTCAATTCCTGGCGGAGCACGATGTGAGGACGGATGTCCGCCAGCAGTTCGTGGGCGATAGCGCGGCGGTCGCCTCCCGCCCCGCGGTGGCCGCCGTGCCCGTTTTTCTCCACGTTCCAGCAGGCCACGCGCAATTCGTCGTCAATGTCCGCGGTCACGATGCCCTCCTCGGCGGGGTGCGATGGGTGGGACAGGTGGGGGAGCGCTCTGCCCGCACTGGACGCGGGCGGCTGGGCAGCGTCACGCCGGGCATCCCGCCACCGGGAGAACTCCCGTGGTGCGGCCGCCCGCCGGGGCCCGTGCGTTGCGACCTCGTCGAGGTGACAGGCCGGCCGAGCAATGCCGCACGCAGTGCGGCAAGATCAGTGGTCCCTTCGCCCGGCCGGACCACCCAATGCACATCACGTCCACCGGTGATAGCGGCCGGTGGGATCTCCACCCGGGCCCCGTGCCGTACAGTGCGCGCACCCGGCAGGGCCTGCGAACCCAGTACCCCAGGCTCCAGCAGGAAGACCACGGTCTGCGTGTAGACGCTGGCGAGAACCGGGCCGCTGCGGGGACCGAGGAGCCGGTGGGCGCGCAGGCCGTCGTCGATGCCCACGCGTATCGCCTCGAAGTGCTCTCCGCACGCAACGCCGCGCACGCGGTCTGTCGGCACCCAGGACGGCATCGCGGCGTAGCCGCCGTACAGGCTGGCGTCAGCCGTCGGATATGGGTGATAGGTGATGGGGTGTCGGGTTCTGGTGATCACTGGGGCTCCGAAGTGGTGACGGGTGGCTGCCGATGCGGGATGAGGCCGGCCAGCGGTGTCTTGGGCGGTGTTGAGCTCAGCCGCGATGGCGTCGGTGGTCTGCCGCTGGGCCACCAGCCCAAGGACGTGGTGCCGGTGGTCGGCCAGCGTGGGGATCACTTGTCGATCACACATGTGCTTCCTCATCGGGTCGAGTTGCCGAGCGAGGTGATCGCACAGATGGGCGTGCTCCAGGGCTTGGAGGGCTGCCATCGGCCGGGGTGTGCTCGCATACCGGCACGGGCGCAGCGTCGAGACGAGGGTCGTACTGACGAGCGCCCAGGCGGACGTTGCGAGCAGGACGGATACGGTCACGCTGCGCCGCCAAGAGGTGTCCTGTCACTGTCCAGGCCAGTGATCAAAGGCCGGTGCTGTGCAGTGACTTTTCCGTTTGTCAGCATTTCGCCGGTGGTGTGGTGCTCTGGCGAGGCGTGCGTCTCGGGGGCGGGAGTGGGCACGTGGTACTCGGCGCACTCGTTCCAGCGGCAGCCCCACCGGGTAGCGCACGCTGACCGCCGTGGGTTTGAGGAACTGGTTGTGGACCACGATGGTCCACAGCAGTCCCTCGTCGTCGCAGATGTCATAGCGGCCACGACGGCGTGGGACGAGGTGCAGGAAGGTGCGGACCGCGTCGTTGGCGGAGGCGTACAAGGAGGGCAGGTCGCGGTCTCGTTGATGGCGTGCGTAGGCATCGAGTGCGCCCTCGGTGATCCGCAGCGGTAGCGTCGAACTGCTGCGCAGCATGGAGCGCATGGAGCGCCACGCGAGAGGGGGTTCGTGCGGTGCCTCATCGGGACCACCGGCGGGGCAGGTGGCGGGTGGCAGGGGATCGACGCGGCTGCGGCAGTCGCCGTCGGCGTGGCTCGTGGCGTAGTGGTACACCTGGCCGGCACGGGTGTTGAGCAGTAGTGCGTGGCACAGGCCACGTTTTTTGCCGCGGTCGGACAGGCGATACAGCCGTTGCTCGGAGTCGAACTGCCACGTCCCGTGGGCAGCCAGGTCCGCGAGCATCGCGGGTAGGACCAGGCGAGCGAGCCACGGCTCGATCCGGTGTATTGCGGTGAAGGTGTTGACGATGCCGTCGCTGATTCGGATAGTGCCCGCCGCGGTCGGGGCGATGGGGGCTTGTGCTGGAACCCAGATACCGGCTGTCTTGAGCAGTGAATCCGCTGGTTTTCGCAGTTCGGTCATGAGGTGGTGGCTCCCCTTGCGAGGGGGCGGTGCGGTGCGATGACCGAGCCGTTGGGGAGGAGCTCACCCGTATCTTCGAACAGCAGTACGCCGTTGCATAGCAATGCCCAGCCTTGATCGCAGTGGTTCGCGGTGATCTTGGCGGCCTCTCGGTCCGCTGCGTCGGCGGACGGGCAGGGTGGGGTGTGCGGGCACGGCGGGGCCTTCAACATATGAGGGGGCATGTTCGGATCTTTCGTGCATCGGTTCAGTGATGTGAAGCGAGGAGGACGGGGACGAACATGACCAGCAATGCGAGCAGGAACGTCGTCGCCTGAGCGATCCTCAAAATGCGCGGTTTGGTGTGCACGTCCTCTCCTGGCTGGTGTTCTGGACTGCGGTTGTGGGGAGAGATGGCGGAACCGTAGCGAGGCCGGAGGCGGGAGGATCAGCTCGCCGAGGGGTTGTGAGGGGGGCCAGCCGCTGCGACCACTGTCCTTTCGAGGTGCCGAGTGCTACTTCGGCGAGGCGCAGCCGTTGGATGTCGGAGGTGCCGGCGGGGGCGAAGATGTGGAAGGCGTCCCGCAGGTACCGCTCTACCGGGCGGTCGGTGTACAGCCCGCATCCGCCGTGCACCTCCATGGCGGCGCGGGCGGAGTCCAGGGCGTACTCGACGTTGATGAGTTTGGCGTTGATCAGCTCGGCGTCGCACGGCAGTCCGGCATCCAGCAGGTGCGCCGCGTGGTAGGCGGTGAGCCGGGCGGTCATCAGCCGTGACTGCATCTGGCCCAGCTTCTGCTTGATCACGGGGTTTTCGCACAGTGGTTTGCCGTAGCGGTGCTGTGTGAGGGCGAACTTGGTGGTTTCCTCCAGCAGCGCGGTGTGGATGCCGAGGGAGACGGCGGTCAGGTTGGGTCTGCCGTACAGGATGCTGGAGGAGTACGCCACCGCCAGCCCATCGCCTTCGCGGCCGAGGAGGTTGGCCGCTGGAACGCGGCAGTCGTCGAAGACGAGTTCGCCGAAGCTGAAGCCGTGCAGGCCCATTGCGGGCTGGTGGGCGCCGAGGGAGAGGCCGGGCCGGTCCTTCTCCACGAGGAAGGCGGACAGGCCCCTCGACCCTTCTGCGGTGCGGACGACGACACCGTGCAGGTCGCCGACGTGGCTGTTGCCGACGAAGACCTTGCGGCCGGTGAGAACGTAGTCATCGCCGATGCGGCGTGCGGTCGCCGTCATCCCCAGGACGTGGCCGCCGGACCCGGGTTCGGTGACGGCGATCGTCGGCAGGCACTCCCCGGCCGCGATCGCCGGCAGCCAGGTGCGCTTCTGCTCGTCGTTCCCGAAGTGCAGGATTTTGGCCACGCCGAGTTGGGAAGCCTGCGTCACGGCGCCCATGGCCCCGCTGACACGGGAGAGCTCCTCGATGATCACGGTTTTGGCCAGGTGGCCGGCGCCCATGCCGCCGTACTCGCAAGGAATGGTCACTCCGATCCATCCCTGCTTGGCGATCAGGGCCGACAGCTCACGCTCGACACAGGCGGAGGATTCCATGTAGGGGATGCGGGGGGCGATTTCGGCTTGGGCGAATGCCTTCACTTGCTGGCGAAGACGCTCGTGGTCTTGTGTCAGGTACGAAGCGGACATCCCTGTTCCTCCCTCTCGGGCAGCCGCCGGTCGAACCGGCAGTCGTTCTCGCTACTGCGGTACGTGGCCGGTGCGCTGGTAGATGAGCTTCATCAGCGCGTCGCGGCGCTCCTTGATGAGGGCGAGGGACGCCTGGCCCGTGGACAGCGGGCGTTCGGTAGGGCCGACGACGCAGACGGTGCCCAGCACGGTGCCGGTCGGCTCGTGGATCAGCGGGGCCCCGGCGTAGGTGCGGATCCCGATCTGGTCGACCACCGGATTGCCCGCGAACCTCGGGTACGCACAGACATCCGGGAGGACCAGGGCTTTCTCGCGGTCGAAGACCTCGGGGCAGTAGCCGTGGTTGCGGGGCATGGTCCGGTCCACCGGTGGGAGGTCACCCTCGGTCGGGCTGTGCAGTCCGACGAAGACCTGCTGATCCGTGATCAGGTTGACCATGGCATACGGGAGACCGGCAGCACGGGCGAGGTCGGCCGCGAACGCGTCGAACTCCTCGTCGGGCGCACCGAGCCCGAGATCGCTCAGCAGTTGCACCCGCTGGTCCAGGTCGTCATCGAAGGAGGGGATATGGAGACCGGAATCGGTATCGAAGATCACGGGTGGGCTCCCAGCACGGAGGATTGGCGGGACCGGACACACGACAGGGCGTGGCTGACGAGGGTGATCAGCACCTTTGCCGCGGACCGGGTGTCGCGGGCGTCGCAGAGCAGGACGGGGACGGCATCGGGCAGTTCCAAGGCGCTGCGGACCTCGTCGGGGGTGTAGCGGTAGGCGCCGGGCACGTCGAACTCGTTGACGGCCACCACGAACGGCAGGCCGCGTTTCTCGAAGTAGCCGACCGCCGTGAAGCTGTCGGCCAGCCGGCGGGTGTCGGCGAGGACAACGGCTCCAATGGCCCCGTGGGACAGGTCATCCCAGGCGAACAAGAACCGGTCCTGGCCCGGGGTGCCGAACAAATACAGCACCATGGGCTGCGGCTGGGTGAAGGTGATGCGGCCGAAGTCCATGGAGACGGTGGTCGTGGTCTTGGCTTCCACCCCGGCCAGGCTGTCCGTGGCACTGCTGGCAAAGGTCAGGTACTCCTCCGTCGTCAGCGGGGGGATCTCACTGACCGCGCCGACCAGCGTGGTCTTGCCGACCCCGAACCCGCCCGCGACCACATTCTTTATGAGGGAGGGGAGCGCACCAGGACC
>JAFAUH010000334.1 GCA_019243445.1 Streptomycetaceae bacterium | reverse complement strand
AGCTTCGAGGACATGCACACCGCCTTGCGCCGCGAGCTGCTCAGCCACCGAATTACCGACGTCATCGCAGCTCACAGCCCCACCCAGCAAATCCGCCAAGTCCTCAAGGAGTTGGTCGGCCTCGCCGCATAACTGCGAAACACGAGTGTTGTCGCGGTTGTCGATGTACTCCAGCAGCAAGAAGGCGACCGGGGCAGGGACGGGCGAGGCGGGCTCACCGAGTCGTAGCAGTACAGCGTCTCCGTCGTGGAGCACGTCGTCGACGGTGAGCCGGACGATGCGGCTCACGGGCTGTGCATAGAGGAGCACGATGATGCCGGCGACGCGGAGGGGCATCGGTATCTCTATGTCGGTCAGTAGCCGGCCGAGGGCGTCGAGGCGCTCGTCCTCGCTCAGCGGGGCTCGTCGGGTGGCCTTCATCGGGGGTATGGAGAGGCAGCGTCGGCAATGTCGGCTCTGCATGGCCCAGTTGAGGAAGGCCCTCAAACAGGTGCGGCTGTGTTCGTTGTTCCCGGCCCACCAAGCGTTGATGTCGCTCTGGGAGCAGGAGGCGAGGGTGGTGTTCCGCTCGCCGAGCCAGTCGAGGAAGGAGGTCGCGTGTTTGACCTGCTCGGCGGCGAAGCGGCGGATGCTTGGCGTGATGTGGCTCTGTTCGGCGCGGGCCCGCAGCCGGGGCAGGATGCGCCAAGTCGTGAAGAGCCGGATCGTTTTGACGTGCTCAGGGTCCTCGATGCTGGTCAGGTGGCCGAGGAGCCAGCGTTGGAAGGAGCAGATGTACTTGTCGACCGCGGGCAGGATGCCGCTTGCCATCAGGAGTTCTTCCAGGTGAGCCGCTGACCGCCAGGGCTGGAGCTCGTGGAAGGCGTCGTGGGTCAGCGGGATCTGGCCGAGGCCGAGTTGCCGCAGCCTCTGCGAGGGGTTCCCCGGCTGGTCGTGGCGCAGGGCCAGCCAGGCCACTCCGCTGCTGGGCTTGTCCATCGCCACCAGCAGGTTGAACAGTGGGACCAGTTCGGGACGGATCCGGCCGGTGCCGTCGTCGAGGAGAGCGGTGAGCCGGTCAGACAGTGTGCAGCGTTCGCAGAGCCGTCCGCCCAGGAGTTTGCCCTCGAAGCCGCAGCGCGAGCAGTCGAAGGACTGGGAGAAGCCGGCGCAGGTGGTGCAGATCGCGGCGCCGTCGCCGGTCCGGAGTCCGGGTAGGGCGCGGTCCTGGCCGCATCCTGGGCAGGTGCCGCGTGTCCGGACCGCGCGGTCCGAGCAGTTCCGGCAGACGTATCAGTCGGGCCAGTGGCCGGCTTTGTGCTTGCGGCGGCCGCAGCGGCAGCACTCGGCTATGAACCAGCGTTCGTACTGTTCGTCGGTGGCGTAGGTCCGGGTCATGCGTCGGGCAGGATGCGGGCCGCGCGGGGACGTAGCTTAGCGACGTTCGCGGGCGGGGCGGGATGGTCGCCGGTGGCGGTCTGGCGGACTCCGGCGTTCTCGGCGGTGGTGGTCACCAGGTCAGCCGGGGTGCAGGACAGGATGTCGCAGAGTGCGGCCATGACCTGCAACGACAGGCGTTCTGGGGTGCCGGAGACCAGGCGGTGGATCTGGGAGGCGGACAGGTCGACGTCGCGTTCGCGCAGCAGCGGCACCAGTTCGGTGGCCGTGAAGATCTGGTGCTGGGCCATGACCTCACGCAGACGCCATGTGTATCCGACCTTGCGTTTCACGCGTGCCTCCCGGTCTGGGTCTGGAGGGCCGCGGCGATGGTGAAGTCCAGATGCCGCCGCAGCGTACGGGTGCGGAAGTCCGAGGACACACAGGTGTAGAGCGAGGTAGTGCTGGCATGCTCATGACCGACCTGTTCCTGTACGAAGCGCGGGTCCCAGCCGTCCTCGATCAGGTGGGTGACGTAGGACCTTCGGAAGGAGTGGAAGTCGAGTCCGTCGTCCAGGCCCAGGGCTTTGCGGTAGGCGATGAAGCGGGAGTTGAGCCGCTGGCAGCCGATCCGCAGTCCCCGTTCGGAGGGCCAGGCGGCCGGGTTGTTGTCGGTGTCGAACAGCGGGCGGACCTCGGTGAACCACTCGTCCAGGATGTCCGGGGTCCAGTCGAACACGGTCAGCACCCCGCGGCGCTTGGGAGGCGAGCCCTTCTTGGCCTTGCCGAACCGAACCTGGCACCGACCGTACTCGCCGAACTCGCCGCCGTGGGGGTTGCGGCCGAAGTCGACGGCGTCGAGCATCCGCGTCTCGTTGCGCCGCAGCCCGTAGGCATAGGCGGTCTTGAACAGCGTCGCGTCGCGGAAAGCGGGTAGCCAGCCCTTGCGGCCGAAGGCCCGGATGCGGGCGACCTCGTCGTCGCAGTGCGCGAAGAAGGCGTGCAGCTCGGCCTTGGTGAACGCGCGCTTCTTCGCGTCCGCCTCGTTGTCCTGGACGTGCACCGCGGTGTTCCACTCGTGCACGACCTGCACCGGATGGGTGCCGAACCGTTCCTCGCACGTCGCGGCCCACTCGTAGAGCGGATCGGTGACGAAGTGGCAGAACGCGCGAACCGCCTCGGAGTACGAGCGGATCGTCGAGCGCTTCAGGTCACGCAGCGAGCGCAGGTCACCGAGCCACTCGTCCACCATCGCCGGCGTCCACTGCCACGGGTAGGTGTTCACGTAGGCGGCGAACGCCTTCACCGTGTTCTCCCGGCCCTCCACGGTCGTCCGGGCCAGATTCCGTGCGAACTGCTGGTTGGCGAACCCCGTCAGCATCGCCGTGAAAACCTGTTCCTCCGGCCGCAGCAGCGCGACCCCATCGACCAGATGCAGCCTCGCCACCCCTGGTATCGACCCGTTGAACCCCACCGATCCACCACTCCCTGTGACTCGCATCAGATGCGAGAAAACCGCGTCCTATGCGAACACCCGGAGAAGCCCCAGGTCAGCCCCCTGCATGAGTGGCAGCATGTCCCAGTAGGCCGGTATCTTCACCGTCACGGATGCCGCCCAAGTTCACGGGGTCACACCGCAGTTGACACCCCCACACGGGCCGATGCGCAAACCGTCGCGAGTTCGCATCCGATGCAATTGGCGGCAGATGGAACATCGGTACAGCGGTTAACGCTAAGAACAGGCAGTCGGCGAACACCTGGCGGGGGCATTCGTGCGCGCCAGCGAGTGAGCGAGTCCGACTACCGGTTTATGGACGACAGCCCTTGATCAGCTCCGTGCTCGGCTCAGCCGGCGACAGCGTCTGCAGGACGTGCGGCTCGAAGGTAGGCGTAGACGGTTTCGCGGCTGATGCCGAACTCCTTGGCCAACGCGGATTTGCGCTCACCAGTGGCGGCGCGTTCGCGCAACTGGCGGGCCTGTTCGTCGGTGAGTGCGGGTTTGCGGCCGGTGTAGACGCCGCGTTGTTTGGCCGCGGCGATGCCCTCACGCTGGCGTTCGAGGATCAGGGAGCGTTCGAACTCGGCGAACGCGCCCATGACCGATAGCAGCAGCGTCGCCATGGGCGAGTCCTCGCCGGTGAAGGTGAGGTGTTCCTTGACGAATTCCACCCGCACCCCCTTGTCGGTCAGGGTTCGCACGAGGCGGCGTAGATCGTCGAGGTTGCGTGCGAGCCGGTCCATCGAGTGCACGAGCACGGTGTCGCCGTCGCGGACGAACGCCAGCATCTCGTCGAGCTTCGGTCGGGCGGTGTCCTTCCCGGATGCCTTGTCGGTGAACGTGCGGTCGACTTCGACCCCGTCGAGCTGCCGGACGGTGTTCTGGTCGACGCTGCTGGTCCTGATGTAGCCGACTCGCATCGTCCCGGTTCCCTTCCACCCCGAAATGTCAGGATGGACTCTAAGAGCCGAGCAGACACGCGTCAAGAAATCCTGTCAAGGACTCTATCTTGACGTTCTTTGCGGCGGTCGTGTATGTGGTGTTGGGGTACACCCCAAGCAGACACCACTTCACCGCACCATACTGAACGCAGACGACGGGCATCGATAGGGGCCGGCCAAGGTGAGGCCGGAAGGAGCCGTGAGTCGACCTTCGCTTGTGTCAGCGCAGGTCAGTGCTCCTGCCACCCACCGCTGTTGGGGTCTGCGTCCCCTTCCGGGATCCGGATGCGGCCGAGGACGCCGACGAAGTCTGAGTACCGCGTCTCGCTCACGCCAGGGCCCGGACCGTTTACTCCGTCGTTCGTGGCACGAGGCGCCACAGGGCTGCGGCGGCTGCGACCAGGGTGAGGGTCATGACGACCCACCACAGCCGGTATGCGACGAAGTGGAGCAAGGGTAGAGTCGCGGTGCCTGTGGGGGCGAGGAGGGACGTCAGTTTTCCGTGCTCCATGGGTTATTTCTCCTCGCCGGTGAGGTGGTGCCATTGGTGGTTCTTACGGCGCATGATGTCTGTGGCCGCGCGGAGGTAGACCCATTGCTGGACGCCGTCGTAGGCGAACTCGAAGACCAGCGGTGCTGCGAGGAGCATGGCTGCGATGCCTTGGCGGCGCACCGTCCAGATGCGTTCGGCGATGAAGATGGCCAGCGGGATCCACAGCCATCCGCGGGGGGCGGTGTACAGGCCGAGGTAGGCGAAGAGGGCGCTGGTGAACAGCATGAGGCTGACTGCGAGGATCCCGAAGTACATCGCGCACTGCTTGGCGACGTAGGGCAGGGTGATGCCCGTCATGCCGTAAGTCCGCAGGTTTTCCAAAGCACCTCGCTGCCAGCGCAGGCGCTGGCGGACGAAGTCCTTCCAGGTGGGCATGATTTCGGTGACGACCGTGCAGGAGCAGGGAGAGAGGGTGCCCCAGCCGAGGCGTTTGATCGCGAGGGTGATCTCGTTGTCCTCGGTCAGCGCGCCGGGGTCGTATACGCACCCTGGCGGGCCCGGCAGGCGAGTACCGCGGGCCGCGGCCACCTCCCGCAGCACACAGGCGCGGAAAATGGAGGCGGTGCCGGTGAGGACGGTGGCCCGGGCTTTGCGGCGGGCGACTTCGCGGGCGTAGCGGGCGTATTCGTTGCGCTGCAGGGCTCCGAGGAGTCCGGCCCCCTTCTGGCCGTAGAACACGCCGCCGATCGCGCCTGTGCCGGGCCGGGTGTGCAGGTAGTGGAGTGCCACCGTGGTGAACTCCGGGCAGATCGTGGAGTCGGCGTCCATGAGCAGCAGCAGGTCGGCCTCGCCCAGGGTGTCGAGGAGCTCGGGCAGGACCTGGTTGAGCGCGCCGGCCTTGAGGTTCTTGTTGCCGACGGTTTCGATCACGTGGCAGCCGTGCCGACGGGCGATATCTGCGGTGCGGTCGGTGCAGCGGTCGGCGATCACGATGATGCGGCTGACCGGCCTGTGCTGCGCTTTGACCGACGCGATGACGGCGGGCAGGCGGAATTCTTCGTTATGGGCCGTAAGCACCGCGACGATCGTCGGCGGGCCGGCGGCTGGTCCCTGAGCGGCGCGCGGTCCGTCCGGTACCTGGCGGGGCTGCGAAGCAGGGGCTTTTGGTCGCGGCTGTTCCACGTGTCCTTCCTAG
Source organism: Streptomycetaceae bacterium (assembly GCA_019243445.1). Taxonomy (GTDB): domain Bacteria; phylum Actinomycetota; class Actinomycetes; order Streptomycetales; family Streptomycetaceae; genus Streptantibioticus_B. The sequence continues at coordinate 4,131 of JAFAUH010000334.1, read as the reverse complement.
GCCGGCGGCCGTGGCATCTCACGTTCACGCTCGCGAGTCTTTACGGTGACCCGCCAGCCCCGCTATCGTAACTAAACACAATCAAGTGATTTCGGAATGTAACGCCCAACTGGGCATTCCGTCCCCCATCCGGTCGCACTCCTCCCCTGCGCCGGAGCAGGCCTCCCATTGCCTGACGGCAAGAGACCTCGCCCGACAGCCCACCTGTCGGCGGGGGATGCACGGAACGGAGTCATCGTGGCCAGCAGCTACTGGATCAACGTCTTGGACTACGGCGCGACCGGCAACGGAAGCACCGACGACACCACCGCCATCCAAACCGCCATCGACGCCGTGCCGTCCTCCGGCGGCACGGTCGTCTTCCCGGCCGGCACCTACAAAATCTCCTCGGCCCTGGTGGCCCGCTCCAACATCGTCCTGGCCGGGGTCAGCGACGGCGCCTCGGTCATCTCCCAGTCCAGCACCACCAACAACGGCCTGACCGGCTCCGACATCACCCGCCTGACGATCCAGGACCTCACCTTCCAGGGCCCGGGCAGCGGCAGCGGCCAGGGTATCGCCCTCACAAGGGTCTCCAACCCCGCCACCGTGTCCCTGGACTTCACCCGCGTCACGGTGAAGTACTTCGGGGACACCGGCATCGACCTGTCCAACCCCATCGTGTCCACGTTCACCTCGGTGACCTCGGCCAACAACGGCAACCACGGCTGGAACATCCACGGCGTCTCCGGCGGAGCCGCCGGCACCAGCTGCTCCTTCGTGTCCTGCTACGCCGACACCGTCACCAACGCCGGCTTCCACATCGACACCATGGCCTACTGCTCCTTCGTCAGCTGCGCCGCCGACTACTGCGGCATCGGCTACGAGGTCACCGGCAGCGGCAGCCAGGGCATCAGCTTCACCGGCTGCGGCACGGAATCGGACATGAACCAGGGAGGCGGCTACAACGGCTACGGCTGGAAGATCAACGCCGCCATCAGTGTCGGGCTGTGGAACTGCTTCACCTACAACAGCCCCAACTCCAGCGTCTGGGTCACCGGCAACGCCCGCGCGGTCAGTATCTTCGGCTTCGCCGAGAACGCCCCCGCCGCCTCGGCCACCAACTCCATCGTCGTCGACGCCGGCTGCTCAGCCACCCTCGGGGACTTCAGCAACGTCAAACCGCTGTCCCTGGCGGGCTACACCAACGTCACCAACGACACCTCAGGCGGCACCGTGGCCGCCGGGTTCGTCTACGGCGCCGGCTCCGCCTACTACGAAGGCAACGTCTCCACGACCGCCTCCCCCACGCAGGCCCAGCACCTGACCCGCAAGGACTACGTCGACTCCAAAGCGGCGCCCGCCCCGGTCACCTTGACCGACGCGTCCACCATCGCCACCAACGCAGCCCTCGGAAACCTCTTCCGCGTCACCCTCGGCGGCAACCGCACCCTCGGCACCCCGACCAACCCCACCGACGGGCAACGCGCCACCTGGGAACTCATCCAGGACGCCACCGGGAGCCGGACCCTGACCCTCAGCTCCGCCTTCGCCCTGGGCTCGACCATCTCCTCCACCACGCTCACCACCACGGCGAACAAACGGGACTTCCTCACCGCCGTCTACAACGCCTCCAAGACCAAGTGGTACGTCATCGCCTTCGTCAAGGGGTACTGAGCGGCCGCTTCACGGGCCTGGCACGGGTGGTTGACGACACCGTGATCCTGCCCGGTGATGTGCGTTGGCCCGAGCGGCACACGTGCCCCCGGTGCCCGGCGGTTCCCGGCGTGGGCCGGGAACCGCTGTCCGGTCCCGGTGACCGGCTGGCATGACAGGTGGCCCCTGTTCTTCCCCCCTCTCGAATGATCAGGGGTCATCGCCGTCGGGCCGCCGAACTCCAGGCGGTAAACAGAGTCCCCCCGGGGTGCCGCGGGCCGCGCTCATCGGCATGACGGCGTCCGGGCGGTCAGCGATCCGCCGACCCGAAGCAGCCCTTCGGTGGCCTGGCTGCGTCGGTCGGCCCGCGTGATCCGCCTCGGACAGCGGCCGGTCTGTTCTGGGGGACGAACTTCACGCTCACGAAGGTGGCGTTTTGGTCCCCCGCCTCAGGGGGAACCGACTCCTGGAGGTCGCCGCGGCAGTCGCTGAAGGCATACAGCTCAACGTTGCGGTTGGTCTCGTTGAGGATGCGTCCTTGACCGCTGATGTTGTAGCAGACGTTGTCCTCGGGGTTGTAGAGCAGGTGCCGGACGTTCCCGGGCTGCGCGGTGTACAGGAAGAAGCCGGTAGCGGCATCGGCGGTGCCCATCGGCACCGTCAGGGCCAGCACAGCGGCGGTCGTACCGGCGAGAAGGGCGCTGCGTACTCGCACCACAAAGACTCCCAAGAGTGACATTGAGGATGGACACACTCAGGCTTCCCGGCGCGTACACGCCTCACTCGCGGTACCCCGGCACGTCATCCGCTCGGGTGGCCAAAGCCTCAGCCCTCACTCAACCGCACCCCAACCCGGCTCAATCCTCGGTGCCGTCGTCGTCCTCATCAAGGTCACCCGCGTCCGGGTCGCGCAGGGGCCGCAGCCCGTCGCGCGGGGTGGACGGGGTGAAGCTGTAGCGGCCCAGGACATTCAGATTTTTGTGCTTGAGCGGGGACAGCCGCGCGATATCCTCGTCCTTGATCTCATGGCCCTCAGCGCGCAGTTGGGCGACGGCGGCATCGATGTAGCGTGTCGTCCACAAGACCACGGCATTCAACACCAGTCCGAGCGACCCTAGTTGGTCTTCCATCCTGTCGCGGTATGCCTGGTTGATGGTGCCTTTCTTGCCGTGGCAGATGTCGCGGGCCAGGGTGTGGCGGGATTCTTGGACGCTGAGCTGCTTGCCCATCTGCCGGCGGTAGGTGTCGTCGACCGGGTCGACGACGGCCAGCAGGTGCAAGGTCTTGGCGATGCGGCCGTACTCGGCGAACGCCTGCCCCAGCGGAGTGGGCCGCCCCTCGCGGCCGAACATCCGCAGCAGATCGTAGGCGCGCACCTGGTTGGTGACCAGGGAACCCGCCACGCGGAGCATGTCCTCCCAGTGCTGGATGATCTTGTTCAGATTCACCTTGTTGCGGGCCAGGGCCTCCAACGGTCCGTAGGTGCCGGTCTCCACTGCGGGCATCTGTGCGCGCCAGAACCGCTGGTCGTCCAGGTCACGGAAGCGGGGGCTGAAGTTGTAGCCGAGGATCTTGAACAGGCCGAAGACCATGTCGGAGTACGAGGCGTGGTCGGTGGTCACCATCTCCGGCTTCACCCCGCCGTCCAGGTTCAGAAGGGCGTCCAGGAGTTGAAACCACACCTGGTCAAGACGTTCAAGCTGAGCAACGACAAGCAGTTCGAGGAGAAACTCGTCGACGTGGTCGGCCTGTACCTGAACCCGCCCGAGGGAGCGGTGGTCCTCAGCGTGGACGAGAAGCCCCAGTGCCAGGCCCTGGACCGGACCCAGCCCGCCCTGCCGATGATCCCCGGCCGGGCGGGCACCATGACGCACGACTACAAGCGCAACGGGACCACCACCTTGTTCGCCGCGCTGAACATCCTCACCGGTACGATCTTGGGCAAGTGCCTTCCGCACCACCGCAACGGCGAGTTCCTGAAGTTCCTGCGGCTGATCGACCGCACCGTGCCCAAGGGCAAGCAGATCCACCTGATCCTGGACAACTACTCCACCCACAAGCACGCCAACGTCCGTGCCTGGCTTGAGAAGCATCCCCGGTTCCATCTTCACTTCATCCCCACCAGCTCATCGTGGCTGAACCTCGTCGAACGCTGGTTCCGCGAGATCACCGACAAGGCCATCCGGCGCGGCAGCTTCACCTCGGTACAAGAACTCATCGACGCGATACAAGAGTTCATCGACGTCCACAACGACGACCCCAAGCCCTTCGTCTGGACTGCCACCGCCGACGAGATCATCGAGAAGGTCCAGCGCGGACGCGTCACCCTGAAAGCAGTCACTCAAAACTGAGACACACCACTAGTGCAGCGCGTCGCAGGTCCTTTGCCGGTAGCTCGCGCCCAGGTTAGTGACGCTGTGTGAGTGATTGCCGTCCACGGGCCCGCTCGTCACAGGCCTCGGGCAATCCGGCCCGGGTCCGGCGCCCGGTGGGCCG
>JAFAUH010000315.1 GCA_019243445.1 Streptomycetaceae bacterium | reverse complement strand
TCGCGGGACTTGGCGAAGCCGGCCCGGTAGACCACGTTGTCGAGGCGGGATTCGAGGATGCGCAGCAAGTTCTCGCCGGTCTTGCCGGTCTTGCGGTTCGCCTCTTCGTAGTATCCGCGGAACTGCTTCTCAAGGACGCCGTAGATACGAGCGCACTTTTGCTTCTCGCGCTTCTGCAGCAGGTACTCGCTGTCCTTGGTACGCCCGCGACCGTGCTCACCCGGGGGGTAGGGACGGATTTCGATCGGGCACTTCGCGCTCTCGCACTTGCTCCCCTTGAGGAAGAGCTTCTGCTTCTCCCGACGGCAACGCTTGCAGTCGGCCCCGGTGTAACGCGCCATTGTCTTGGTTCTCCTACTTCAGCTCGTCAGACGCGGCGGCGCTTGGGCGGGCGGCAGCCGTTGTGCGGGGTCGGGGTGACATCCTGGATCGAGCCCACCTCGAGGCCGGTGGCCTGCAGCGAGCGGATCGCAGTCTCACGCCCGGAACCCGGACCCTTGACGAAGACGTCGACCTTGCGCATACCGTGCTCCTGGGCACGGCGGGCAGCCGACTCAGCGGCCATCTGCGCGGCGAACGGCGTGGACTTGCGCGAGCCCTTGAAGCCGACATGGCCGGCGGAAGCCCAGGAGATCACGTTCCCGGTCGGGTCGGTGATCGAAACGATGGTGTTGTTGAACGTGCTCTTGATGTGAGCGTGCCCGTGGGCGACGTTCTTCTTTTCCTTGCGGCGCACCTTCTTGGCGCCGGCCTGACGGCCCTTCGGAGGCATATGTATGTACTCCCGTGGAGGTGGTCGGTCCTACAGCACGGACCGCTTGCGGCGTGGTCCTGCTTCGGACTACTTCTTGCCCGGCTTCTTCTTGCCGGCGATGGCGCGACGCGGGCCCTTGCGGGTGCGGGCGTTGGTGTGGGTGCGCTGACCGTGCACCGGCAGGCCGCGGCGGTGCCGCAGGCCTTGGTAACAGCCGATCTCCACCTTGCGGCGGATGTCCGCCTGAATCTCGCGGCGGAGGTCACCTTCGGTCGTGTAGTTCTCGTCGACCCACTTGCTGATCTTGACGAGGTCTTCCTCAGCGAGATCGCGGACGCGGGTGTCCGGGTTTACGCCGGTGTTCTTCAGGGTCTCCTGGGCACGGGTACGCCCGATGCCGAAGACATAGGTCAAAGCGACCTCGACGCGCTTCTCGCGCGGGAGGTCAACGCCTGCGAGGCGTGCCATGAATCTGGCTCCTGGTTGCTATACGGAGGTCTGCCGCAGCACCGGTCCCGGCTCTTGTGTGCTCCCTCAGGGGTAGCCGTGCGAGCCGGGTCCCCGGCCTCCGTGCCGGGGGTGACGTCCTGCGCGTCGGGCGCGAGGGGTCGGGTAACTGCGAATGAACGTATTGCGTTGTGCGTCGCGCGGAGAACTGCGAGTGCAGGTCCTGCGTCAGCCCTGGCGCTGCTTATGGCGCAGGTTGTCGCAGATGACCATGACCCGGCCGTGACGGCGGATCACCTTGCACTTGTCACAGATCTTCTTGACGCTCGGCTTGACCTTCATGGGATGTGAGGTTCTCCGGGTCGTGCCACCGTCCCACAGAAGCGGGACGCCGACTGAGATCTACTTGTAGCGGTAGACGATCCGACCGCGCGTCAGGTCGTACGGAGACAGCTCTACCACGACCCGGTCGTCGGGCAGGATGCGGATGTAGTGCATGCGCATCTTGCCGCTGATGTGCGCGAGGACCTTGTGCCCGTTCTGGAGCTCCACCTTGAACATTGCGTTCGGCAAAGACTCGATCACGGTGCCCTCGATTTCGATGGCCCCTTGCTTCTTGGGCACGCTTCGCCTTTCGAGATCGGCTACCTTGATCGGCTCGCGCGTTCACGCGCCTCAAGTGTCACCCTTGCGGACATGCGCATACGTGAGCCGACGCATTAGTCTACGCCAGCCCAGCCCGGAATGACGAATCGAGGCTCCGTTGGAGTGCAGCGCGCCCACCGAGAACGTGCCCACCGAGAAAGATCGTTACGCTAGGCGGTCAGCCGAGGGGTCGGGCGCGGTCTGGATGCCGTATTCGGCCAGCTTCGCCTTGCCGCCGTCCACGGCGGTGAGCACCAGCGGACCCTCCTCGGTAAGCGCGACCGAGTGTTCCCAATGGCAGGCCCAGCTGCCGTCGTCGGTCTTGACCGTCCACTCGTCCGCGAGGACGTGAGTGGTCGCCGCCCCCAGGCTCACCATCGGCTCGATCGCCAGGCACAAGCCGGGCACCAGCTTTGGGCCACGCCCCCGCTTGCGCGAGACGTAGTTCAGCAGATGCGGGTCCATGTGCATCTGGGTGCCGATACCGTGACCACCGTATTCCTCGATGATCCCGTACTTGCCAATGGCTGGACGCGGCTGGCGGCGGATGTAGTCCTCGATGGCACGGGAGATGTCGACCAACCGCTGCCCCTTGCGGAACGCGGCGATGCCGGCCCACATCGACTCCTCGGTCACCCGGCTCAGCTCGACCAGCTCCGGGGCATGACCGGAGCCCACGAAGGCGGTGAAGGCAGCATCACCGTGCCAGCCGTCCACGATCGCTCCCGCGTCGATGGAGATGATGTCGCCGTCCTTCAAGACGGTCTCGCGATCCGGGATGCCATGGACGACAACATCATTGACCGAGGTGCAGATGTTGCCGGGGAAGCCGCCGTAGCCGAGGAAGTTCGGCTTGGCGCCATGATCGGCGATCACCTTGGCGGCGATCTCGTCCAGCTCCTTGGTACTGGTCCCCGGAACCGCCGCCGCCGCGCAGGCACGGTGGATCGCCGCAACGACCAGCCCTGCCTCGCGCATCTTCGCGATCTGCTCCAGGGTCTTGATCTCCACCATGCGGCTGTCGCCTTCCTCGTTCCTCAGGCCACCCGCGGCTGGAGCGCGTCCATCGCCCGCCCCGTGACCTCCTGCACACTGCCGAGCGCCGCGATCGTCACCACCAGCCCCTGCGCCTTGTAATAGTCGATGATCGGCTCGGTCTTGATGTGGTACTCGTCGAGCCGCACCCGGACCGCCTCCTCGGTGTCGTCATCGCGCTGGTACAACTCACCACCGCAGATATCGCACACCCCTTCAACTTTCGGCGGGTTGTACTCGACGTGGAAGACGTGGGCACCGTCCTTGCGGCACAGTCGACGGCCTGCAATCCGCTTGACCACCTCCACCTCGGGCACCTCGAGCTCGAGCACGGCGTCAAGGGTCAGGCTCTGCTGCGCCAAGAAGGAGGTGAGCGCCTCGGCCTGGTTGAGGTTGCGCGGGAAGCCGTCCAGCAGGAAGCCGTGCGCGGCGTCCGGCCGGCTCATCCGCTCCTGCGCCATGCCGACGGTGACCTCGTCCGGCACAAGACGTCCGGCTTTCGTGTATTCCTGAGCCCGCTTGCCCAGCGGGGTGCCCTGGCTGATGTTGGCTCGGAAGAGATCGCCGGTGGAGATATGCGGGATCGACAGGTTCTTGGCCAGATATTGGGCCTGAGTACCCTTCCCAGCGCCAGGCGGCCCGACGAGGACGATTCTCATCAGCGGAGGAACCCTTCGTAGTTACGCTGCTGGAGCTGGCTCTCGATCTGCTTCACGGTCTCCAGACCGACACCCACGATGATCAGGATGCTGGTGCCGCCGAAGGGGAAGTTGTTCTGACTTCCCTGGAAGAACGCGATGGCCACCGTAGGAACCAGGGCGATCAGCCCCAGATACAGCGAACCGGGCCACGTGATGCGGTTGAGCACGTAACCGAGGTATTCCGCGGTGGGTCGACCGGCCCGGATACCCGGGATGAACCCACCATACTTCTTCATGTTGTCTGCAACTTCTTCGGGGTTGAAGGAAATCGCCACGTAGAAGAAGGCGAAGAAGACAATCAGCAGGAAGTAGAGGGCCAGGTAGATCGGATGGTCACCCTTGGTCAGGTTCGTACTGATCCACTGAGCCCATGGCGCAGTCGACTCACCGCTGAACTGAACGACCAGCGCCGGGATATAGAGCAGTGACGAAGCGAAGATGACCGGAATCACACCCGCCTGATTGACCTTGAGCGGGATATAGGTCGACGTACCGCCGTAGGAACGGCGGCCGATCATCCGTTTGGCGTACTGCACCGGGATACGACGCTGCGCCTGCTCAACGAAGACAACGAGGCAGACCATCGCCAGCCCGACGGCGATCACCAGACCGAACTCGCCCCAACCGCCGAACATCTTCCCGGACTTCTTGATCCCCCACAGCGCGCTCGGGAAGCCGGCCGCGATCGAAGTGAACATCAGGATCGACATGCCATTGCCGATGCCGCGGTCGGTGATGAGCTCACCCAGCCACATGATCATCACAGTGCCCGCAGTCATCGTGATGACCATGACCGAGGTCCGGAAGATCGAGGTGTCCGGCACGATCTGGCTGCCGACCGTGCAGGTGCGGAAGAGAGTGCCGCTCTGCGCGGTGGCCACCAGGCCGGTGCCCTGCAGTACGGCGAGCGCCAGCGTCAGGTACCGGGTGTACTGCGTGATCTTCGTCTGACCGGACTGGCCCTCCTTCTTCAGGGCCTCAAGACGCGGAATGACCACAGTGAGCAGCTGCAAGATGATGCTCGATGTGATGTACGGCATGATGCCGAGTGCAAAGATCGTCAGCTGCAGCAGTGCACCACCGCTGAACATGTTGATCATGCCGAAAAGACCGCCGTTGCCGCCGGCCTCCTTGATGCACTCGGTGACGTTGGTGTAATTCACCCCCGGCAACGGTACAGAGGCGCCAAGCCGGAACAGCGCAAGGATGCCGAGCGTGAACAGCAGCTTCTTGCGCAGGTCAGGCGTCTTGAATGCCCGGGCGAACGCGGTGAGCACGGTGCCTCCTGCGCCTCCCGCGCCGCACAGCGCGGAAGGGGACGTGATGAGGGGTCGACTGATGATGCCTGTCCTCGCCACCTTACCGGCGGCGAAGCAATCCGAGGAATGACCACCCTGCGAGCGACGGTGCAAACAGGCACCCGCACTCGGGGTGGAACCACAGGTGCGGCCAGTGGCCGCCAACGCGGCGGGGCGAACCAAGCCGGGGATGCCCCACGATCGTCACGACCACACGATCAGCGGAACATCCCCGGATGGAGGCTCTACGCCATGGAGCTCAGCCGAGCTCGGTGACGGTGCCACCGGCAGCGGTGATCTTCTCCTTGGCGGAGGCGGAGACGGCGTCGACCGTCACCTGCAGCGCCACGGAGATCTCACCGTTGCCGAGCACCTTCACCAGCTGGTTCTTACGAACCGCACCCTTGGCCACCAGGTCGGCGACAGTGACCTCGCCACCCTGCGGGTAGAGCGCGGCCAGCTTGTCCAGGTTGACGACCTGGTACTCGACCCTGAACGGGTTCTTGAAACCCTTGAGCTTGGGCAGCCGCATGTGCAGCGGCATCTGCCCGCCCTCGAAGCGATCCGGAACCTGGTAACGGGCCTTGGTGCCCTTGGTGCCACGACCGGCCGTCTTACCCTTGGATGCCTCACCACGACCCACACGGGTCTTGGCGGTCTTGGCACCCGGAGCCGGACGGAGGTTGTGGACCTTCAGCGGCTTGTCAGCCTGCTGGCCACTCTGCTTCTTCGACAGTTCAGCCATTTCAGTCCACCTCCTCAACCGTGACGAGGTGACGCACGGTGCGCGCCATGCCGCGGATCTCCGGGCGGTCCTCCTTGACGACCACGTCGTGCAGGCGCTTGAGCCCGAGCGAACGCAGGGTCTCACGGTGGTTCTGCTTGCTACCGATGTAGGACTTGGTCTGCGTGATCTTCAGACGGGCCATGATCAGACACCCGCCCCTGCACGCGCCCGCAGCAGAGCGGCGGGCGCCACATCCTCCAGCGGCAGGCCACGACGGGCGGCGATCTCCTCGGGGCGCTGCAGCCCCTGGAGCGCCGCCACCGCGGCATGCACGATGTTGATCGGGTTGGACGAGCCGAGTGACTTGCTCAGCACGTCATGGATGCCGGCGCACTCCAGGACGGCACGCACCGGGCCACCGGCGATCACACCGGTACCGGGCGACGCCGGCTTGAGCAGCACGACACCCGCGGCCTTCTCGCCCTGGATCGGGTGCGGGATAGTGCCCTGGATACGGGGGACCTTGAAGAAGTGCTTCTTGGCCTCCTCCACACCCTTGGCGATGGCGGCCGGCACCTCCTTGGCCTTGCCGTATCCGATACCTACGGTGCCGTCACCGTCGCCCACCACGACCAGCGCGGTGAAGCTGAAACGACGACCACCCTTGACAACCTTGGCGACGCGGTTGATCGCGACGACACGCTCGACGTAGGCGGTCTTCTCGGCAGCTGCGCCGCCGTCCCGCCGGTCCTTCCGGTCCCGCCGCTCGCCGCCACCGGCGCCGCCACCGCGGCGCTGGGGTCCAGCCATTGGAATTACCTCTCTCAGTTGCGTCCGTAGCTACGCCCGTGACATCAGCCTCCCCCTGCCTTCGGCGGGGGGACCCTCTGCGCGGCGAGCGGCTCAGAATGTGAGCCCGGCCTCGCGGGCGGCGTCCGCCAGAGCGGCGATGCGCCCCGCGTACTGGCTGCCACCTCGGTCGAATACGACGGCCTCGATGCCCTTGGCTTTGGCCCGCTCGGCGACGAGCGCGCCGACCTGCTTCGCCTTGGCCGTCTTGTCTCCCTCGCCGCCGCGGATCGACGCGTCCAGCGTCGAGGCGGACGCGAGCGTGTGGCCCGCAACGTCGTCGATGACCTGGGCGACGATGCCCCGGTTGGACCGGGTGACGACCAGGCGCGGACGCTCCGGCGTGCCAGAGATCCGCTTACGGATGCGGATGTGGCGACGCTTGGCGGCGGCGCGCTTGTAGGCGTCGCCCTTGGCAATCTTCACACCGTATGCCATGGCTTACTTACCAGCCTTTCCGACCTTGCGGCGGATGACCTCGCCCGCGTACTTCACGCCCTTGGCCTTGTAGGGGTCGGGCTTGCGCAGCTTGCGGATCTTCGCGGCAACCTCGCCGACCTTTTGCTTGTCGATGCCCTCGACACTGAACTTGGTGGGGGAATCGACCTTGAAGGTGATGCCCTCCGGGGCCTCGACGAGGATCGGGTGGCTGTAGCCGAGCGAGAACTCCAGATTGGAGCCCTTCGCTGCGACGCGGTAGCCGACACCACTGATCTCGAGGCCCTTGCTGTAGCCCGTGGTCACACCGGTGATCATGTTCGCCACCAGCGTGCGCGACAGGCCGTGCAGGGCCTTCGACTGACGCTCATCATTGGGGCGGGACACCACCAGGGTGTTGTCCTCGCCCTTGGCGATCTCGATCGGCGCGGCAACGGTGTGGGCAAGGGTGCCCTTGGGCCCCTTCACCTGGACCGTCCGGCCATCGATGGTGACGTCCACGCCGGCGGGAACCTGGATGGGCAGCCGTCCAATACGCGACATGGCTTTACCTCCGTTTCCCTGTTACCAGACGTAGGCGAGGACTTCCCCGCCCACGCCCTTCTTGCCTGCCTGCTTGTCGGTGAGCAGACCGTGCGACGTGGAGATGATCGCCACGCCCAGGCCGCCGAGCACCTTCGGCAGGTTGGTGGACTTTGCGTAGACCCGCAGACCCGGCTTGCTGATCCGCTTGATGCCGGCGATCGAGCGCTCGCGGTTGGGGCCGAACTTCAGCTGCAGGACGAGGTTCTTGCCGACCTCGGCGTCCTCGACCTTCCAACCGGTGATGTAGCCCTCCTGCTGGAGGATCTCCGCGATATGCGACTTGATCTTGCTGTGCGGCATCACGACATCGTCGTGGTAGGCCGAGTTGGCGTTCCGCAGACGCGTGAGCATGTCTGCGATGGGGTCGGTCATGGTCATGATGGCCTTAGGCCTCTCTCGCCGGGGTTTCCTATATGCGCCATCCCTCTCCCCCATTCACGCTGGGGGCGGGTGCGGTGCGGGGACCTACGGCGTAGTAAGACTGTTAGTCGATCGGCAGGCGCCCAACCCTTCCACCTTACGGCAGTTGGACACTGCCGCCCGCCAGGGCGCCCATTGAGGGCGGTGGTGGGAGAGGGGTGGGAGGGTCGGGCCCTCGCCGATCAGCTGCTTACGAGAGCACTGGCACAACTGAATTCCATCCAGTCCCCCACCAGGGCACTCTTTGAGGGCGGTGGTGGGAGACGGGGATTATACCCAGTCGCCCGCCAGGGCGTCCTTTGAGGGTGGTGGTGGGAGACGGGTGGGCAGTTGTTACCAGGAGCTCTTGGTCACGCCCGGCAGCTCACCGCGATGAGCCATCTCACGAAGGCACACGCGGCACAGGCCGAACTTACGGTAGACGGAGTGGGGCCGGCCGCAACGCTGGCAGCGGGTGTACGCGCGCACAGCGAACTTGGGCTTGCGGGCAGCCTTAGCGATCAGGGACTTCTTCGCCACGCTCAGTTCTCCTTGTTGCGATCCTCAGCCGACATGGCTGCCATCACGCGTTCTTGAAGGGGAAGCCGAGGTGACGAAGGAGGGCGCGGCCCTCGTCGTCGGTGTTCGCCGTGGTGACCACGGTGATGTCCATACCCCGGACCCGGTCGATCTTGTCCTGGTCAATCTCGTGGAACATGACCTGCTCCGTGAGACCGAAGGTGTAGTTGCCCCGGCCGTCGAACTGCTTCGGCGACAGACCGCGGAAGTCGCGGATGCGCGGCAGCGCAAGCGACAGCAGACGGTCAAGGAACTCCCACATGCGGTCACCGCGGAGGGTGACATGGGCACCGATCGGCTGGCCCTCACGCAGCTTGAACTGCGCGATGGACTTACGGGCCTTGGTCACCGCCGGCTTCTGGCCGGTGATCGTGGCGAGGTCGCGGATCGCGCCCTCGATCAACTTGGAGTCGCGAGCAGCATCGCCCACACCCATGTTGACCACGATCTTGGTCAGGCCCGGGATCTGCATGACGTTCTCGTACTTGAACTCGTCACGCAGCTTCGGCGCGATCTCATCGCGGTACCGCTGCTTGAGGCGCGGGGAAGTGGCGGTCGTCATCAGATGTCCTCACCGGTCCGCTTGGCAACGCGGATCTTGTTGCCTTCCTCGTCGAAGCGGTAGCCGACCCGGGTGACCACCTTCTTGCCGTCCTTCTCCACGAGCAGCTGAACGTTGCTGACGTGGATGGGGGCCTCAGTGGTCACAATGCCGCCGGTCTTCGACCCGCGAGCAGTCTGACCGGCCTTTGTGTGCTTCTTGACCCGGTTGACACCCTCGACAAGGACCCGGTCCTCGCGCGGGAAGGCCTGGATGACCTTCCCCTGCTTGCCCTTGTCCTTGCCGGTGATGACCTGTACCAGGTCACCCTTCTTGATCTTCATCGGTTACAGCACCTCCGGCGCCAGCGAGATGATCTTCATGAATTTCTTCTCGCGCAGCTCACGGCCGACCGGCCCGAAGATGCGGGTACCGCGAGGGTCGCCGTCTCCCTTGAGGATGACGGCGGCGTTCTCGTCGAAGCGGATGTAGGAGCCGTCGGGGCGGCGCCGCTCCTTGACGGTCCGCACGACGACAGCCTTGACGACGTCGCCCTTCTTCACGTTGCCACCGGGGATCGCATCCTTGACGGTGGCGACGATGACGTCACCAATTCCCGCGTAGCGGCGGCCCGAGCCACCGAGAACACGGATGCACAGAATCTCCTTGGCACCCGTGTTGTCGGCGACGCGAAGTCGCGACTCCTGCTGGATCACGTCTATCTCCTGATTGTCTGCCGGTTCCCGGCAGGGGCTTCACAAAAGCCCCTGCCGAGCCTGGCGGAACTGTCCAGAAGGCGATTGCCTTCAGGCTTGTTCATGGGGAATTCCCTTATGGGAATTGCCTACTTGGCCTTCTCGAGGATCTCGACGACGCGCCAGCGCTTGGTCGCGGACAGCGGCCGGGTCTCCATCAGGAGGACACGGTCGCCGATACCCGCAGCGTTCTGCTCGTCGTGCGCCTTGAGCTTGTTGGTACGGCGGATGACCTTGCCGTACAGCGCGTGCTTGACGCGGTCTTCGACGGCGACAACGACGGTCTTGTCCATCTTGTCGCTGACGACCAGGCCCTCACGGACCTTGCGGAAACCGCGTGTCTGGCTGCTCTCGTTCACATTCTTCTCGCTCATCAGGCGCTCTCCACCGTCTCGATGCCGAGCTCGCGCTCCCGCATCAAGGTGTAGATCCGGGCGATCTCCTTGCGGACAACCTTGAGTCGGTTGTTGTTCTCGAGCTGCCCGGTAGCCGCCTGGAAGCGGAGGTTGAACAGCTCCTCCTTGGCCTCGCGCAGCTTCGTGACGAGATCTTCTTCACTCAGCTCACGCAGCTCGGAAGCCTTGGTTCCGGCCGCCATCACGACTCACCTGCCTCGCGCCGGACGATCCGGCACTTCATCGGAAGCTTGTGGGCGGCGCGGATCAGCGCCTCCTTGGCAACCTTCTCGTTCGGGAAAGACAGCTCGAACATCACCCGCCCGGGCTTGACATTCGCGACCCACCACTCGGGCGAGCCCTTACCGGAACCCATGCGGGTTTCGGCCGGCTTCTTCGTCAGCGGACGGTCAGGGTAGATGTTGATCCACACCTTTCCGCCACGACGGATGTGACGGGTGATGGCGATACGAGCGGACTCGATCTGCCGGTTCGTCACGTAGGCGGGGGTGACGGCCTGGATGCCGTACTCACCGAACGCCAGCTCGGTGCCGCCCTTGGCCATACCGGAGCGCTTCGGGTGGTGCTGCTTGCGGTGCTTGACCCTACGGGGGATCAGCATGAGGTCAGGCCTCCCTTCCGGCGGAGCCGGACGATCCGGCAGAGCCGGTCTCAGGCGACGCGGCCGGAGCTTCGGCGGCGGGGGCCTCGGCCTTGGCGGCCTGGGCGTCGCCGCTGGACTGCGGACGACGGCCACGGCCGCCGCGCTCGCCACCGCGGCGCGCCGGACGCTCGCTGCCACTGCGGGCTGGGCGGTTGCCGGCCCGGGCGGCGGCACCCTCGGCGCGCACCTCGGCAATGTTCTTCACATCGCCCTTGTAGATCCACACCTTCACACCGATGCGGCCGAAGGTAGTGCGGGCCTCGAAGAAGCCGTAGTCCACGTTGGCGCGCAGCGTGTGCAGCGGGACCCGACCCTCGCGGTAGAACTCGGAGCGGGACATCTCGGCGCCGCCGAGGCGGCCACCGCACTGGATCTTGATGCCCTTGGCCCCGGCCTTCATCGTGGACTGCATGCTCTTACGCATGGCCCGACGGAAGGAGACGCGGGAGGCCAGCTGCTCGGCGACGGCCTGGGCCACCAGCTGAGCGTCGGTCTCCGGGTTCTTGACCTCGAGGATGTTCAGCTGCACCTGCTTGCCGGTGAGCTTCTCCAGGTCGCCGCGGATACGGTCGGCTTCCGCGCCGCGACGGCCGATGACGATGCCCGGCCGGGCGGTGTGGATGTCGACGCGGACGCGGTCGCGGGTGCGCTCGATCTCCACCTTGGAGATGCCGGCCCGCTCCATGCCCTGCGTCATCATCCGGCGGATGGCGACGTCTTCCTTGACGTAGTCCTTGTACAGTTTGTCGGCGTACCACCGGGATTTGAAGTCGGTGGTGATGCCGAGCCGGAACCCGTGCGGGTTAACCTTCTGGCCCATTACCGGGTCCCTTCCTTGCTGGCGACGACCACGGTGATGTGGCTGGTGCGCTTGCGGATCCGGTAGGCACGGCCCTGAGCGCGCGGCCGGAACCGCTTCAGGGTCGGACCCTCGTCCACGTATGCCTCGCTGACGTACAGCGAATTGGCGTCAGGGTAGTTGTAGTTGTGCGCGGCGTTGGCGATGGCGCTGTCAAGCACCTTGCCCACGGGCACGCTCGCGGCCTGCGGAGCGAATCGCAGGACCGCCTGAGCCTCCGTGGCGTCAAGGCCACGGATGAGGTCCACCACGCGGCGGGCCTTCATGGGCGTGACGCGGATGTACCGCGCCTGGGCCCTGGCTTCCATGGTTGTCCCTTCGGTGTCAGTCATAGGTCTTCGCTATTCCGCAGATCAGCGACGACGCGACTTGCGGTCGTCCTTCTCATGGCCGCGGAAGGTGCGGGTCGGCGCGAACTCGCCGAGCTTGTGGCCGACCATCGACTCGGTGACGAACACCGGGACGTGCTTGCGGCCGTCGTGCACCGCGATCGTGTGGCCCAGCATGGCCGGGACGATCATCGAGCGGCGGGACCAGGTCTTGATGACGTTCTTGGTGCCTGCCTCGTTCTGTACGTCCACCTTCTTGGCAAGGTGGTCGTCGACGAAGGGCCCCTTCTTGAGACTGCGCGGCATCTGAACCTGCTCCTAGCGCTTCTTGGTGGTCTTGCGGCGGCGGACGATGAGCTTGTTGCTCGCCTTCTTCGGCGAACGCGTACGCCCTTCCTTTTGACCCCACGGACTGACCGGGTGACGGCCACCGGAGGTCTTGCCCTCGCCACCACCGTGCGGGTGGTCGACCGGGTTCATGGCGACACCGCGGACGGTCGGGCGCACACCCTTCCACCGCATGCGGCCGGCCTTGCCCCAGTTGATGTTCGACTGTTCGGCGTTGCCGACCTCGCCGACAGTGGCGCGGCAGCGGATGTCGACCAGCCGGACTTCACCGGACGGCATACGCAGGTGGGCGTAGGTGCCTTCCTTCGCCATCAGCTGGATGCTGGCACCCGCGGAGCGGGCCAACTTGGCGCCACCGCCCGGCCGCAGCTCGACCGCGTGGATGACCGTACCCACGGGGATGTGCCGCAGCGGGAGGTTGTTGCCCGGCTTGATGTCAGCGCCCGCGCCGTTCTCGACCCGGTCGCCCTGGCTCAGGCGGGCCGGGGCGAGGATGTAGCGCTTCTCGCCGTCCGCGTAGTGCAGCAGCGCGATGCGTGCGGTGCGGTTCGGGTCGTACTCGATGTGCGCGACCTTGGCCGGCACGCCGTCCTTGTCGTGACGACGGAAGTCGATCACGCGGTAGGCGCGCTTGTGGCCGCCGCCCTGGTGGCGGACGGTCACACGACCGGCGTTGTTACGGCCGCCCTTGCTGTGCAGGGGGCGGACCAGCGACTTCTCCGGCGTGGACCGCGTGATCTCGACGAAGTCGGCGACGCTGGCGCCACGACGGCCCGGAGTCGTCGGCTTGTACTTGCGGATACCCATTGTCTCTCAGTCCTCGGAAAATTCCGGACTTCTGGACGGTCTCGGCCTCCTTTAGGAGACCGGCCCGCCGAAGATCTCGATACGGTCGCCCTCAGCGAGGGACACGATGGCGCGCTTGGTGTCCTTGCGCTTGCCGAAACCGGTGCGGGTGCGCTTGCGCTTGCCCTGCCGGTTGATCGTGTTGACTCCGGTGACCTTGACCGAGAAGACCGCCTCGACGGCCTGCTTGATCTGGGTCTTGTTGGCACGCGGATCGACGATGAACGTGTACTTGTTCTCGTCCATCAGTGCGTAGCTCTTCTCGGACACCACCGGCTTGAGCAAGATGTCACGGTGGTCCGTGAAGGTCTTGCTGGTGACGGTGGTGGCAGCTGTCTGCTCGCTCATCAGGCGTCGCTCCCTTCGAGCTCAGCCTCGGAGGCGACGGCCTTGCCGGATGCCACCGGACCTGACACGAAACGCTCGAAGGCGTCCTTGGTGAAGACCACGTCGTCGGAGATGAGCACGTCGTACGTGTTGAGCTGGCCGGCCTCCAGGATGTGCACCTGGGGCAGGTTGCGGGCCGACAGCCAAGCGGTCTCGTCGGCGCGCTCAACGACCAGGAGCACGTTCTTACGCTCGCTGATCTTGCCCAGCAGGGCCTTGACGGCCTTGGTGGACGGGGTCTCGCCCTCGATCACGCCGGTGACGACGTGGATGCGGTTGTGACGAGCCCGGTCGGTCAGGGCGCCGCGGAGGGCGGCCTTGATCATCTTCTTAGGGGTCCGCTGCGAGTAGTCACGCGGCACGGGGCCGTGGACGACGCCACCGCCTGCGAACTGCGGAGCGCGAGTCGAACCCTGACGGGCGCGGCCGGTGCCCTTCTGGCGGTACGGCTTCTTGCCGCCGCCGCGGACCTCGCCGCGGGTCTTGGTCTTGTGCGTGCCCTGGCGGGCAGCGGCCAGCTGGGCGACGACGACCTGGTGGATCAGCGGGATGCTGACCTTGGCGTCGAAGATCTCCGCGGGGAGCTCGACGGTCCCGGCCTTGTCGCCTGCCGGCGAAAGGATGTCAACGGTACTAGCGGTGCTCATGTTTAACCTCAGGCCCCCTTGGCCGCGGTACGGACCAGGACGAGGCCGCCGTTCGGACCAGGAATCGCGCCCTTGATGAGCAGCAGACCCTTCTCCGCGTCAACGGCGTGGACGGTCAGGTTCTGGGTGGTCACACGCTCATTGCCCATACGGCCCGCCATACGGAGGCCCTTGAACACGCGGCCCGGGGTGGCGCAACCACCGATGGAGCCGGGCGAGCGGTGCTTGCGCTGGGTGCCGTGGCCGGCGCCGAGGCCCCCGAAGTTGTGACGCTTCATGACACCGGCGAAGCCCTTGCCCTTGCTCTTGCCGGTGACGTCGACCTTGGTGCCCGCCTCGAAGACCTCGGCGGTGATCTCCTGGCCGAGCGTGTACTCGGAGGCGTCGGCGGTACGGATCTCCACCAGGTGGCGGCGCGGGGTCACGTCGGCCTTGGCGAAGTGGCCCTTGAGGGGCTTGTTCACCTTGCGCGGGTCGATCTCGCCGAAGGCGAGCTGGACCGACTCGTAACCATCGGCGTCGTTGGTGCGCACCTGGGTCACCACGCAGGGGCCGGCCTTGACGACAGTCACCGGAACGATGCGGTTGTTCTCGTCCCAGACCTGAGTCATGCCCAGCTTCTCGCCCAGGACGCCTTTGATCTGCTTAGCCATCTCGCGCGTCACCTCAGAGCTTGATCTCGATGTCGACGCCGGCCGGCAGGTCGAGACGCATGAGCGAGTCGACGGTCTTCGGCGTGGGGTCGAGGATGTCGATGAGGCGCTTGTGCGTACGCATCTCGAAGTGCTCGCGCGCGTCCTTGTACTTGTGCGGCGACTTGATGACGCAGTACACGTTCTTCTCAGTGGGCAGCGGCACCGGGCCTGCGACCTGCGCACCAGTGCGGGTCACCGTCTCGACGATCTTCTTCGCCGAGTTGTCGATGACCTCGTGGTCGTAGGCCTTGAGCCGGATGCGGATCTTCTGTCCCGCCATGGCTACTCCGTAGTCCTGTCTCTCGTAACGCTCTGGAACCCGGCCCCGACCCACGCGGTCGGGCGTGTCGCACCCCGCCTCATAAATCTCCACAGGAGAAACCCCCCGGAAGGGGGAAGCTGGGGAAGGCCATCCACCGGGCGCCTGGCGAGCCCCGCGCTGACGCTTCCCGGAAGATTCCCGTACGTCCGCCCCTACACCTCTCGATACACCTCTCGATGTAAAGCGAGGTATGGGGCGACGAGTACTGTGGGACTCGCTTCCAGTCCTCCCGACGGGAGGCGCGCAGCATCGGCACTCCACCGAGCAACCTGAACAGTGTGCCACACGCGCCCCGGCTCCCGCCAATCAGGCAGGCACCACAGCCACCCGATCGGGTGAGGCACTCCGGCGGCATTGTCAAGTTATCCGCGAGCGGGCTGGCGGCGGGGGCATCAGGGTGTGGCGGGGGCCGGTGGTGGTGCCGTGTTCAGACTGTGGCGGACACGCCGGTGACCTGGTCCCAGACGGTGAAGCGGAGCTGCATTTCGGTGCGGTAGTCGGGTGCGGTCATCCGGTGGCGGCGAGGTCGGAAGTGGGGTGAGATCTGGCTGAACGCGGACAGGAATCGCTGGGTTCTGCTGGCGGAGCGGAAGCCTTTCATAGCGCGTTCTCGCTGCCGGGTCGGCTGGTGGCTGTTCTCGGCCCGGTTGTTCAGTCCCTTATGGGAGCGGTGATCGACCGAGGACATCAGTTCGCGGTGCGCGACGTTGTAGGAGCGGAGCTTGTCGGTGACCAGCACCCGCGGTACCCGGCGCTGCTTCTTCATGAGCTTGGCCAGGAAGCGCTTGGCGGCCTTGGCGTCGCGTCGGGACTGGAGCAGGATGTCCAGGACGTTGCCGTCCTGGTCGACGGCTCGCCACAGGTAGTGCCGCACCCCGTTGATCTTCACGAACACCTCGTCGAGATGCCATTTATCCCCGATCTGGGGCCGGCGACGGCGCAAGGCCGCGGCGTACTGGGGCCCGAACCGGTCACACCAGGCCCGGATCGTCTCGTGGGAGACCACGATCCCGCGCGCAAGCAGCAGCTCTTCGACCTCGCGGTAGCTGAGCGGGAAGCGGTGGTACAGCCACACCGTGTGCGCGATGATCTCCGCTGGGAACCGGAAACCCTTGTACGACACCGCCGCTTCTGCCTCCACGGCCAGCCCCTCCCGGATGATCAACAAACCGGACGATCATCCCAGCCTCAAGGCCACCCGCTTAACTTGACAGTGCCATCGCCACTGGTGGCAGCGGCGATGGCCCGTCGATGCCGGTGGCTTGTGAACGTCAGGCACGTAGATCCGCCACCAGAAGCCGGTAGTGGAGGCACTACCGGATTGCGGTAGCATGAGCGTATGCCTGGATTGACGATCACATTCACCGACGAGGAGCTGGCGGCGCTGCGGGGCTTCGCCCGCCGTGAGCAGGTCTCGATGAAGGCGTACGCGCACGACACCGTCGTGGGACGCATACAACAAGAGGCGTTGCGCGAGGGCTACCGCAGGCTGCGTGCCGAGCTGAGCGCTGAAGAAGGCCAGCGGATCCGAGCAGCCGCAGGTGCATCGGCAGCACGGATCGCGGCCGAGGTGGGAGGGTGAGCTCGACCGCAGAGTACATTCCCCACCGTGGCGACATCATCCAAGCCCGCACCGGCGGCCGAAAGGATGTTTGGGTGGTGGTCTCCAACGACATCCGCAACGCCGAGCTTGACAGCTTCCTTGCCGCCCGCGTCCTGGCCGCCGGCGGCACCTCCCCGACCCGCGTGACCACAAGCGCGGCGGACCCGCTCAGCGGCTTCATCTCCGCCGACCACATCGTGACCATCTACCGGGACGAGGTCGATGAGAAGATCGGCACGCTCGCCCCCGACACTGCGTCCGCGCTCAGCCGCGCCCTGCGGGTGGCAATGCCCTGACTGCTGTCCGCCGGTGTACCTCACCGGCCCCTCACACCTGCCGCACCCGCCCAGCCCCGACCTCCCCTCCAACCTCCACTCCGACATCCACCTCGACGTCCACGACATACTCAACTTCCTGACCCCGGACGGTCCGACCCCGGCCACGCACCCCGAAGCCCAGGAGTTTCACCGTCGAGTGCAGCAGCGTGACGCCTGAGGGCCCCTACGACCGAAGTCGTAGGGGCCATCAGGTTGGTTGCTCCTAGGAGCGCCGGGTCACTTGACGATCTTGGTGACCTGGCCGGCGCCGACGGTCCGGCCACCCTCGCGGATGGCGAACTTCAGGCCCTCCTCCATGGCGACCGGCTGGATAAGCTGGACCGACATGACGGTCAGCCTGATCCAGCCGATCGCCATGGAGCAGGGACTGCGGTTCGCGATCCGGGAAGGCGGCCGCACCGTCGGCTCCGGCCGGGTCACCAAGATTATCAAGTAGTCGCGTGACGGTGGGCCC
>JAFAUH010000308.1 GCA_019243445.1 Streptomycetaceae bacterium | reverse complement strand
GCCACTGCAATCAACATCATCCGCCTCGATGCCTGGCTCACCGGCACCCCGCTCGGCAAGACCAGAACCTCCCACCTGGCCCGCCTGGAACTCGCCGTTTGAAACCACGGACACACATCCATTTTGTGGATTTTCCAACGGAGTCGTCAACGCGGGTGATCTGCAGGCGGGACGGCGCTGTCGAGGAGCTCCATCGCAGCAATGATGACATCCGGCGCCTGCAACATGATGAGCTGATCGCGAGTCAGCGTCTGACCCTCCCCCGCTGCTGCGGCGAGTCGGAGGTCCCGCTGGGCAGCGGCCTTCTGGCACAGATTGCGGATGAAACGTCCGTTACCCAAGGTGTCGATCATGTCGCGGACTCGTTCAAGAGTCTCGTCGAGAGCGGATGCCGCCTCAGCGGACAGTACACTGCCACTTTGGGAGATGAACGTAGCAGCGATCTGGCGCAGCTCGTCCGGGGAGTAGGACGGGAAGTCGACGCGGGTGGTGAACCGGGAACTGAGCCCAGGATTAGTGGACAGCAGCTGGTCCATTTCGTCCCGGTATCCCGCCAGGACCATCACGAGGCGTTCGCGGTCGTCCTCGGCTCGTTTGAGGAGAACTTGCAGGGCCTCGTTGCCGAAGGCATCGCCGCCCGCATAGCCGCTGTTGGACAGTGCGTATGCCTCATCGATGAACAGGACGCCATCCAGTGCGGAATCGATGACGGCGGTGGTCTTCAATGCGGTATGGCCGAGGTGCTGCCCCACGAGGTCGACGCGCTGCGCTTCGATGACATGCCCGCGCTCCAGCAGACCCAGCCCGGCGAAGATCTTGCCCACGATGCGTGCCACCGTCGTCTTTCCGGTGCCGGGAGGGCCAGCGAAGACGAAGTGCTGTGGCCGGGTTTCGGAAGGAATGCCCTGCTCTACGCGGAGGGCAGCCATCTGCAGTTGCGCGATCATGGTACGGACTTGGCGCTTGACCGGTTCGAGCCCGATCATGCCGTCGAGCTCGGCGCGGGCCTCGGCGAGCAGCTCCGAGCGCCCTTGTTCCGCCGTTTCCGCCGATGTCCGTGCTGATGCCTGTGCCGATGTCTCCGGCTCCGCCACCTGGGCGGGGGACGTCTGCCGTGCGCTCGGCGCGGATGTCGTCGCGGCCACCGGTTCGGTCAGCGCGGCTTGGGCACGCTCGGCCACGTCGTACAGCCGCGGCCAGCAACGGAACGCATACTGGAACTGTTTGAGAGCCTGCTCACCCGCGCCCAGTCCCTCGTACGCCCGACCACGCCAGTAGGCCACCTCCGCATCGAAATGGCTTCCCACTTCCAGCCGCCCCGGCAGCGGGCCAAGGATGTTCAGCGCCTCATGCAAGACCTTCTGATGCACCAGCGCCTGACCGACATACAGCTGGGATTCGTCACGCAGAAAGGCGTCCTGGATACCTTGGGAGAACGTCAGTACGTTCTGCCAGTCCCGGTTGAGAAACGCGTGGCGAGTGCAGACGAAACGGGTCTCGTCGCAGTCGAGGTACGCCGTCGACAGCACCGCCCACACCTCGTCAAGGCGGCCGGCGTCCATCAGCGCGCACTGGGTCGCCAGCCACAGGTCGCGGTGGGTCTCCAGGCGGAAGGTGACGTACTCGCCGATCTGGAAACGCGACCGCAACGGGGTGGTGAGACGTGCGCGCAGCGTCCCGAACGATGCCGAGTGATGCGTCATTGCAGCCAGCGCTTCCGCCTGGCGCTCGCCCGCCGCGTGCAGGCCCAGCCAGGCATCGGCAGCGGTTGGGTCCTCCCGGACCGCTTCCGCGAACAGACCCGCGGCCTGAGCTGTGGCGCCTTGCCCGAGCAGGCTCACCGCCTGCAGCCATGAACGCTCGGCCCGCTTGACGGCCCGCCTCGGCGTGACACCCGACAAAGTGCCTCCCCCATCCCCGGTAACCCGTCACCAGCGGGCAGTTGCGGTCATCGTGATCACATTCGGGAGTCCGATTCTACTCGGTTACGCATTATCGACGGAATCGCGTCCGTGTGTGCTGCAGCATGCTGCGTCCGGCCGCTGCATCACGCGGTGTGATCGAGCCTCAGCGGCCTCGGGTCGGCCGCCTCCTGCGTAAGCCGAGCTCTTCGAGATTCCAGAGCACCCCTGCTGTCAGTGAGAGGCCGTATGGTCAATCCCACGCGTCGTGAACAGATGAAGCGATGGGGGAGGAACCACCATGCAGGCCAAGGAGACACTCTTTGCTGACCTTGTGCAAGGGCGGGCCCAGCAGTTCCAAGTGCCGCTCTACCAGCGGACATACTCCTGGAAGGAGAAGCAACTGGCGCAGCTGTGGAGCGATATCCTTGAACAGGCCGAGCTGCTGGGGTCCGGGGAGAAGGCGAGCACGCACTTTCTCGGCTCTGTCGTGCTGGCCCCGTCCCCGCAGAACGAGGCCATTTTCCCCCGTTGGCTCGTTGTCGACGGCCAGCAGCGGCTGACCACGCTCTGTCTCGCCCTTGCCGCAATCCGCGATCACGTCGCGGATGTCCAGCCGGACGAGGCTGAGCGCATCGACGAGGAATACCTGATCAACAAGCGCAAGAGTGGCAACGACCACTACCGCCTGCTACCGACGCAGGCCGACCGCCGACAATTTGCTGCACACATCCGCGGCGCACACGCGGAGCGTGCCGCCGGGGACAGTGTCGCCACTGCGTACCGCTTCTTCCGGCGCAAGCTCATCGAGGCAGGTGATCCAGCGGACCCTCAGGATGTATTCCGCATCGAGCAGGCGATCACCTCCAGACTCACGCTGGTGGCGGTGACTGCCGAGCGCGGCGACAATGTCCACCGCATCTTCGAGTCACTCAACAACACCGGGCTCAAACTCAGCCAGGCAGACCTGCTGCGCAACTACCTGTTCATGCGGCTGCCAACCCGCGGTGAACACGTCTATGAGACCTACTGGCTGCCGCTGCAGGATAGTTTGAGCAACGACGAACTCGAACAGCTCATGTGGTTGCAGCTGGTACTCGACGGGGACGACCGAGTCCGTCGCCAGGACCTGTATGCTGCCCAACAGCAGCGTTTCGAGCGCGCCGAGGCGAGCGAGGCGAAGATCGAGGCCTATATCAAGGAGCTACACCGCCGCTGCGCCCACTTCCGCAGGCTGATCCACCCCGAAGAGGAACCAGACGCGTCGGTCCGGGCTCATCTGCACCGCCTGGACGCCTGGCAGGCCGCCGTCACCTACCCCGCGCTGATGCTCCTGCTCGACCGGCAGGAACGCGGAGAGCTCGACGCCTCCGACACAGCCCGCGCGATGTCGTACATCGAGAGCTTTCTGGTGCGCCGGATGATCTGCCGAGTGCCGACGAACAACCTCAACAGGATCTTCCAGTCCGTGCCGGCCCAGCTCCCGCTCGATGTACCCGTCGCCGACGGCCTGCAGCAACTCCTCTCAGCCGATAACCGCTTCTGGCCTGATGACGACGAACTGCGCGAGAAGATTCGGGCGGCACCCTTTTACCACTACGGACGCTGGCACCAGCGCAAGCTGGTGCTACAACGTCTGGAGGAGAGTTACGACCACCCGGAGCCGGTGGA
This sequence comes from Streptomycetaceae bacterium, assembly GCA_019243445.1. Taxonomy (GTDB): domain Bacteria; phylum Actinomycetota; class Actinomycetes; order Streptomycetales; family Streptomycetaceae; genus Streptantibioticus_B. Next base: position 3,705 of record JAFAUH010000308.1, on the reverse strand, counting down.
CTTCGCCGTCGCGCAGCTGACCATCGAGCACGTTATGCCGCAGTCGCCCAGCGACGAGTGGATGCGGACGCTGGGCAAGGACGCGGCCGACGGAGAAAACGCGGAAGACCTGCACTCGCGGCTCCAGCACACCCTCGGGAACCTGACACTCACCGCAGTGAACTCGGAGCTGTCCAACCGTCCCTTCGAGCGCAAGCAGGACCTGCTGAAGGGCAGCCACCTGGAGATGAACCGCCGCATCGCCGCCACCGAATACTGGGGAGCCCAGGAGATACTGGCCCGAGCGTACGAGCTCGCCGACCGGGCTGCCAGGTTGTGGCCGGCCCCGCTGCGCGGTGTCGGCCGCGCGGAGCGCAGCCGGGATTGGCACCTCGCCCATCAAGTGCTCGCCACGCTTCCGCACGGCACCTGGACGTCTTACGGGGACCTCGCCGCATTCATAGGCTCCAGCGCCCAGGCCGTGGGCACCCATCTGGCCAATACACCCGGTGTGGTCAACGCATACCGGGTACTCAACGCTGACGGAAAAGTCTCCGCCGGATTCCGCTGGACTCCCCAAGATCCAGGCGGCGACGTCCGCGCCCGGCTGAGCACCGACGGGATCCGCTTCACCGCCACCGGAGCCGCCGACCCCGCTCAGCGCCTGACCAGCAACGACCTCGCCCTGCTGCTCACCAGCACCAACAGCGAGCAGGCGGATGGAGAGGACACCATACAGCGCACCGCGGAAGTTCACGGCGAGGAGACTCGCACCGAGCGGTTCTTCCGCCAGCTCGCAGCGGACGACACCCCGCAGACCGTGGCCTCAGTGCGAGCACTCTTCGCCCAGTGGGAACAGCTTGGCGGCTGGATCGGCCACGGGGCGGGGCACGTCACCACCAGCGCGTTCCTCATGCTGGGGGATGCGGGCGGCCCAGGCCACGGCATCTGGCCGCTGGCGCTCTGCCCGGGCGGTGGGCGCGGTGGCACAGCAGAGGTGGTATTCCAGCACCTCGCCGCACGCGAGCCGTTCACCGACCGCACGCTGCGCGCTGAACTCCTCACCCGCCTCAACGAACTGGAGGGCGTCGACATACCGGAAGGCAAACTGGAGCTGCGCCCCAGCTTCCGGCTATCCCTGCTGGAGAAGGACCACAACCGCGAGCTGCTCTCCGGGACACTGGCCTGGTTCCGCGACCGCTGGGACAGCTGGCGCACGTCCTGAGACGCTGACGCATGCCCCGACGACGGCGACAACGCGGCGTGGTCCCCTTGCCTTGCCTCTTCGACGCGCTACGCCAACCCCGTCATCTCATCGGTGAGTACGCCGTTCAGAAATGCGTCACTGCAACTCGTTGACCGCACGTCAGGCGTCGGCGCGGCTGGCCGCGCTCGCAGCGCTGGCCGCACCGGCAATCTCCGCCGCGATCTGCTCCATCGCTGCGAGAAGGACGCCCGGCTCTGCATCCAGCGGGACAGCGTGCCGGACCAGCTGGATGCCCGAGTTGCGGACCGCATGCCGTGTCGCGGGGAGTTCCCCCGCAGCGTAGATGAGATGGCCAGCGGTGAGCCCGAGACCGAGGCAGTACGACGTCATCTGGTAGACGTCGGCGTTCGGGTAGCCACTGTGCTTCTCCAGCTTGTACTTGGCGTCCGCCACTCCGGCCGGCCGGCCGTCGGGCCGCGTCCACACCACGTCCGGCCGCATCGGAATCTGGCATGCCTGGTCCAGGAAGTGGCGCCGGTCCTGTGTGTGGACGTTGCCGCCGTAGGGCCGCAGCGCCTCGGCAAGCGCGGCGCCGACGAAGTCCTCGAAGACCTTCTCCATGTTCAGCAGCAGACCGTCGACGGGGACCACGCCCCGGTCGCCCAGGTCGTAGGAAGCTCCGCGCAAGACCACCTCGGCCAGCCGGAGCGCGCCATGGAAGCGGGCGTTGTGCGCGCCCCACTGCAACACCGGCGGTGTGCTTCCGTGCTCCAGGTCGGTGACGTCCGCGAGGGCATCACCGATGCGGCGCAGCCCTGGACGGCAGGCGGCGGGCACTCCGGGGATGCCGAGCAGGCGGCGAGCCGCCGCGTACAAGACCTGGTTCTCCGGGATGTCCTCGGTGAACTCCTCGAACGCCACCTCGACGGGAAAGGCACGGCCGAAGTGCCGTCGCACCTGCTCGGCCGTCCTGATCCGTCCGCGTATCACGGGCAGCGTGTCCTCGACCGACCGGTAGCCCTGCAGCACGCCGTTGCGCAGGGCGCGTTCCGCCACCCGGACGAAGGCGTAGGCGACCGCGCCGAGTAGGCCGTCTCGTTCGGCGACCTGCACCGGCTCGGGCCGCCAGCGGCCTGGGGCCGCTGCATAGCCGAGCAGGAAGAGCAGCCGGGAGATTGGTGTTTCGGGGCGATCCGCACGTCCACTCCCCCGATGCGCGCGGCTCCGACCAGGCGCCGTCCGCTCACCCGCCAGAGCCCTGGCCGCCGCCCCTGCTCGACCTGGACAATGCCGGACGCGGCGAGAGCAGCCGCCTGCGAGGCCTACCTGCGCTGGGGCTGTGAGGGTTCCCGGGTCAGCGGCTGCCGGGTGGTGTCGGCCGGTATCCGTGGTCGGCGAGCCAGGCCCGGGCCCGGCCGTACTGCCGTTCCGCCGAGAACAGCCAGTACCGCTGTAGTTGCACCGGTGAGGTGGCCAGCATGTCCTTGAAGCGGCGGAACGCCCCTGGGCCCTGGATCGCGATGCTCAAGAAGCCGGCGAGGTCCTGGTCATCGAGGGTGGTGATGAAGTCCTCCAGGTCACGGTAGGCATCCCGCGATCCCGCGCTCGGGACGGGAAGCCACCGCTCGGGATCGTCCCACTCCTCCTCGTCCCCCACCTCCTCGGTGTCGATGGCCGCAGGCCAGCACTCGCCCGTGGTCACGTCGATGCGGCCACCACCCCAGACCAGGTCGCCTTCCAGCAGACCGGAGAGCTCCTCCAGGTCGACCGGCAAAGGCTGCAGCCCAAGGTCGCCGCCAGTAGCCGCGGTGTCGAGTTGTCCGGCGAGAACCTCGTCGCCCGCCCAGCCCCGCTCGCGCAGGGCAGCCGCGCACCCGGTCGCCGTCTGGCGGGCGCCGGGCAGGTCCCGCCAGACGGCCGCGGTGAGTGCATCACCGCACTGCTGCACCACACCGCCGCAGTCATGGGTACGCAGCAGGGCGAGCAGCGACGGGCCGTCCGCGGTGTGGCAAGCAATGCGGAGCGCCTCGCGCGCGTGATCGGTCCAGAGCTCGGTCATGCCCGTGAGGCTACGCCGAGGAGCACCGCGCGTGCCGTCGTCAGCGGTGTGGCCATGCGCTGGTGGCACGTGGCAACCACGTCCCTGGGCGGGTGCGGTCCGCCGACGTCGGGCCGGAGCCATGGCCTCATGCGGCACCGTATGCGGGGCCGTCCGGTGCGTGGTCGTACTGGGGCGCGTGGCCCGTCGGTAGTGTGCGGGGTGGAATGCGGCGGCCGCGTGACGCCCCCTGCTGAATCGTCCAACTCGCCTGCGATGTTTAGAGGTTGAGCTCACCCGGGCAGTGTGTAGGGATATGGTCACTTTACGTACATACTCTGCCGTGGGAGTGGGCGTCGTTTTCTGGGCATGGTCGACCTGGAAGGTCTTCGACCAGGTGACGGCATCGGGTACACCGGAAGCGCCCAGTGGAATCGTGGCGCTCATCACCAACTCCGGCACGGCCGCCGCGCCGTCACCC